>CAZYHR010000047.1:0-23430 GCA_964647395.1 uncultured Intrasporangiaceae bacterium | reverse complement strand
TGGAAGCCCTCCTCGGGCAGGTAGTCGGCGTAGCGCCGGGCCATGCCCTGGATGCCGAGCAGGTGCTGCACGAGGAAGGTCGTGTGGAAGCCGATGAAGAGCATCCAGAAGTGGATCTTGCCCAACCGCTCGTCGAGCATCCGGCCGGTGAGCTTGGGCCACCAGAAGTAGTAGCCGGAGAACATCGCGAAGACGACCGTGCCGAACACGGTGTAGTGGAAGTGCGCGACGATGAAATAGGTGTCGGTAACGTGGAAGTCCAGCACCGGGCTGGCCAGCATGACCCCGGTGACGCCACCGAACAGGAACGTCGAGAGGAAGCCGAGCGCCCAGACCATGGCGGCGGAGAAGGTCAGCGACCCGCCCCACATCGTGCCGATCCAGTTGAAGAACTTCAGCCCGGTGGGCACGGCGATGAGCATCGACATCACCGCGAAGAAGGGCAGCAGCACCTGGCCGGTGGCATACATGTGGTGCGCCCAGACCGCCATCGACAGCGCGGCGATCGCGACCGTGGCGAAGACCATCGTCTTGTACCCGAACAGCGGCTTGCGCGAGAAGGTCGGCATGACCTCGCTGATGATGCCGAAGAACGGCAACGCGATGATGTAGACCTCGGGGTGGCCGAAGAACCAGAACAGGTGCTGCCAGAGCATCGCCCCGCCGGCCTCCGGGTCGAACAGGTGCGTGCCGAGCCGCCGGTCGGTGCCCAGCCCGAACAGTGCGGCGGCCAGCACCGGAAAGACGATGATGACCATGAGCGAGGTCACCAGGACCGTCCAGGTGAACATCGGCATCCGGAAAAGGGTCAGTCCCGGCGCCCGCATGCACAGGATCGTCGTGATGAAGTTGACCGCGCCGAGAATGGTGCCGAAGCCGGCCAGGACGAGCCCGAAGATCCACAGATCCCCGCCGATGCCCGGGCTGTACTCCGCCGTGGACAGCGGCGCGTAGGCGAACCAGCCGAACGACGCGGCACCGCCCGGGGCCAGGAAACCCATGAGGGTGATCAGCCCGCCGAACAGGTAGAGCCAGTAAGCGAACATGTTGAGCCGCGGGAAGGCGACGTCCGGCGCGCCGAGTTGCAGCGGCATGATCGCGTTGGCGAAGCCCGCGAACAGCGGCGTCGCGAAGAGCAGCAGCATGATCGCGCCGTGCATGGTGAACAACTGGTTGAACTGCAGGGGATCGTCGACGATCTGCAGCCCGGGGGCGATGAGTTCGGCCCGGATGAGCATGGCCAGCGCCCCACCGATGAGGAAGAAGGCGAAGGTCGTGACGAAGTAGAGGTTGCCGATGACCTTGTGGTCGGTGGTCGTGAGGACTCGGATCAGCCGGGACGACGGGGGCCGCACCGGCCGGGCTGAAGCGGTGTGCTCAGGTGCGTTGGCGCGGTGGCGACTGGGCGCCTCGGAGATGGCCACAGCGGTTGCCTCCCTCGACAGGTAGTCGATATCTTACACTCGTAACCGTGGAAAATCGGGTGAGCTACGCGAGGGTTTACGACCAGCCCGGCCCCGGCGACGGCTACCGGGTGCTGGTGGACCGGATCTGGCCGCGGGGGGTCGCCAAGGCCGACCTGGACCTCGGCGAGTGGCTGCGCGAGGTGGCACCGACCACCGAACTGCGCCGCTGGTACGGCCACCGCCCGGAGCGGTTCGCGCAGTTCGCCGACCGCTATCGCCGCGAGCTCGACGGGTCGTCGGCGCTGTCCCGGCTTCTCGAGTTGGCCCGGGAACACCCGCACCTGACGTTGCTGACCGCCACCAAGGACGCGGCGCACAGCCAGGCCGCGGTGCTCGTCGACGTGGTCCGCTCCCGCCTGGCCGAAGGCTGATCGGCACCCGACGACGACGGTATGCCGCGCGGTCACCCGCGCGTCAGACGTGCCGTGATCTTCGTCTCGCCGGTGCGGAGCCGCGCCCGATTCGTCGGTTCTGCCGCGGGACGACGGTTGACCCTCGCCGTGCCGCCGGTAGTAATCTCCCCAGGGCGTCGCGGGCCCGTCCACCCGCCTGACCGCCTTGACCAGGTCGCATCTCCCTGTCCGGGACCTGAGAGGGGACTGTCCATGCTGCCTCGAACCGTGCTGCCCCGAACCATGCCGCCCCGAACCATGCCGCTTCGCTCCGTGCCGCCCCGAACCATGCCACGTCGATCCCTGGGTCGAGCCGTCGCAGCCGCCACCGTGCTGGCCGCGGCGACCGCGGCCCTGCTCGCGGCGCCGGCCACGGCAGCGGCAGCGGCAGCGGACGAATCGACGATGTGCGCCGGCCTCACCGACCCCATCCAGCAACGCGATTCCAGCTCGACCGGCCGCACCCTGCTGGCCCGCTCGGTCACCGAGGCCCAGAACGCCGAGTCGCTCTGGGGGTTCGATGTCAACCTCGGGGCGCCGTTGCGCGCCTCGGTCAAGCCCGTCGACGGTCTGCTGCCAGTGCATCGCATCCACCACCCGGACAGCGGTGACTTCGTCTGGCTGCTCGAGGGCAGCGAACTCGACAAGGCGCTGGCCAACTATGGCTACGTCGACAAGGGCGTCAACTTCTACGCCTCCCCCGCCGCGCTGGGGTGCACGATCCCGGTCTACCGGCTGCTCCAGGGGGCGATCCACCGCTTCACCGTCAGCACCGCCGAGCGGGACCGCCTGCTGGCCGACGGCTGGACCGAGGGGCACGTCACCTTCCACGCCGCGCCCGGCGACGTGGTCATCGCGCCACCGCCGTCACCGCCACCGCCACCACCGCCGCCACCGCCACCGCCGCCACCGGCCGGCACCGATCCGGACGCCGACGGCCGGTTCAGCATCGTCGTCGTGCCGGACACGCAGACCGAGACGACGGACGGCTCGACCCGCTCCCGGCAGCGCGTCGACTGGATCCTCGAGCAGCGCCAGGCGCTGGACACCCGCTTCGTCGCGCACGTCGGTGACATCACCAACTGGGGCTGGGTCGACCAGCGGCAGTACGACGTCAGCCGGTCGGCGCTGGCCCCGCTCGAGGCGGCCGGGCTGCCCTACACGGTCGCGATCGGCAACCACGACAGCCGGGTCGTCGGCTGGGACGGCCGGGGCGGCTACGGCGGCGACGCCTACGTCAAGAACCCCGAGTGCCGGGCCCGCTTCGGCGCCAACTGCAACAGCACCTGGTTGCAGCGCCAGACCCAGGAGTTCAACGCCAACTTCACCGCGGCCCGCTTCGGCGGCGTCCGCGGGGCGATGGAGGCGGGCAAGGTCGACAACATCTGGGCGACCTTCCCGGCCGCGGGCAGGCAGTGGCTGGTGCTCACCCTCGAGCCGTGGCCGCGCAAGGACGTCGTCGAGTGGGCGCGGCAGGTGGTCGCCGGCCACCCGGACCACAACGTCATCGTCGTCACCCACTCCTACCTGACCTCCGGCGCAGCGGTGAGCACGTGGAACGGCGGCTACGGGGCGACCGCCCCGCAGTACCTCTTCGACAACCTCGTCAAGGTCTACCCCAACGTCAAGATCGTCGTCTCCGGGCACGTGGGCAGCTACGGCCAGCGCACCGACGTGGGCGTCAACGGCAACCGCATCGCGGCATACCTGCAGTGCGACCACAATCTCACCAAGGCGACCGTGCGCACCCTGACCATCGACGTCCGCGCGGGCAACATCTCGACCTACGTCTACGACGTGCGCAGCGGCACCAGGAGCCTGGCGGCCAGCTACGCGGGCTTCACCTTCTGAAAGGAACTGTAAACGTTTCAGCAGGCGAGAATGTTGCCCCGAAAGCCTGTCCGGGGTGCCCCTGCGTGTGGTGTCATGGTGGCACGCCGCGGGGAGTGCGGCGGGGAGTCCTGGGGAGAGGAATCCTGAAGTCTGTCTGGAGCGGGCAGCGTGATCGCCGCGGTGACCCGCGCAGCAGATCAACGGCGCCACCTCCGACCGCCTGATCCATCCCCGCCCGGGTCGCACGTGCGCGGCATACCTCGGGGGTATGCCGCGCACGTGTCGTGCTGCCGGTCGGCTCGTGCGGCTGCTCGACCCGATGACTACGGCTCGACGGTGACCTTGATCGCCTCGCCCTTGGCGACCATCTCGAAGGCGTCCAGCACCCGCTCGAGCGGGATGTGTGCGGTGATGAGGTCCTTGACCGGCACCTGACCGGTCGAGATGTACTCCAGCGCGCGCTTGTTGTGGGTCGGTGACGAGCCGTTGGCTCCGTGGATGTGCAGCTGCCGGTAGTGCACGAGGTTGGAGTCGCAGGTGATCGTCGGGTTGGTCTTGGGCAGCCCACCGAAGAACGAGATGCGGCCGTTGCGCGCGGCCATGGCGATGGCCTGCTCCTGGGTGACGTTGGCGGGGGTCGCGGTGATGACGACGTCGGCGCCGCGGCCGTCGGTGAGCTCCAGGACCTTGGCGACGACGTCCTGCTCGGCGGAGTTGATCAGGTAGTCGGGCTGGACCGCCTCGGCGGACATCTGCAGCCGTTCGGCGTTGATGTCGACGAGCACGACCTTGCCGACCTGGTGCACGCCGCGGGCGATCCGGATGTGCATGCAGCCGATCGGGCCGGCGCCGAAGACGACGGTGAAGTCACCGGCCTCGATGCCCAGTTGCTCCTGGGCGTTGATGGCGCAGGCGAACGGCTCCGCCGCGGACGCCTCGTCGAAGCCGACGTTGTCCGGGATCCGGTTGAGACCGTCGACCTTGAGCACCTGCTGCGGCACGATCATGTACTCCGCGAAGCCGCCGTCGTACTGGTAGCCGACCGAGGTCTGGTTCTGGCAGACCTCCATCCAGCCCTTGCGGCACTCGTGGCAGTCGCCGCACGGCACGGCCGCGATGACCTGCACCCGGTCGCCCGGCTGCCAGTCACTGCCGTATGCCGCGTTGACCTCGGCTCCCACCTCGACGATCTTGCCGGCCACCTCGTGACCCATGACGGTGGTCCCGGTGATGTTGACGTGCCCGTTGTTGCGGATCTTGACGTCGGTCCCGCAGGTCGAGCAGTTGCGGACCCGGATCTTGACCTCCCGCGGGCCGCAGGTGGGCTCGGGCACGTCCTCGACCCGGACGTCGCCGGGGGCGTAGAAGCGCAGCGCCTTCATGGCTGCTCCTTTGCATCGTGATGGTCCGGGCAGCGTGCGGTTCTCTGCCCGAATGAGTTGGCGGTTGACGAGAATCCTCGCAGAACCTCTTGACCCGGTCAAGGTCGGTCGGATATAAAACTAAACACACAGATCCACACCGACGTGGTTCACAGCGAAGGGGTACCCATGACGGCAACGACGACGGGCGCGGCCCAGCGCACCTCGGCGCGCGTACACGTGCAGAAGTTCGGGACATTCCTGTCCAACATGGTCATGCCGAACATCGGCGCCTTCATCGCCTGGGGCTTCATCACCGCTCTGTTCATCAAGGTCGGCTGGCTCAACATGGGCGGCACCGGCGGCCTGACCGACGACAGTTGGGTGGCCAAGATCGGTGGCTGGGGCGACTACGCCGACGGGGGCATCGTCGGCCCGATGATCACCTACCTGCTGCCGCTGCTCATCGGCTACACCGGTGGCTACAACATCTACAAGCAGCGCGGCGGCGTCGTCGGCGCGATCGCGACGATGGGCGTCATCGCCGGCACGAGCATCCCGATGTTCATGGGCGCCATGGTCATGGGCCCGCTCGGCGGCTGGTCGATGAAGCGCCTCGACGCGTTGTGGGAGCACCGCATCCGACCCGGCTTCGAGATGCTCGTCAACAACTTCAGCGCCGGCATCTGGGGCATAATCCTGGCCGTCTTCGGCTTCTTCGCGATGGGCCCGCTGGTCATCACGCCGTTCGCGAACGCGGCCGGCAGCGCCGTCGGCTGGCTCGTCGAGCGCGGCCTGCTGCCGCTGACGTCGGTCTTCATCGAGCCGGCCAAGGTGCTGTTCCTCAACAACGCCATCAACCACGGCGTGCTCACCCCGCTGGGCACCAACCAGTCGCTGGCCGAGGGCAAGTCGGTGCTCTTCCTGCTCGAGGCCAACCCGGCCGTCGGCCTGGGCATCCTGCTGGCCTACATGTGGTTCGGCAAGGGCATGGCCAAGGCGTCCGCGCCCGGGGCCGCGATCATCCACTTCTTCGGCGGCATCCACGAGATCTACTTCCCCTACGTCCTGGCCAAGCCGAAGCTCATCATCGCGGCGATCGCCGGCGGCATGACCCAGGTCTTCGTCAACGTGCTGTTCAACTCCGGCCTGCGGGCCCCCGCCGCCCCCGGCTCGATCATCGCGGTCTACATCCAGACCCCGCCGGACAGCATCATCGGGGTCACCCTGTCGTGGATCCTCGGCGCCGCCGCTTCCTTCATCGTCGCCGCCCTGCTGCTCAAGACCGACCGGTCCGACGACGAGGGCGACCTGTCCGCCGCGACCGCCTCGATGGAGTCCCTCAAGGGCAAGAAGTCCTCGGTCTCGGGTGCCCTCACCGGTGCGACGACCGGCGCGGGCTCGGCCGGGCTGGTCGACCTCCCGAGCGGCCCGATCCGCGACATCGTGTTCGCCTGCGACGCGGGCATGGGCTCCTCCGCCATGGGTGCGTCGGTGCTGCGCCGCAAGATCCAGGCGGCCGGCTTCCCGGAGGTCACCGTCGTCAACAAGGCGATCAGCAACCTCACCGACACCTTCGACCTCGTGGTGAGCCACCAGGACCTCACCCCGCGGGCCCGGGAGAAGACCCGCTCGGCGATCCACGTCTCGGTCGACAACTTCATGGCCAGCCCGCGCTACGACGAGATCGTCGACCTGCTGCGCACGACCAACCTCGAAGCGCCGGTGGGCGCCGGGGCGGGGCCGGCGGCGCCGGCCGCGGCCGCGGCGAGCGCGCCGACGGAGCTGGGGCCGGACACCGCGGCCCAGCCCGGGGTCAGCGCCCTGCTGCCGCTGGACAGCATCGTGCTGGACGGCGCGGCCCGGACCCGCGACGACGCGATCACCGAGGCCGGGGAACTGCTCGTGGCCGCCGGCGTCGTCGAGCCGTCCTACGTGGCCTCGATGCACGAGCGGGAGAAGTCGGTGTCGACGCACGTCGGCAACACCCTGGCGATCCCGCACGGCACCAACGACGCCAAGGCCGCGATCAAGCGCTCGGGCATCTCGTTCGTCCGCTACGCCGAGCCGATCGACTGGAAGGGCAAGCCTGTGCACTTCGCCATCGGCATCGCCGGCGCCGGCGACGACCACCTGGCCCTGCTGCAGAAGCTCGCCGGGGTCTTCCTCAAGGCCGACCAGGTCACCGCGTTGCGCGAGGCGAGCACCAAGGAGGAGATCCAGCGGATCATCGGCAGCGCCGACTGAGCGACGCGAGCCCCCCGCGCCGCGGCGCGGCATACCCTCCACCCCTGGGGTATGCCGCGCCGCGGCCGGTTTCGCGGGCGGCCGCTAGCGCGCGACCTGCAGCACCGCGATGCGGCCCAACTCGCCGGAGGCCCAACAGGCCCCGTCGGCCGTGCACTGCACCGTGTCGAACGATCCCGAGTCGAACGCGGTCCAGGTCCGGCCGGCGTCCCAGGTGACGTCCGACCCGCTCGGGCCGACCGCCAGGGCCGCGTCCCGCCGGCCGTGGATCCAGGCCGACCCGGAGCGGAAGCCGGTGACCCCGGTGGTCGGCGAGTGCCAGGTGCGTCCGCCGTCGGCCGACCACGCCGCGTTGTCCGCGCTCTCGGTGAGCTGGGTGTAGTCGCCGCCGACGGCGATGCCGTGGTGCCGGTCCCGGAAGGCCACCGAGAAGACCCCGGCGCTGCCGGACGAGTCGATCGGGGTCGTCGCCGCCGACCAGGTGTGGCCGCGGTCCTGGCTGACCAGCACCCGGCCTTCGGCCCCGCCGCCGGTGGCGAGGTAGGTGGTCTGGCCCTGTCCGGCGGACAGGCAGGTGCCGCTCGCGGCGAAGTAGTACTCCCCGTCGAGGGCCGGCACCATGCCCGCCTGGTCGACGAGCGACCAGGTGCGCCCGCCGTCCCGGGTCTGCGCCAGCCGGGTCTTGCCGTCGATCGGGTCGCTCACCGCCAGACCGCGCTGCGGGGTCGAGAAGGCGAGGCAGTCGTAGAAGGCCGCGTCCTCGGCGCTGCGGAAGGTCTCGGTCCAACTGGCACCGCCGTCGTCGGTGACATAGACCCGGGAGTCGCTGCCGTAGCCGATCGACAGGGCCACGGCTCGATCGGCGGAGAACGCCTCGACGTCGCGGAACTGCAGGCCCTCGGCCCCGGCGGGCGAGACGTCCTGCCAGGTCCGGCCGCCGTCGGTCGTGCGGACGATGAGCCCGTCGTAGCCTCCCGCCCAGGCGACCTGCCGGGAGACCGCCGCGAGGCCGCGGAAGCGTTCGGTGGTCACCCCCGTCTCGCGGACGACCTGCCAGGAGAGGGTGGCCGCTCCGCCCCGCGGGGCAGCCGGGGCCGAGGCCGCCGTGGCGGCCCCGGGTGAAGTCAGCGCCAGCCCGGTGAGGGCGAGGCAGGCCAGCGCGCGCGGGCGAGCGAGGACCGAACGGGCCAGCCGCCCGAGCCCGGGGCCGGCGGCGGGGATCGAACCGGTGCCGTGCGCGGACCGGGCTGTCGGGAGAGGTCGGATCATGACCGCCCACGCTAGTCCCGCCGGGTCCGGCGTGGGGCGGTCCCGGCGGGACTGCTCGTGGGGCTGCGGGCGGTCGGGCTGGGGTCTGGCGGGCGGCATACTCCCCTGGTGGGCGCCCGCAGTGGCAGGCTCTGGTCATGCACAGCACGATGCAGTCCCCGCCCCTGCTCATCTCGCAACTGCTGCGCTTCGGCACCACCTGGCATGCCGACCAGCAGGTCTACACGTGGACCGGCGACGGCGCCCGGGCCATCTCCTATGCCGAGGTCGGCCGACAGGCCGCCCGGCTGGCGCACGCGTTGCGCGGCCTCGGGGTGACCGGGGACCAGCGGGTCGCGACGTTCATGTGGAACAACGCCGAGCACCTGGTGGCCTATCTCGCGGTGCCCTCGATGGGGGCCGTGCTGCACGCCCTGAACATCCGGCTCTTCCCGCCGCAACTGATCTATGTCGCGAGCCACGCCGACAACCGGGTCGTCATCGTCGACAACACCCTGGCCAAGCCGTTCAGCGGGCTGCTGCCGCACCTGACGACCCTGCGACACGTCATCGTCAACGGACCCGTCGACGACGACGTGCGAGCGGCCCTCGCCGCGGTCGAGCACATCGAGAGCGTGCACGACTGGGCCGAGTTGCTTGCCGCGCAACCGGATTCCTACGACTGGCCGGAGCTCGACGAGGACGACGCCTCGTCGATGTGTTACACCTCCGGCACCACCGGCAACCCCAAGGGGGTCGCCTATTCGCACCGCAGCAACTACCTGCACGCGCTCACCGTCGCCGCCACCCTGCGGACCCGGCAGGGCGAGCGGGTGCTGGTCGTCGTGCCGCTGTTCCACGCCAACGCGTGGGGCTTCCCCTATGTCGCCATGCTCGCCGGCGCGAGCCTGGTCATGCCGGACCGCTTCCTGCAGGCCGAGCCGCTGGCCCGGATGATCGAGCAGCTCCGGGTGACCTCCGGGGCCGGGGTGCCGACCATCTGGACCGACCTGCTGGCCCATCTCGACGCCAACGACGTGGACACCTCGTCGTGCAGCTATCTCATGGTCGGCGGCGCGGCGGCGCCCCCGGCGATGATGCGGGCCTATCAGGACCGGCACGACATCGAGATCATCCACGGCTGGGGCATGACCGAGCTGTCGCCGGTGGGTTCGCTGGCCATCGCCCCCGCGGCGGCCGAGCCCGGCTCGACCGACTACTGGCGCTACCGGACCTCCCAGGGCCGCCTGCTGCCCGGCGTCGAGGGACGCCTCATCGGCCCGGACGACTCGGTGCAGCCCAACGACGGCCAGAGCGTCGGCGAGCTCGAGGTGCGCGGGCCGTGGGTCACCGGCTCCTACTACGCCAACGGAGCCGAGAGCGAGGTCGACCGGATGGAGATGCAGGCCAAGTTCCACGACGGCTGGCTGCGCACCGGTGACGTCGGCTCGCTCACCCAGGACGGCTTCCTCGTGCTCACCGACCGGGCCAAGGACGTCATCAAGTCCGGCGGTGAGTGGATCTCGTCGGTCGACCTGGAGAACGCCATCATGGGCCACCCGGACGTGCGCGAGGCGTCGGTCGTGGGCGTGCCCGACGAGCGGTGGGGCGAGCGCCCGCTGGCCAATGTCGTGCTCCGCGAAGGCAGTTCGACCACCGTCGAAGAGCTGCAGACCTGGCTGGCCGACCGCCTGCCCAAGTGGATGCTGCCCGAACGGTGGGCGATCATCGACGAGGTGCCCAAGACCAGCGTCGGCAAGTTCGACAAGAAGGTGCTGCGGGCCCGCTATGCGGCCGGCGAACTGCCGGTGCACACGCTCGGCTGACCCGGGGCCGGCCCAGGGTCGAGCCGGGCGAGGGTTCCCGCGGGTGTGTCGTCGGCGGCGACACGGTGATCGGCGGCGCTGTTGCCCAGCGCCGCCACCCGGGCCACCGGTGTGCCTGCGCGACCTGGCTGCGCGACCTGGCTGCGCGACCTGCCTGCGCGACCTGCCTGCGCGACCCGGCGGGAGTCAGCGCGGGCGTGGCCGGATGGCGGCCGGCAGCCGCAGCCACCACAGCGGCGAGCCGGCCCACCGGCCGTGCCCGGCGGTGTGCTCCGAGAGTTGGCGCAGCAGGTCGGTGCGGCCGTGCATCCCGACGACGTAGCAGGCCGCTGCGGTGATCGCCCGGTCGGCCTCGGCCCCGGCACCCAGCCGGCCGGTGGCCCAGGCGACGACCCGTTCGTCGCACGCGGCGAGCGTCTCGCCGCCGGGCGCCGGACAGTTGCCGGCGGCCCGGGCCAGCGGCCAGTGCAGGGCGGGGTCGGTGTCGGTGGCGACGAGGCGGTCGACCAGCCAGGCCAGCTGGTCGGGCCGGGCCAGCCAGGACAGGGTGGTCAGCACGTCGTTGGCCGTGCGCAGCCCGTCCGGGCCGCCGCCGGCCAGGGCCTGATCCAGCCGGCGGGCCGCGATGCCGGCGATCGGCACCCCCTGCGGGATCAGCATGAGCGCGCCCAGGGCGTTGCCGCGCACCTCCTGCTCCGCGCTGGTCAGCGCTTCCTCGACGATGCCATCGAGGACCGGATCGCCCGCCGGCAGGCCGGCGTCCGCGATCGCCGAGAGGGTCTGGCGGACCCGCGCCTGGCGCAGCCGCGCCGGCAGCGCGTTGCCCTCCAGCAGCACGGTCCGGGCGGCCTCCGAGCCGCCGGACGCGGCCAGGGCGCGGGCCAACTGCGGGGCACCGGCCGGGTCGAGCACCCGGGCCAGCCAGGCCGCCGAGAGGGTGAGCGCGTGACAGGCCCGCCGGTCGTTCAGGGTCTCGTGGACGACTGGGAGCACCTGGGGGGCGACCCGGGCGGCGACCTGCGGGTCCCGGGCCCAGGTGCCGATCGCGAACAGGCTGGCCCAACGGGTGTCCTGGCTGCGGGCGCGGATCGCCTCGTCCACCAGCAGTGCGAGCGCGGCCGGGTCGGGGCTGTACTGCAGCAGGGCGGCATACTCACTGAACGGCATCGGCTCGGCCTCGGACAGGACGGACTCGGCCACCGCCAGCACCGAGCGGGCCGAACCGATGTTGCCGACCAGCCGGGCCGCCGACTCCCACCGGGCCGCATAGTCCAGGCCGCAGGTCACCGCGAGTTCCCGGGTCAGGCGCAGCAGCAGCTCCGACCAGTCCCGGTCCCGCAGGATGACGGTGCGCCGGTCGGCCAGCACGGCGGTGAGCATGAGCCATTGCGGGCCGGTCAGCGGCTGCCAGCCGACGGCCGACTCGAGCAGGCTGCTGACCTCGCGCCGGCGGGGTTCGTCCAGCTCGACGGCCCGATGCGGCGGGGCGAGCCGGCTCCTGGTGCGGGCCAGGAAGGCGAGCACGAGCGAGAGCTGCTGCTCACACAACCCGAGGGCCTGTTCGTAGCGGCGCAGCACGGGCTCGCGCTGCTGCACCTCGCCGCGCTCCCACCGGGTGACCTGAGCCGGGTGGACGCCGAGGGCCCGAGCGAAGGCGGCGGCGGTGGTGAGCTCCGGGTCCGAACCGGACAGTCGAGCGTTGCGCAGCACCCAGACGTACTCATCGCGCGCGGTCCGTGCCACGAGTGCCTCGCCCCGGGTCGGGAGAGCGAGGCGCTCGGGGTGCGCCTCGTCAGGTCGCGGGCGAACTCGGGGGGGCTCGCCCGCTGGTCAAGGATAGGCCCGAGGTGCTGTTGCCGATCGCACCCGGGTGATCCGGCGACGTGACTTGGCCCACCCCGTGGGTGATCGGCGCGCCGGGCCCGGCCGCAGCGCGGCCCGAGCCGGCGGGGCCGGGCTGCTCAGAGCTCGGCGACGAGCAGTTCGGCGATCTGCACGGTGTTGAGCGCGGCGCCCTTGCGCAGGTTGTCGTTGGAGACGAACAGCACCAGCCCACGCCCGTCGTCGAGTGACAGGTCCTGGCGGATGCGACCGACGAAGGCGGGGTCGGCGCCGGCCGCCGCGAGCGGGGTCGGGACGTCGGCCAGGACGACGCCGGGTGCCTCGGCGAGCAGCGCCGTGGCCCGCTCGGGGGTGATCGGCCGGTCGAACTCGGCGTTGATCGACAGCGAGTGCCCGGTGAAGACGGGGACCCGCACGCAGGTGCCGCTGACCCGCAGGTCGGGCAGGTCGAGGATCTTGCGGGACTCGTTGCGCAGCTTGCGCTCCTCGTCGGTCTCGTTGCTGCCGTCGTCGAGTACCGAGCCGGCCAGCGGCACGACGTCGAACGCGATGGGGGCGACGTACTTGACCGGCTCGCCGAGCTCGACGGCCCGCCCGTCATGGGCCAGCGACTCGAGGTCGCTGCTGTCGACCGCCCGGCGCACCTGGGCGGACAGCTCCTGAACGCCGGCCAGCCCCGACCCGGAGACCGCCTGGAAGGTCGAGATCACGAGCCGGGTCAGGCCGGCCTCGTCGGCCAGCGGCTTGAGCACCGGCATGGCCGCCATCGTCGTGCAGTTGGGGTTGGCGATGATGCCCTTGGGCCGGTCCTTGGCGGCGGCCGGGTTGACCTCGGAGACGACCAGCGGCACGTCCGGGTCCATCCGCCACGCCGAGGAGTTGTCGATGACGATAACTCCGGCCGCGGCATACCGGGGGGCCAGCTCCCGGGACGTGGTCGCCCCGGCGGAGAAGATGGCCAGGTGCAGCCCGGTCGGGTCGGCGGTCGCGGCGTCCTCGACGACGATCTCGCGCCCCTGCCAGGTGATGGTCTGGCCGGCGGACCGGGAGCTGGCGAACAGGCGCAGCTGTCCGACCGGGAAGTCGCGCTCGGCCAGGATCCGCAGCACCACGCTGCCGACCTGCCCGGTGGCCCCGACGACGCCGACGTCGACCGTCCGGCGCTGCGTGCTCATCTGCCCGTCCCTCCGTAGACGATCGCCTCACCCTCGGTCGAGTCTAGGCCGAAGGCGGTGTGCGCCGCCCGGACCGCCGCCTCCAACTGGTCGGCTCGGGTGACGACCGAGACCCGGATCTCCGAGGTGGAGATCATTTCGATGTTGATGCCCGCGTCGGCCAGCGCGCGGAACAGCCGGGCCGAGATGCCCGGGTTGGTGCGCATGCCGGCCCCGACGAGGGAGAGCTTGCCGATCTCGTCGTCGACCCGCAGTTCGTCGAAACCGACCGACGCCTGCGCCTGCAGCAGCGCCTGCATGGCTCGGGTGCTGTCGGCCTGCGGCGCCGTGAACGAGATGTCGGTGCGGCCGGTGGCGGCGGCCGAGACGTTCTGCACGATCATGTCGACGTTGACGCCGGCCTCGGCGACGGCGGTGAAGATGTCGGCGGCCTTGCCCAGCTCGTCGGGCACTCCGACGACGGTGACCTTGGCCTCGCCCTTGTCGTGGGCGATGCCGGCGATGATCGGCGCTTCCATCTGGTCTGGTCCTTCCCCGTAGGGGTTCTCGATGATCCAGGTGCCCTCGTGGGTGCTCCACGAGGAGCGGACGTGGATCGGTATGCCGTGCCGGCGGCCGTATTCGACGCACCGCAGGTGCAGGATCTTGGAGCCGTTGGCGGCCAGGTCGAGCATCTCCTCGCTGGAGACGACGGCAAGCTTGCGGGCCCGCGGGATGACCCGCGGGTCGGCGGAGAAGACCCCGTCGACGTCGGAGTAGATCTCGCAGACGTCGGCCCGCAAGGCGGCGGCCAACGCGACCGCGGTGGTGTCCGAGCCGCCTCGGCCGAGGGTGGTGACGTCCTTGCTGTTGTGGCTGACGCCCTGGAAGCCGGCGACGATCGCGACGTGCCCGGCCTGCAGGGCCTGGCTGATCCGGCCGGGGGTGACATCGATGATGCGGGCCTTGCCGTGCGCGTCGTCGGTGATGACGCCGGCCTGCGAGCCGGTGAACGAGCGGGCCTCGAAGCCCAGGTCGGAGATGGCCATCGCAAGCAGCGCCATGGAGATGCGCTCGCCGGCGGTCAGCAGCATGTCGAGCTCGCGGGCCGGTGGGTGCGGGCTGACCTGGTTGGCGAGGTCGATGAGTTCGTCGGTGGTGTCGCCCATCGCCGACACGACGACGCACACGTCGTGGCCGGCCTGCTTGCTCTCGACGATGCGGCGCGCCACCCGCTTGATGCCCTCGGCATCGGCGACGGACGACCCGCCGAACTTCTGGACGACGATGCTCACGTGCGGGCTGCTCCCGGGAGACGGCTGTGGACGCCGGTGAGTCTAACGACGGTGCTGGCTGCCCCTGGTCGCCGAACGTATCGCGAGACACCCGGCGCGGCCGGCCGGGCGAGCGGGGCGCGGTCCGGCGCCGGCTGGGACTACGGGTGCAGCGCCTCGAACTCGGCGTCGGCGATGGTGTCCTCGTCGGCGTCGAGGCGCAGGTGCGACAGGATCGACTGGACGACGCGCAGCGCGGAGGCCGCCCGGTCGCCCCAGGTCGACAGGTAGGAGAACTGCCACCACCACAGGGCCTCGGTGCACCGCCCGGCGTCGTAGTGCCGCAGGCCGTGGGCGAGCGCCAGGCAGATCTCGGTGAGGTCGTTGGACAGCGAGCCCCGGGTCAGCTCGGCGGCGGTCAGCGGGTCGACGACGTCGGCGTAGTCGTCGAGTCCTTCGAAGATGTTGACCAGGTTGTCGCGCAGCGGCTCGAGGTCGGGGTCGGGTCCGGGGTCCTGCTCGAAGCGCTCCTCGAGCACGACGTCCTGGATCGCGCCGAGCCGGGCGCCGGCGACCAGGACCTGCGAGGTGGTCAGCAGCAGCATCGGCATGGCGATGTCCGGCGACGCACCGGCCGCGACCTCGGTGAGGGTGGCGACGAACGCCTTGGCCTGCAGCGCCGTCTCGTCGGCGAGCTGGCCCATGTCGTCGTCCGGCTCGTGGGGGTGGTGGCGCCAGTGCTGCTCAGGCATGGACCGCTCGCCGCCCTTCGAAGGCTCGTCCCAGGGTCACCTCGTCAGCGTATTCCAGGTCACCGCCCACCGGCAGACCGGAGGCGAGCCGGGTCACGCGCAGGCCGAGCGGGACCAGCGAGCGGGACAGATAGGTGGCGGTGGCCTCGCCGGCGATGTTGGGGTCGGTCGCGATGATGACCTCCTGGACCTCGCCGCTGGCCAGGCGGGTCATCAGCTCACGGATGCGCAGGTCGTCGGGGCCGACCCCGTCCATCGGCGAGATCGCGCCGCCGAGCACGTGGTAGAGCCCGCGGAACTCGCGGGTGCGCTCGATCGCCGACACGTCCTTGGCCTCCTCGACGACGCACAGCGCGGTGCGGTCGCGTCGCGGGTCGGCGCAGATGCGGCACTGCGGACCCTCGGAGACGTTGCCGCACAGCTCGCAGAAGCGGATCTTGGCCTTGACCTCGGAGAGCACCTGGACCAGCCGGGACACGTCGGTCGGCTCGGCCTGGACGATGTGGAAGGCGATGCGCTGGGCGCTCTTGGGCCCGATGCCGGGCAGCCGCCCCAACTCGTCGATGAGGTCCTGAACGATGCCTTCGAACACTCTCGAAGACTACGTGGCCGCACCGACCGCAGGGGTGAGCCGCCGTCGGGGCGCGCCGAGCGGGGGCGTCCTCGGCAGGCTCACGGCCAGCGGCTGAGCAGGTCCTCGATGAGCGCGCGACCGCGCAACCCGTCGCGCCACCGGCGCGGGATGCCGCCCTCGCCGACCACCAGCCCGGCCACCCCACCGGCGATGCACGCCGTGGTGTCGGTGTCCTGGCCCAGGGCGATGGCGCCGCGGACCACCCGCTCGTAGTCGACCCGGTCGGGTCCGGTCAGCAGGCTCACCGCAGCCCGGAGGCTGTGCACGACGTAGCCGCTGCCCTGGATCTCGTAGGCCGCCCCGTCCGGCAGGACCAGGCCGGGCACCTCGGCGTGCCCGGGCGTGCCGTCGGGGTGAAGCTGGTCGAACACCTGGCGGGCCTGCTGCCAGGCGGGGGTGGGCGGCATACCGTCGGCCAGGCGGCGGGCCCAGAGGCAGTAGAGCTGACAGCAGACGATCGCCCGCAGGTGGCCGTGGGTGACCCGGGACTGGGCGGCCGCGTCCGCGACGAGCTGCGCGTCGGTGCCGGTGTGCCAGAGCGCCAACGGCAGCACCCGCATGAGGGAGCCGTTGCCGTTGGCGTGCTCGTCGGCCGGGCCGGACTGGTCGGCCGGGATGCCGCCCTGATAGCGGCGCAGCGCGGTCGAGGTCTGGATGCCGACGTCGAAGACCCGGCCGTCGACGGCGCACCAGCCCTCGTCCCACCAGCGCAGCAGGCCTCGGGCGAGGTCGTCCAAGTCGAGCCGGCCGCGGCGCAGCAAGGACTCGAGCAGCACCAGGGCCTGGGCGCCGTCGTCGCTCCACGTGCCGGGCGGGACGCTGCCGTGTGCGCGCGCGAACCAGGGCGGCGGGCTCATCTCGACGAGCTCGGGCGCGGGGATCTGGGCGGCGGGATGGAACTCGTAGGGCACCCCGAGTGCGTCGCCGACGAGCAGGCCGTAGAGGCCCCCTCGGATCCGGTCTCGTCGTGGCATCGCCCCAGGCTAGGTGGCGCCAGAAGAGTCGACCCTGCGAACCGGCCCCGTCGGCCGCCGGTCGGCGCCGGGATGGTGGTGCCGGGGTCAGTTCGGCCCCGGTGTCGGCACCTCGTTGTAATCGTCGGCCCGCTCTTGGCCGGTCAGCGTGGCGATCGAGTCCATGACGTCGTCGGTCAGGGCGCGGCGCGCGCGGCCGGCCGGCAGGGCGGCATACGCGTCGGGGTGGATCGGGGGGCCGAAGGCCACCGTCACCTTGGCCAGCCGGGGCAGTCGCGAGCCGATCGGCTGGATGTCCGCCGTGCCCAGCAGCCCGACGGGCACGACCGGGACCTGGGCGGTGAGCGCGAGCCAGGCCACGCCGGTGCGGCCGCGGTAGAGCCGGCCGTCGCGGGAGCGGGTGCCTTCGGGATAGATGCCGAAGGCCTTGCCGGCGCGCAGGACGGCGAGCCCGATGTCGAGCGACTCCTGGGCCGCCCGCGAGGAGTGCCGGTCGACCGGGACGGCGCCGACGCTCTCGAAGAACTCCCGCTTCACGGCGCCCAATGGGCCTGTGCCGGTGAAGTATTCGGCTTTGGCCAGGAAGTGCACCTGGCGCGGTGCGGCCAGCGGGATGGCGAAGGAGTCGATGAACGAGCGGTGGTTGCTCGCCAGGACGACCCCGCCGCTGAGCGGGACGTTCTCGACGCCGGTGATGCGCGGGCGGTAGAGCACCCGGGTCAGCGGCTTGAGCACGAGCGCGCCCGCCTGGTAGAGCATGCTCGCGAGGGTAGTCCTCCGGGCGTCGGCTCCGGGGTCGTCGTCCAGGCTGCGATCCGCCCGCGACCACCCCGGCGACGAGCGGCCGCCCGCGGGTGTGGCACTTCGCGGTCCAGAAGCCGGGTCGGCCATGCAGGTCGGCCATGCAGGTCGGCCATGCAGGTCGGCCATGCAGGTCTGCCATGCAGGTCTGCCATGCGGGTCGGCCATGCGGATCGGCCATGCAGGTCTGCCATGCGGATCGGCCATGCGGATCGGCCATGCGGATCGGCCATGCAGGTCGGCCATGCAGGTCGGCCATGCAGGTCGGCCATGCAGGTCTGCCATGCAGGTCGGCCATGCAGGTCTGCCCCGCGCCGGTCCGGCCGGGTGGGTCAGTCGTCGGACTCGGACAGGACGCGGCCGCCGAGCACCTTCTCGATGACCGCTTGGCCGACCTCGGTGCCGTCCTGGACGTCCTCGTCGTCGAGGCTGGCCAGTTCGTTGTCGGGCCCGTCGAGGGCAGGGGGCCGGGCGGGCGCCGGCGGTGCCCGGTGTGCTGGCGGTGCCGGATGTGCCGGCGGTGCCGGATGTGCCGGATGTGCCGGCGGTGCCGGATGTGCCGGGGGTGCCGGGGGTGGAGCAGGCGACGGATCACTCGACGACGGATCGCCCGACGACGGACCGCCCGACGACCGTCCGCTCGGCCGAGCCCGCTCCGGGTTGGAGTTGCCCGGCCTGGGATCCGGCCCGGTAGCGGCCTCGGTCCGGGCGGGGGTCGGCTGGATCGGCGCGACCGCCGGCTCCCAGTCCTCGGGCGGCGGCGGGACATCGTCGTCCGGCGGCTCGGGACCGAGATCGTCGGGCCAGGCGGAACTCGAGAAGGTCGGCTGCTCGGCGGTCGAGGGCGACGGCCCGACTGCCGGCGACCCGTACGACGGCGGTGAGCCCGACTGCGGCGAGCCCGGCTGGGGTGACCCCGACTGAACTGCCGACGAGGGAGACGGTGAATGCTCGCCCACTGTCGGCGGGACTGATGGCGCGTGCGGCGCCGCGGGGTTCGCCGGCGATCGGGGTGACGCCGACCGGTCGCCCACCGGCCCGCTCACCGGCCCGCCCACACCGTCGGTGGGCGCTTCGGCGCGGCCCTCGGAGGTCGCCGGACCGGCAGGGCCGGACGCCGGCGAGCCCGGAGCAGCGCTCGCGGCGGGTGCAGCGCTCGCGGCGGGTGCAGCGCTCGCGGCGGGTGGAGCGCTCGCGGCGGGTGCGTCGCCGCGGGGCAGCGGCACGCCCTCGACGCGCACGCCCAGGCCGATCTCGTCGATCAGGGCCTGCCGCACGAGTTCGGCGTGATTGCCCTCGCAGACGGTGTTGGCCACGCCCTGGGTCCCGATGCCGAGCACCAGGCGATGGCCGTCGAAGTCGAGCACCTGGGTGTGCGCGGACAGGAAGGTCCAGGTGACCCGCCGCATGCCGAAGACCCGGCCGAGCACCTCCGGCCAGATGCGACGGATCGTCGCCAGATCGGGTCCGGCGGACGGCCCCGGTCCGGCAGGTGCGGGCTCAGCCGCGTGAGTCGCGGGCTGTCCCGCCGGGCGGTCGGACACCGGCCCGGGCCGCGCGGGCTCCGGATCGGGACCCGTGGGCTCCGGCGCGACGCGCTCGCGTGCGGGCTGGTCGACCTCGTGGGTCGCGGCCTGCCCTGCCGAGTGGGCGGGCGGCGCGGTGCGCGCGGCCTCCGCGCCGAGCCGAGCGGCCTCCTGCGCCGGGCCACGCCCGGCCTGCTGCGACTGGCCGGGCGGCGCAGCCGCACCCGAACCCGCACCGGCCGCCATGTGCGGCCCGGCCGGGCCGACACCGTGCGGCGCGGCCGGCAGCCCATCCGCCGCCGATCCACCCGCCGCCGATCCACCCGCCGCCGATGGCACCCCGCCGACGTCGAGGCGACGTTCGAGGCGGTCGAGGCGCGCGGCATACCCCTGCTCACCGGCGGCGCCGGGGAGCAGGACGCGGGCGCAGATCAACTCGAGTTGCAGCCGCGGCGAGGTGGCGCCGCTCATCTCGGTGATGCCGGCATTGACGATGTCGGCCGCCCGGGTCAGCGCGCCCGGCCCGAACCGCGCCTGCTGCCCGCGCATCCGGTCGAGCTGATCCTCGGGGATCGCCCGCAGCACCGACGCCGCCCCGTCGGGCACTGCCGCGAGGACGATGAGGTCGCGCAGCCGCTCAAGCAGGTCCAGCGCGAACCGCCGCGGGTCGTGTCCCGACTCGATGACCTTGTCGACCTGCCCGAAGACCGCGGCCGCGTCGCCCACGGCCAGGGCGTCGATCGTCGCGTCGAGCAGTTCGACACCGGTGAAACCGAGCAGCGCCGCGGCCCCGGCATAGGTCAGCCCCTCGTCGCCCGACCCGGCGATGAGCTGGTCGAGCACCGACAGCGAGTCACGCACCGACCCCCCGCCCGCGCGCGTGACGAAACCCAGCACACCCGGCGCGACCGCGACCTGCTCCAGCTCGCAGAGTCGCTCGAGATAGGCGGTGAGCTTGGCCGGCGGCACCAGCCGGAACGGGTAGTGATGGGTCCGCGAGCGGATGGTGCCGATGACCTTGTCCGGCTCGGTCGTCGCGAAGACGAACTTGACGTGCTCGGGCGGCTCCTCGACGATCTTGAGCAGCGCGTTGAAGCCCTGCGGCGTCACCATGTGCGCCTCGTCGATGATGTAGATCTTGAAGCGGCTCTGCGCCGGCCCGTAGGACGCCCGCTCGCGCAGGTCACGCGCGTCGTCGACGCCGCCGTGGCTGGCCGCGTCGATCTCGATGACGTCGACCGACCCCGGTCCGCCGCGCGCGAGCGCCACGCACGACTCGCAGGTGCCGCACGGCGTCGGCGTCGGGCCCTGCTCGCAGTTGAGGCAGCGCGCGAGGATGCGCGCCGAGGTCGTCTTACCGCAGCCGCGTGGCCCGCTGAACAGATAGGCATGGCCCACCCGACCGGTGCGCAGCGCCTGCATGAGCGGCTCCGTCACGTGCTCCTGCCCGATGACGTCGGCGAACGTCTCGGGTCGGTAGCGGCGGTACAGAGCGGTGGTCACCCGCTCAACCTAGTGGCCGCCACCGACAGCCGGTATGCCGTCCGGTCGGCCCGATCGGCCGGCTCGCCGCGTGGGTGGCCGGCCACCGTTGCGGGCGAACCCTCCCGGTGAGAACGGTTGCCTGGAACGTTCCCCGGCACCCCTCCCCCGGTGAAAACGGTTGCCTGGAACGTTTGCCGGCGACGCCGACCGGAAGAACTCCCAGGGACAGGCAGATTGGGGGCGATCACCCACCTCCTGACGTCGGCGATCGCCCCCAATCCCGGCTCACGACGGCCCGGCCCGACCGCGTCACCAGCAGCGGCTGGCGCCGGTCACCGACGTCCTGGCGTAGGTCATCACCCCCGATCCCGCCCGACGCCGGTCAACGCGTCTGCGGGTCGGTGAAGGCGGCCAGCCGCAGCAGGCCCGGCACGACGACAGCGGCGGTGAGGCCGACCAACCGGAGCCCCGCGGAGCCGCCATCGCCCGCGAACTGCACCGTCACCCAGCTGACCGAGGCGACGGCGAGCACGTGCGGCCAGGCCAGCCAGGTCACCAGCGCCGGCACACCGAGATTGGGGATGAACAGCGAGATCGGCGGCTGCCCGCGATAGGTGATGAGCAGTCGGGCCGCGGCGAGCAGCGGGACCAGAGCGGCCGGCCAGAGCGCCGCCCCCACCGGGACCCCGGCGGCCAGCAGGCCGAGCGCCGTGACGCCGCACCCGACGACCGCGGCGACGGCGGGGACCACCAGGTGCAGCAGCCCCTCGGTCCGGTGGGCGATCCCGAGCAGTGGTGGTGCGTTTCCGGTGTCCGCGTGCAGACGCAATCCCTCGCTCAGCCGGCCCAGACCCATGTGCAGCAGCAGCGAGCCGACGACCGCAAGCACGACGGGCACCCCGGTGCCCCCAGCCAACGCACCGAGCAGCCCAGCCCCGATGACGGTCAGCACGACTGCGGCCCAGACCGATCCGGGATCTCGGCGCCACCCGAGCAGATCGCGGGCGACGATGACACCCCACCGGCCCCGCGGTCGCAACCGTGCCGCGCGGGCCCGGGTCACCGGGGTCGCGACCTCGAGCCGCACCGCCCGCAGGTCCCCCGCGAGCACGGCCCCGCCGACGACCACCGCGCTGGCCGCCTGCCGGCGCAGCGTGGTCAGATGCAGGCGGTGCAGCAGCGGTCGCGCTATCCGCCGACCTCCCGGCAGCGGCGGCGAGACCGCGAGCTGCCCGGCCAGCCACGCGAAGCCCACCAGCACCCCCACCGCCGCGCCGCCGCCCGCCGCCGGCGCCAGGACCCAGGCGGGAGCCAGACCGACATAGGCCACGCTGCCCGCACCGACCAGCCCGACGACCAGCCCGGCGAAGACACAGCCGGCCAGCGACAGCACCCACCAGCCGCCCAGGCTGACCTCGCGGCCGATTGACGTGGTGACGACGAGGTCCAGATAGGGCAGCTCGGGCACGACCGGCCCGCGCACCCGCCCTGCCCGCCACGCGAGCAGCGCCCCGACGAGACCCGCGCCGACGGCGACGACGACCAACCCGGTCGCGGACAGCTGCGCGGCCACCCAGCCGGGATCGAGTGCGCGGACCACCTGCTGCCCGATCGGCACGCCGTAGACGGCGGCGAACAGCACGGTGACGTATGCGGCATACGTGGCGGCCGAGGTGGGCGGCGAGGCGGCTCGGACCACGCCGCGTGCGGCGGCAAGCCGCGCCCGGTCGGCCGTTGTCATGGCTGGTGCAGGTCGAGGACCGCGTCGGCGAGTTCCTCGATCATGTCGGGGTCGTGGCAGGCGACGACCAGGGCGGCCCCAGCAGCCTTGCGGTGCAACAGGACTCGCACCAGCATGGCGCGTCGGTCGGTGTCCAGCCGCTGCTCGGGCTCGTCGAGCAGCAGCACCCGCGCGGGCCGCATGAGCGTCAGCGCCAGCCGGAACAGTTGCTGCTGCCCACTGGACAGCTCGTCCGGGAAACGCTCGTCCAACTCCTCGATGCCGAGTTCGGTCAGCTGCGCAGCGACCCGCTCGTCGCACGTCCGGCCGTCGCGGCCCCAGGACGCGTCGACGAGCACCAGGTGGTCGCGGATCGTCAGATCCCGGTATGCCGCGGGCGCGCCGACCAGCGCGGCCATCGCCTCCCGGACCTGCCGGTCGCGTTCGTCGACCTGCCGCCCGTCGAGGGTCACGGTGCCGGTCGTCGGCACGAGCAGCCCGGCGAGGATGCGCAGCAGGGTCGTCTTGCCACTGCCGTTGGGTCCGCGTAGCACGACGCACTCGCCGGACGCCACCTCGACGTCGGTCGGCCCGAGCAGCCAGGCCGGGCCCAGGCGCAGGGACACGTCCACCGCCCGCAGCGTCGTCGGTCTCACCCGGCCAACCCTAGATCGGCGCCTGGGTCCGGCAACCCGCCCGCGAACGTTCCAGGCAACCGCTTTCACCGGGGAAGGTCGCCCGCGAACGTTCCAGGCAACCGCTTTCACCGGGGAAGGTGGCCCACGAACGTTCCAGGCAACCGCTTTCACCGGGGAAGGGTCCCCCGGGCCCGGACGCGAGGACACCCCACGTACCTGGAAGAGCTCACCTGCCCTTGCTGCATTCCTGCCCTGGG
>CAZYHR010000046.1:5946-24027 GCA_964647395.1 uncultured Intrasporangiaceae bacterium | reverse complement strand
CCCGACGCGGCAGCGGGGCCGGCGCGGGTCCCCGACCTGCCCCGCACGGTGCGGCTGGCCGACCTGTCGAGGCGGGTGCCGGACGGCAACGGGGGCGGTCCGGCCGGCACCCCCGGCGCCGACCGCGCAGGGGTGCAGGACGGCAACGGGGCCGGCGGCGCCGGTCACGGTGCTGCCGGACGGCCAGCCGTGCTGCTGGGCACCGACGGGCTGGTGCCGATCGGCCTGGCCCGCGCCGCGGGGCAGCGGGCCGTGGCGGTGCTCGGCCCGCGCGGCTCGGGCCGCACGACCACCCTGCAGACCCTCGCGACGAGCCTGAGCGACCTCGGCGCGGGCCTGCTGTGCGTCGGATTCCGTTGCGGTGCCGCTGCGTTCGCCGGCCACGGCGACACCGCCGCCATGGTCGCCGCCCGCCGCGAGCACCCCGACCTGGCGCTGCTCGTCGACGACGTGACCCGGCTGACCGCGGAGGCAGCCGCGGTGGTCGGCGAGATCCTTCGCCTCGTCGACGAGGACGACGGCCTCGTCGTGGTCACCGCGACCCCGCGGGAGGCGCTCGACGGCCGCGCGGCGGTGCTCAGCGCCGTCGCGTCGCACGGCGTCGGCGTGCTGCTCGGCGCGATCGAGCGTGGCGACGAGACCGCTCTCGGGCTGCGTCGACCCCTGTTCGGCGAGGATCTGCCCGGCCGGGGCTACCTGGTGCGCCGAGGCGGCGCGCACGCGCTGCAGGTCGCGCTCCCGGCGCCGGCGGTGGTCAAGTCCCGCACTCTCGGTGTGACAGAGCGTGATCCAGGCATCACCCTGGGTCACATCGACCCGCGCCCGTCCCCGGGACCACGGCCCTACCCGACGAACAGGCAGAACGGGTGGCCCGCCGGGTCGGCGAGCACGTAGAGCGGCTCGTCGGGGTCGTCGGTCCGGTCCAACAGCAGCCGGGCGCCCAGGTCGAGCGCGCGCCGGCGGTGCCGGTCCAGCTGGGCCCGCGAGGAGACCGTGAAGTCGAGATGCAACTGCATCGGCACCCGTTCGGACGGCCAGGTGGGCGGGGTGGTGTCGGGCTGCTGTTGGACCGCGAGCACCCGGCGCCCGTCGGCCTCGACGAGCACCAGCCAATCGGCCTGGTCCGGGCCGTCGACCGGCGGTTCGTCGCCCGCGCGATAGGTCAGGCCGAGCAACTCGCGATAGAACTCCGCGAGCACCCGGCAGTCGCGGGCGTCGATGACGGTATGCAGCAGGCGGGGGAAGTCGGTCACGGGCTCCTCCGATCACGCGGCCACCCAGGCTACGACCGCGGGCCGCCCCGGCCCGGGACCACCCGGCGTCCGGAGGCGGCCCAGGCCGCCGTGCCACCGGCGACCGAATAGGCCGCCAGGCCGGCCTGACGCAACAGCTGGGTCGCCGAGCGGCTGCGGTTGCCGCTCTGGCAGATGACGTAGACGGGGGCGTCGGTCGGCAGCTCAGCCGCGCGCTCGGCCAGCGCGCGCATCGGTATGAGCACCGCCCCGGGCACGTGGCCGGAGCGGTATTCGAGCGGCTCGCGCACGTCGACCAGCGTGTGGTGCTCGGTCAGGGCGACGTCGAGTTCGTCGACCGAGACCTCGACCGGCTCGTCCGGCAGCGCCTGCTGCGCGTCGAGTTGCCGGCGCACCTCGGCCAGGTCGAGGCCCTTGACGTCCTCGATGACCTGCTCCAGGCCCGCGGCGGGCACCGCCCCCGGCCGGGCGAAGACCAGCACGCCCTCGCGGAAGGCCATGAGCGTGGGGATCGACGTGATGCCGGCAGCGGCCGCCAGGCCGCGCTCGGCCTCGGTGTCGACCTGGGCGAAGACGATGTCGGGGTGCCGCTCGGCGGCGGCAGCGAAGACCGGCGCGAACTGCCGGCACGGGCCGCACCAGGACGCCCAGAAGTCGACCAGGACGATGTCGTGGCCGGCGATGGTGGCCTCGAAGTCGGTCTCGGTGAGCGCGGTCGTCGCCATGATCGGGTCCTCCAGTGGTCGGCGGGCGATGGTCGGCAGGCGATGGTCGGCAGGCGATGGTCGGCAGGCGATGGTCGGCGGGCGATGGTCGGCAGGCGATGGTCGGCGGGCGGCCGCGCGGCGAACGGTCAGTGGGTGAAGACGATCTTGCCGAACAGCTCGCCGGCGGCCATCTTCGCGAACCCCTCGCGCGCCTGCCCGATCGGCAGCACCGAGTCGATGACCGGCTCGATGCCGCGGGTCTGGACGAACTGCGCGAGCCGGGCCAGCTCGGCCCGGCTGCCCATCGTCGAGCCGACGACCCGCAACTGCTTGAAGAAGATCTTGGTCAGCTCGGCCCTGGGCGGCGCGTCGCCGGAGGTGGCGCCGGAGATGACGATCGTCCCGCCGGGCACGAGCGAGTTGACCGAATGGCTCCAGGTCGCCGCGCCGACCGTCTCCATGACCGCGTCGACCCGCTCGGGCAGCCGCTCCCCCGACCCGAACGCCGCGTCGGCGCCGACCTCGAGCGCGCGCTGCGCCTTGGCCTCGTCGCGACTGGTCACCCACATCCGAAAGCCGGCGGCGGACCCGAGTTGGACGAGCGCGGTGGCCACGCCCCCGCCGGCCCCCTGGACGAGCACGGTGGCACCGGGGGTCAGGCCGGCGTTGCGGAACAACATCCGGTAGGCCGTCAGCCACGCCGTCGACAGGCACGCGGCGGTCTGCCAGGACATCCCCGCGGGCTTGGCGACGGCGTTGCCGACCGGGATGGCGACCCGCTCGGCCAAGGTGCCGGGGTGCAGTTCGGACAGCAGGCTGCGGCCCGGGTCGAGGGTCTCGTCACCCTGCCAGCCCTCGCTCGCGATGACCGAGTGGACGATGACCTCCCGCCCGTCGTCGGTCACCCCGGCGCCGTCGCAGCCGAGGATCATCGGCAGCCGGTCGGCGGGCAGCCCCACGCCCATGAGCGACCACAGGTCGTGGTGGTTGAGGCCGGACGTCCTGAGGGTGACCGTCGTCCAGCCGGGCCGCTGCTGCGGCTCGGGCCGCTGCCCGACCTCCAGCCCGGAGAGCGGGTCGGCGCGGTCCTGGCGGGCGGCATACACGGCGAGCATGCACCCAGCCTAGGAGCCCGGCTCGCGGGCGGCCGACAGCGCCACCCCGAGCAGCCAACGGTGCACGTCCGGTCCGGGCGGGTCCGCCGCCGGCCGGTCCGCCAACCGCAGCGACGCCGCGGCCAGTTGCTCGCCCATGATCGGTGGCGGGGCGAAACCGCTGTCCCGCAGCCGTTCCCGCGCGAGGGTGAGGGCCGCGGCGGCTGCCGGGTCGTCGAGCGCGGCGAGCGCGCAGGCGACTCCGATCGCCGCCGACACGGCATACTGCGAGCGGGCCGCCTCGGCCCCCATGGCCCGCAGCACGTCGGCGAAGTGCCCGAGAGCCGGCCGCGGCCGGCCCACGGCCAGGTTCGCCCACCCGGCGGTCTCGACGAGGAAGTCGACCGTGGCCGCACCACCGACCTCGTGGGCGATCGGGAGCACCGCCTGCAGCAGACCGAGGGCCCGCTCGGCCTGCCCGACGTTGACCAGCGCGTGCGCGAGGTTGCTCGTCACCGCGACGTGCGCGGCGGTGGACCGCGCCGAGCGCAGCGCCCGCAGCGCCTCCTCGACGGTCGCCGCGGTGCCCGGGGCGTCGCCCGTGTCGGCGAGCACGACCGCGAGCACGCCGAGGGCGTCGCAGACCCGCTCCAGGCCCACCTGCCGGGCGATCTCGACGGCCCGGCGGGCGTGCTCGAGCGCCGGCGCGCCGTCGCCGACATGGGTGGCGTGCAACGCCAGCGACATGTGCGCGGACACCAACTCCGGCAGGTCGCCGTGCCGGTGCAGCACCGGCACGGCGGCTCGCACGTCGGCCAGCGACGCGTCGTGGTCGGCCTTGTCGAGCATGCTCCGGTGCAGTCGCACCCGGGCCCGGTCGTGCGCGCCCAGGGCCGCCGCGAGCACCCGGTCGGCCCAGCGCACCCCGATGGCCCGCAGGCTGCCGAACAGCCAGAAGCGACTCAACGTGACGAGCAGGTCGGCAGCCAGTTCGGGCCGGGCCGCGATGGCCCAGCGCAGCGCGGCCAGGTAGTCGTCGTAGTGGCGCACCACGTCCGCGATGAGGGCGTCCGAGCGCGGCTGGCCGCGCCAGCGGGCCGCCAGCCAGCTGCCGAGCAGGGCTTCGCACTCGGCCCGCTCCCCCTGCGCGTCGAGCAGTTCCAGCGCCAGATCACGCACCGTGCGCAGCATCCGGAAGGCCAGCCGGGGCCCGCTGCGCTCCACGGTGAGCAGGCCCTCGCGGGACAGCGTCCGCACCAGCGCGTCGACGCCCGGGTCGCCCGCCCCGGCGACCGCGATCGCGGCCTGCGGGTCGATCGGCCCGGCGAAGACGGCCAGCCGGGCCAGCACCCGACGGGCCGCCGGGTCGAGACGGTCGACGCTCCAGCCGAGGGTGTCACGCAGCGTCCGGTGGCGCGCGCTGGCCGGCCGGACCGCGGCGCCGACGTCCAGCGGTGCCTCGAGCAGCTCGACGAGCTCGTCCAGGCTGTGGGTCGCCCCGTGGCCGGCGACGATCTCCAGCGCCAGGGGCAGGCCGTCCACCCGCCGGGCGATCCGGCCGAGCAGCGTGGCCAGCTCGGGGGTGGCCGTCGGGTCCGGCGCCCCGGCGTCGACCAGCCGGCGGGCCAGCAGCCGCACCGCCGGGGCCCGCAGCACGTCGGCGGCGCTGGCCCCCGCCGGCGCGCAGGCCAGCGGGCTGAGCACGATCCGGCGCTCCCCGGGCAGGCCCAGGGCCAGTCGGGAGGTCACGACGACAGCCAGGCCGGGACACCCGGCGAGCACCCGGGTCAGGACGTCGGCCACCGCCTCGACCGCCCACTCGGCCTCGTCGACGAGCAGCACCCCGGTCGCGTCGCCGAGGGCGGCGACCAGCGCCTCGATCGGCCCCGCGCCGGGCCCCGACCGGCGCAGCGCGACCAGGGCCAGCTCGGCCACCTGGGCCGCCTCGACCCGGCCCGCTCCGGCCAGGTCGAGATAGCCGACCAGCCGGCCGCCCCCGGGCAGACACCGGCCGACCTCGGCGAGCAGCCGGCTCTTGCCGACTCCGCCCGCACCGGTGACGGTGACCAGCCGGCTCCCCTCGCGCAGCGCGTCGAGCACGGCCGCGAGCTCGGCGGCCCGGCCGATGGTCTCGGTCGCGGGCAGCGGCGGCCGGGCGCCGGACCCGCCGGTGCTGCGGGCCGGCGGCGGCGCGGCGGACGGGTCGGCGGCGTCCGGCCGGGGCAGCAGCGTCGGGTCCTGCGCCAGCAGCCGACGCTGCAGGTCGGCCACCGCCGGCCCGGGATCGACGCCGAGTTCGCGACGCAGCCGGCTGCGCAACTCGGCCAGCGCCCCGAGCGCCTCGGCCGGCCGCCCCAATCGGTATGCCGCGTGCGCCAGCAGCGCCCCCGGCGTCTCCCGACGCGGGTGGGCGCCGACCAGGCTCAGGGCCACGGCGTGGGCCTGCGCGGGCGCGGCGGCGTCCGGCCGGCCGAGCAGCAGCCGGACCAGGTCCTCGGCCGCGCGGGTCCGGGCCTCGGCCAGCCGGGCCCGCTCGGCCTCGACCAGCCGGTCGCTGACGCCGGCGTAGGCGAGGTCACCGCGCCACAGCGCCAGGGCCGCGCGCAGGCGGTCGACGGCCTCGTCCACTGCGCCGGACAGCGCCGCCCGGCGCGCCAGGGCGCAGCCGGACTCGAAGTCGTCCGCGTCCAGGCTGGCGACGGCCAGGCGATAGCCACCCGGCTCGGTGAGCAGGGCGTCCGGGCCGAGCACCCGGCGCAGCCGCGCCACCTGGGTGTGCACCACGGCGACGTCCGGCCCGGTCGCGGCGTCGCCCCAGACCCGGTCGAGCAGCACCTCGGCCGGCACCGACTGTCCCCGGCGGGTGGCCAGCGCGGCGACGAGGTCTCGACCCCGCCGACCCGCCACCGCCGGGGCGCCCGGCCCGGCCGACGCCTCGACCGGCCCGAGGACCAGCAGTCGCATCCGGCCATGCAAGCACAGCAGCAACGACGCTGTCCCCCGGTTTGCCGGTGCGTGCCCGAGGGGTCACCGGTCGCCGGGGGCACTGCTGTCGTCACCCGCGCCGACCTGGGCGACCTGCTGCGGACACCCGACCCGGGCCGCGGCCGACCCCGCCGACCCGGATCACCCCCAGCGGATCTCGTGCACCTGATCGTCGGTGCCGACGTAGCACACCTGCACCCGCCCAGGGCTCGGGCCACCGGCGACGACGGGCCGCACCGGCCGGGCCGGTGGGGCGAGCGCCGCCGCGGTGAGGTCGGTCCAGGTGACCCCCTGGCCGGGCCGCCAGGCCAGGTCGTGGAGGTGCCCGTCGGTGCCGACGTGCACGACGTGCTTGATCCCGTCGAGATGGGCCGCCGCCGGGTCGCTCGCCGCCGACGGCGCCCCGGCCGCGGCGGTGACGTCCCACCACGAGGCCGCGGCCCCGCCGGTCCACCACACCTCGTGGACGTGCCCGTCGATGCCGCGGTAGACGACCTGGTGGGAGTCGTCGTCGGGGCGGTGGTACCCGCACGGCTGGCCGGCGGCCAGCGGCGAGCCGACATAGCCGGTCAGGTTGTCGTGGCCGGTCGGGCCGTCCGACCAGTAGAGCGAGTGCACGTGCCCGTCGACCCCGCGATAGAGCACGACGTTCTGCCCGTTCGGGTGCACCGGATAGCCCCACGGATCGCCGTCGGCGCGCGGCTCGCCGCAGTAGCCCGAGATCCGCCCCTGCCCGACCGAACCGTCGGTCCACCACAACTGCTGCAGGTGCCCGCCCTCGCAGCGATAGAAGACGTGCTTCATGCCGGCCAGTTCGTAGCCGGTCGGCTCGCCCACCGCCGGCGGCGCGCCGGCCGACTGCGACAGGGCGTCGTGCCGGGCCGCCGCGCCGCCCCGCCAGTAGAGCGAGTGGACGTGGCCGTCCCCGCCGCGATAGAGCACCACCGCGGTCCCGTCCGCCTCCAGGTATGCCGCGGGGTCACCCGCCGCGGCCGGTGCCACCGCCCGATCGGCGAGCCGGCCGGAGCCGGGCTGCCCGGCCGCGTCCCAGAGCTCGACGAGCCGCCCGTCGCCGTCCCGGTGGACCACCGAGTGCACCTGCCGGTCCGCGGGCGCGAGCAGGCACAACCCGCCCGACACCTCGGGCGCCCCGGTGCGCCGGGAGCGCTCGACGTGCCGGTGCGTCCGCGGCAACGCCGGGGCGACGGCCTGCTCGAGGGTGAGCCGGTAGCCGGCCTGCTCCAGCCGGTCGATCGGCACGTGGTCGATCCGGTGGGCCACGCCCCCGCGGACGCTGACCAGCCGGAACCCGGCGAAGCTCACCTGGTCGTTCTCCAGCAGGCCCAGCGAGGCGGTCTGCAGCAGCAGCGGCCGGTGCCGGGACCACCAGGCGGCCGGGTCACCGGTGCGGTCCAGCGGGTCGGGATAGGGCGGCACGTGGACGACCCAGGCGTGCTTGGCGCGCACCGGCATCCGGTGCGGGACGGCACCGGCGATCGCCTCGGGCTCCACCTCGACGTAGGCGGACTCCCGGTCGATGGCGAGCCGGTCGTTCGGCGCCAGGTCCGGCTGCTCGACGACGACCCGGGCCGGATAGCCGGCCCGCGGGTTGGCCGTGTAGAAGTCCAGGTGATAGCGCAGCCGCCCGTCCGGCGCGACCCGCACCGAGATCTCGTCGTGGTGGTGGGTGTGCCCGGCCAGCACGAGGTCGGCCGGGCGCCGCGCGCCGACGCCGGCCAGGGTGCGCAACAGGTCGTCGGTGCGCCCCCGGGACACCCCGTAGTCGAGCAGGTCCTGACTGGATCCCTGTGCCAGCCAGTCTGGTTCGGGCTGGTCCGGGGCGGCGAACCAGCCGGGGTGCGCGTCCCGCAGGGCCGGCCCGTGCCGCCCGCCGGACTGCGCCGACACCCACAGGTGGGCCTGGCCGGCCTGGGCGGGCCGCTGGGTCTGGCGCAGGAAGTAGGGGTACTCGCCGCGCCACGGGTTGACCAGCGGGGCGTGCAGCGCGACGATGACCAGCCCGTCGTCCGGCGCGCCGTCGAGCGCGGCCAGCGCCGCGGCATACTCCGCGTCGTCGACGCCCTCGCAGTTGGGCGAGCCACCGGTGAGCGTCGCGAAGTCCTCGCTGCCGGTCCCGGCCCACTGCTTGACCAGTTCCCACAGCGCGCCGCCGAGCGAGTCCGCCCCGCCGACGTCGTGGGCGCTGTCGACCAGCACGATCCGGTGCGGTCCGGCCACCGCGACGTACGGCTCCGGGTCGGCCAGCGCCTCGCGGAAGGCCCGCAGCGAGGTGTCGATGGCGATCATCCGCTCCGCCGTCGAGGGGTGCAGGTCGGCGACCTCGGTCGCACCGGGGTCGTAGAGCGCGTTGTCCAGGTCGCGAGCCTCGCGCTCGAGCAGGTGGTAGCCGCGGAAGTTGCGCACCCGCTGCAGGTCGACGCCCACCATCCGCAGGTCGAAGACCAGCCGGTAGGGGTGCAGCCGGTAGTCGTGGTTGCCGGGGGTCATGAGGATCGGCACGGCGAGCGGCTCGACGTCGGGGAAGTCGGGGCCCGGCGCCCGGCCGAGGACCAGGTCGCGCAGGAAGCCCGCGTTGCCCAGCCCGGCCCGGTCGTCGTCGGCCTCGTAGAGGTAGTCGACCAGGTCGCCGGTCGCGACGACCAGGTCGAGCTCGCCGGCGGCGTGCAGCGCGTTCGCGAAGCGGACGAAGCCGCGGAACCGGTCGTTGAGGTTGACGACCCGCTGCGCCGCCTCGGCGTGGCCCAGGTCGCGCAGGATGCCGCGGAAGGCATCGATGCGGCGGGCGACGTGCGGATCGGAGATGTGCGCGATCCCGCAATCGGCCCAATCCACCCGGTGATAGAACGCATGCGGCGCGAGCACCGTTGGGGCAGAGCCGGACTCGAGGAGGACCAGGTCGTAGAGGCAGCGGTCGGCCGGCTGCGCGGTCAGCGACACCCGCCAGGTATGCCGCCCGCTCCCGTCCGGCTCTCCGGTCACCTCGGCAGCCCCGACGGTCAACGGCAGGGGCTCACCCCCGGTCACCGGCCCGAGCGCGAGCCGGCCGGTCACCACGGCTGCGGCGAGGGCGACCGGGTCGGCGCCGGCCGGCGCGACGACGGTGAGGGTGTCGGCGGGCAGCGCGACCGGGCCGGCCCCGCCGCCCAGGTGCGGCCGGCCGAGCTTGGGCAGCCGCAGGGCGATGTCCAGGTCGGCGGCGTCGACGCGCAGGTCGGCCCCGCCGGGATGCCGCGCCCAGTTCGCCGCGGCCCACTCGGGGGCGGTCACCACGACCCACCGCCCGGCGCCGTCGCCGGTGCCACCTGCGCCAGCCGGCGCGGGTCGACGTGGAAGCGGTCGGGCACCCCCGGGTCGCGGCGGGCCCCCAGGGCCCGCAGCCAGCCCTGCACCACCACGTTGCGGTCGGGCACGTCGACGACGAAGGCGTGCACGCCGGCGGCCACCGCCGCTCGGGCCGCCCGCGCCGCCAGCGCCCGGCCGACGCCGCTGCCCTGGTGGGTGTCGACGACCTCGAGCGCCAGGTCGGCCCAGCCGTGCTCCTCGTGCCCGGGGTCGGCGTGCAGCCGCGCCCACCGGACGATGCCGACCGGCCGGGTGCCCTGCCAGGCGGCATACGCCTCGTGGTGGCCGGGGCGCAGCCGGGTGAGCAGTCGCAGCATCGAACGGGTCAACCGCGGGGTCGGCGTGTGGTAGCGCAGTTCGCGGGACTGCTCCGACAGGCCCGCGTGCACGATGAGCAGCGGGAACGGGTCGTGGGCCCGCAGGGCCCGGATGTCCAGGGCGGAGATGGTCATGCGGCCACCGTGCTCCCGGCCCCTGACCGCGACCTGTCGCCGGCCTGTCACCGCACCGGCCCCCGCCGACCCCGCACGCGCACACCCCTCGGTCGGGTAGCGTCCCCACTCGTGACCACGCAGAGCAGCGCCACGAGCGCGACCCGCCAGCCCACCGCCGTCGACCGGATCGCCGACGACTACCTCGCCCGCTCCGTCGAACTGTCGCCGCTCGACGCCACCTATCTCGGCATCCCCGGCCACGACGAGGACATCGACGACCTCTCCCCGGCCGGCTACGCCGCCCACGCCCGGCTGCGCCAGGAGGTCCTGGCCCGGCTCGCCGACGCCGAGCCGGTCGACGACATCGACCGGGTCACCGTCGCCGCGCTGCGCGACCGCCTCGAGCTGGCCGAGCAGATGCACGCGATCGGCCTGGACGAGATGAACCTCAACGTCATCGCCTCGCCGCTGCAGTCGGTGCGCGACATCTTCGACCTCATGCCCCAGGACACCGACGAGCAATGGACGACGGTGGCCGCCCGGCTGGAGAAGGTGCCGACCGCGCTGGCCCAGTACGCCGAGTCGCTGGCCTACGCCCGCGACCGCGGCAACGTCGTGCCTCAGCGGCAGGTCCGCGAATGCATGACGCAGTGCGACGACCTGGTCGCCGACGACGGCTACTTCGCCAAGCTCGTGGCCGGCGCCCGGGCGGGTGATGCCGACCTGGCCCCCGAGGTGCGCGCCCGGCTAGCGGCCGCCGCGGACGGTGCGGCCGCGGCCTACCGGACGCTGCGCGACTTCCTGGAGCGCGACCTGCTGCCGGCCGCGCCCGAGTCCGACGCCTTCGGGCGCGAGCGCTACGCGCTGACCTCCCGCTACTTCGTCGGCGCCGCGGTCGATCTCGAGGAGACCTATCGCTGGGGGCAGGAGGAGTTGGCCCGCATCACCGCCCAGATGCAGGACGTCGCCGAGCAGGTCCGGCCCGGCGCGACGATCCGCGAGGCCATCGACCTGCTCAAGGCCGACCAGCGCTACGCCCTCGAGGGCACCGACGCGCTGCAGGCGTGGATGCAGGACAAGGCCGACCAGGTCATCGCCGACCTCGCCGACGTCCACTTCGACATCCCCGGGCCGGTGCGCCGCATCGAGTGCAAGATCGCCCCGACCCAGACCGGCGGCATCTACTACACCGGCCCCAGCGAGGACTTCTCCCGGCCCGGCCGGATGTGGTGGTCGGTGCCCAAGGGCGAGACCCGCTTCCACACCTGGAACGAGCTGACCACCGTCTATCACGAGGGTGTCCCCGGCCATCACCTGCAGGTCGCCCAGACGGTCTATCGCTCCGAGTTGCTCAACCGGTGGCGGCGGCTCGCGTCGTGGACCTCCGGGCACGGCGAGGGTTGGGCGCTGTATGCCGAGCGGCTGATGGCCGAGTTGGGTTACATGGACGACCCCGGCAACCGGATGGGCTGGCTGGGTGGGCAGTCGCTGCGCGCCGCGCGGGTCGTGCTCGACATCGGCATCCACTGCGGCTTCGACGCGCCCGCGGAGGTCGGCGGCGGCGAGTGGACCTACGACAAGGCCTGGCAGTTCCTCACCAGCCACTCGGTCGAGTCCGAGAGCATGCTGCGCTTCGAGCTCAACCGCTATCTCGGCTGGCCCGGCCAGGCACCGTCCTACAAGATCGGCGAGCGGCTCTGGCTGCAGTTGCGCGACGAGGCCCAGCGCCGCGAGGGCGACGCCTTCGACCCGCGGGCCTTCCACCGGCGGGCGCTGGACATCGGCGGCGTCGACCTCGACACGCTGCGAGCAGCGGTGCTCGGCGAGCTGTGATGCGCACCCGGGTGGTCGTCGTCGGCGCGGACGCGGCCGGCATGAGCGCGGCCCACCAGGCGCTGCGCACCGCGGCGCGCACCGGCCGCGAGCTGGATGTCGTCGCCCTCGAGCGCACCGGGCACACGTCCTATTCCGCCTGCGGGATCCCCTACTGGGTGGCCGGCGACGTCGCCTCCGGCCAGTCCCTGGTCGCGCGGACCGCCGACCAGCACCGGGCCGCCGGCATCGACCTGCGCATGGGCACCACGGTCGAGCACGTCGACCTGGACCGGCGCCAGGTGCACGCGGCCGGGCCGGACGGTGCGGCGGAGCCGATCGGCTTCGACGAACTCGTCATCGCCACCGGCGCCCGGGCCATGGTGCCCGGCTGGGCGCGCGGCGCCGACGGCACGCTCGTCGAGGGCGTCGGGGTGGTCAAGGACCTCGACGACGGGGCGCTGTGGCTGGACCGCCTGGTCGGCAGCGGGCACCCGGTGGTCGTCGTCGGCGGCGGCTACATCGGGGTCGAGATGGCCGAGGCCGCCGGCCGGCGCGGCCACCGGGTCACCCTGCTGACCCGGTCGCGGGTCATGAGCAACCTCGACCCCGACCAGAGCGATCGGGTCGAGGCCGCGCTGCGGGCCGGCGGGGTCGAGGTGCGCGGCGACAGCGCGGTCGACGGCATCGAGCGCACCGCCTCGGGCCGGCTGGCCGTGCACACCACGCACGGCACCGTCGAGGCCGGCCACGTCGTGCTGGCGATCGGGGTCGAGCCGGTCACCGAGTTCGTCGACGGCCCGGCCAAGGGCACCTCCGGTGGGTTGCGGCCCGACGAGCGGGGCGCCCTCGGCCCGGGGCTGTGGGCCGCCGGCGACTGCTGCGAGGTCCGCCACCGGGTCACCGGTCAGTGGGTCTACCTGCCGTTGGGCACCCACGCCAACAAACTCGGCCGGGCGGTCGGTGACAACCTCGCCGGCGGCTCGCTGCGCTTCGAGGGTGCCCTCGGCACGGCGATCACCCGGTATGCCGCCCACCCCGGCTCCCATCCCGACCCGGACCTCAGCGTGCCGCAGGTCGCGCCGCACGCGCCGCCGACGGTGGCCGGGGCGGCCTACCTGGAGATCTCCCGGACCGGCCTGTCGACCCGGCACGCCGAGCAGGCCGGCCTCGACGTGCTCGCGGTGACCACCGAGGGCACGACCGCCAGCGGCTACCTGCCCGAGGCCGAGCCGATCGCGGTGCGGGTGCTCGCCGATCGGGGCACCCGGCGGCTGCTCGGCGCCCAGATCACCGGCGGGCACGGCGCCGGCAAGCGCATCGACGCCTTCGCCACGGCGCTGTGGGCCGGGATGACGGTGGACGACTTCGCCTGGCTGGACCTGTCCTACGCCCCGCCCTTCGCCACCGCCTGGGAGATCACCCAGGTCGCCGCCCGCCGGGTCGCCGAGCGACTCTGAGCCCGGCCTGCCGCGGGGCGAGCCCCGCCGCCTACCTCGGTCCGCTAGCCTCCCCCCGTGAGCAGTCCGCTGGTCCGTCTCGTCCTGGGGTCGGCATCGCCGGCCCGGCTGGTCACCCTGCAGCGCGCCGGCGTGCAGCCGACCGTCGTCGTCAGCGAGGTCGACGAGGACCACGTGCTCAGCGAGGCGCTGGACCGGTTCGGGCCGTTGGCGCCCGACCAGATCGCCCTGGTGCTGGCCCGGGCCAAGGCCGAGGCGGTCGCGTTCGGCGGGGAGTGCCCCAGCGACTCGATCGTGCTGGGCTGCGACTCGGTGCTCGAGGTCGACGGCGACGTCTACGGCAAGCCGGACGGGCCGGCGGACGCCACCGCCCGGTGGCGCCTGATGCGCGGGCGCAGCGGCGTGCTGCACACCGGGCACTGGCTGGTCGACCAGCGCACCCGCGGCTCGCAGGCGACGCTGGGGGCCACCGCCTCGACGACCGTCTTCTTCGCCGAGATCGACGACGTGGAGATCGCCGCCTACGTCGCCTCCGGCGAGCCGCTGCGGGTGGCCGGCGGGTTCACCATCGACGGCCTGGGCGGCCCCTTCGTCACCGCCGTGCACGGTGACCCGCACAACGTCGTCGGCCTGTCGCTGCCGCTGCTGCGCGAACTGCTGCGCGACCTGGACATCGGCTGGTTCGACATCGTCGGCGCAGGCCAGTAGCCCCGCCGGTCAGGGGAACTGGATGTCGCCCGACAGGGTGAGGATGATCCAGTAGTTCCAGATCCACCAGCCCTGCAGCACGACCCCGCCGACGGCCAACCCGAGCAGCAGCCAGCCGCGCACCGATCGCACCGCGGGCCGGTTGAGCAGCCAGGCGATGAGCAGGGCGACGGGGAAGGCCAGCAGCGCGTAGCGGATCCGCGAGGGCCCGATCCCGGTGACCAGGACCTGGTAGGCGGGGTAGGCGCCGGCCCAGCCCCATAGCTCCGGGCCCCAGCGGGCGGTGCGGTGGGTGAGCATGAACCAGGCGTAGAGGGCCACGAGGATGCCGGCGATGACCCAGCCCTTGTAGCCGTAGTCGTAATAGAGGTAGTCGATCCAGGTGCGGAGCTTGATCTCGGTCGAGCTGACCCGCCACGCGGCCATCGTCTTGGCGTAGGCGGCGGGGTCGCCGGTGACCAGGCCGGCGATGCCGCTCCACAGCCAGGTCAGCGCCACGGAGCAGCCGGTGAGCGCGAGGACCCGCAGCCGGTCCCCGATCGGGAACGGGTCGGTGTCCCGGCGCAGCCATCGGATGGCGAAGTGGGCCAGCAGCGCCGGTGCCATGGCGAGCACGATGTTGCGGGTCAGCGACAGCACGACCAGGGCGACCAGCGTCCAGCCGTAGCGCCGGCCCCGCATCGCCATGAGGGTGAGCACGACGACGAGCAGGGCGTAGGACTCGGTGTAGGAGGTCTGCAGCACGGGCGCGGCGACGTAGCAGGAGACCGCGGTCGAGGTGACGATCGCCGACCACCGCCCGACCGCCTCGTCGACCAGCCGGAACAGCATGACCAGCGCGACCGCGCCGACGATCAGCGACAGGGTCGACCCGGCGACGTAGAAGTCGGCGCGGGTCAGCCACATGACCGCCCGGGTCAGCAGGGGGAAGACCGGATAGAACGCCCACGGGTTCTGCTCGACGGTGCCGTGCTCGTCGACGGGCAGCGGACTGGGATAGCCGAGGTCGGCGATCTCGTGATACCACTGCCCGTCCCAGTTGGCGGTGACGACGAAGTAGCCGGGCGCCGCGGGGGTCGGGTAGAGCACCCGAGCCACGACGTTCTGTTCGCCCATGGCGATCTGGTGGCGCTGCATGACCTCGAACATCACGACGTTGATCGCGCGGGTCACCAGGTAGACGGTCAGCGGGAACCACAGCGCGAACGACCGCCACCAGTGCCCGTGGTCCGGGTGCTCGACGTCCTCGTGCCGGTGGCGCGGGAGGTGGAAGGCGTGCGCGATGCGCGACGCGAGCGACTGGCCTTCCACGGGGGTCCACTCTAAGAGGTATGCCGCGGCGCCCCGCCGCAGCCGCGCGGCGCCGCCCTGCCGGGTCGGGATCCGGGGCGGCCCCGGCGGCTCAGACCGGTGGCACCGACCGCCGCCGGTCGGCGAAGCGGCGGTCGCGGCGGGCGGCATACCGCAGCCGGCGGATCAGCGCGTCACGCAGCGCATCGGCCTCGATGACGTCGTCGATGACCAGGTCCGCGGCCAGCCGCTCGAGGTCGACGTCCTCCTCGTACTCGGCGCGGCGGGCGGCGACGTAGGCCTCGCGGGCCGCGGGCCCGTCGGCCCGCTCGACCTCGGCGATCTTGTTGGCGAAGACCGCGTTGACCGCGGCCTCCGGACCCATGACGGCGATCTTGGCGGTGGGCAGCGCGATCGTCGCGTCCGGGCCGAAGCCCGGGCCGGCCATGGCGTACAGCCCGGCGCCGTAGGCCTTGCGCACCACGACGCAGACCTGCGGCACGGTCGCCTCGGACACCGCCGACACCATCTTGGCGCCGTGCCGGATGATGCCGCCGCGCTCGACCTCCGACCCGATCATGAAGCCGGGCACGTCGGCGAGATAGACCAGCGGGATCGAATACGCGTCGCACAGCCAGATGAACCGCGTCGCCTTGTCGGCCGAGTCGGTGAACAGCACCCCGCCCCTGACCATCGAGTTGTTCGCGACGATGCCGACCGTCTCCCCTGCGAGGCGACCGAACCCGACGACCAGTTCGGCGGCGTACAGCGGCTTGATCTCGAAGAACGAGTCCTCGTCGACCAGTCCGTCGATGACCTCGTGGATGTCGAAGGGCACGCTCTCCCGCTCGGGCACGGTATGCCGCGTGAGCGGCTCGGCGGGCGGCTCCGCCTGGTAGGTCGGGGCCGGGTCGCGCCAGCAGCCGGGCAGGTAGGAGAAGTAGAGCCGGGCCAGCTCGATCGCCTCGGTGTCGTCCGCGGCGAGCAGGTCGCCGACCCCGGAGACCGTGCAGTGCATCCGGGCCCCGCCCATCTCCTCGAGGGACACCCGCTCGCCGACCACCATCTCGGCCATCCGGGGGCTGCCGAGATACATCGAGGCGTTGCCCTCGACCATGATGATGACGTCGCAGAAGCTCGGGATGTAGGCCCCGCCGGCCGCGGACGGCCCGAACAGGCAGCAGATCTGGGGGACCTTGCCGGACAGCGCGACCTGGTTGTGGAAGATCCGGCCCGCGCCGCGCCGGCCCGGGAACATCTCGACCTGGTCGGTGATCCGGGCACCGGCGGAGTCGACGAACCAGAACACCGGCAGTTCCTCGCGCAACGCGATCTCGGTGGCCCGGACGATCTTCTCGACGGTGCGCGCCCCCCACGAGCCGGCCTTGACGGCCGGGTCGTTGGCGATGACGACGACCGGCCGGCCGTCGACGGTGCCGCGCCCGGTGACGACGCCGTCCGCGGGCAGCCCGGCGGCGCGGGAGTTGGCGTAGCGGCCGTCCTCGACGAAGGAGTCCTCGTCGACGAGCAGCGCGATGCGGTCGCGGACGTAGAGCTTGCCCTGCTGGGCCAGCTTGCCCGCCGCGGCCTCGGTCAGCGGCGCGGCGGAGGCCCGATAGGCGGTGGCGAAGCGCTCGCGCAGGCTGGCGACCCGTGGGTCGTCGCCGCTGTCGTCGGGTGGGGCGAAGGGTGCGTCCGAGGCCGCGTCGCTCATGGCAGCAGTCTGACAGTCCGGGCCGGCTGCGGGGTCAGACGGGCAGGCCCAGGCCGCGGGCGATGAGCATCCGCTGGACCTCGCTGGTGCCCTCGCCGATCTCGAGGATCTTGGCGTCCCGGTAGAAGCGGGCCACCGGGAATTCCTCCATGAAGCCGTTGCCGCCGAACACCTGGGTCGCGATCCGGGTGGCGGTGACGGCGGCCTCGCTGGTGTAGAGCTTGGCGATCGAGGCGGCCTGCTTGACCTCGGCCGTCGAGCGACGGCCGGCGTCCGCCTCGTCCTTGAGCCAGGCGGCCCGATAGGTCAGCGCCCGGCACGCCTCGGCCATGACCGCCAGGTCGGCCACCTGGAAGGAGACGCCCTGATAGGTCGCGATCGGCTTGCCGAAGGCCAGCCGGGTGCGGCTGTATGCCGTGGCTTCCGCCAGCATCCGCGCCACCAACCCGGTGGCCAGCGCCGCGATGGCGATGCGCCCGTCGTCGAGGGTGGCCAGGAACTGGGCGTAGCCCTTGCCGCGCCGGCCGAGCAGGTGGTCCTGCGGCACCCGGCAGTCCTGGAAGGTCAGGCCGTGGGTGTCGGAGATGTGCCAGCCGAGCTTGTGGTAGGCCGGCTCGACGGTGAATCCCGGTGTGCCGGACGGGATGACGATGGCGCTGATCTCGGGTTTGCCGTCCCCGCGGACGCCGGTGCGGGCGGTGACCGTGACGACCGAGGTGAGTTCGGTGCCGGAGTTGGTGATGAACGCCTTGGCACCGTTGACCACCCACTGGTCGTCCTGCAGGACGGCCCTGGTGCGGGTGCCTGAGGCGTCCGAGCCGGCCTCCGGCTCGGTGAGGCCGAAGCCGGCCAGGGCGCGGCCGGCGGCGAGGTCGGGCAGCCCGCGCTGCTTCTGCGCCTCGGTGCCGTAGTTGAGGATCGGGGTGATGCCCAGGCCGACGCCGGCCTCGAGGGTGATGCCGATGGACTGGTCGACCCGGCCCAACTCCTCGATGGCGACGCAGAGCATGGTGAAGTCGCCGCCGCCGTCCTCGCCCGGCTCGCGCCGGCTGCCGCCGTAGGCCTGCGGCACGACCAGGCCGAAGACGCCGAGGTCGCCCAGCCGCGGGATGAGGTCGGCCGGGAAGTGCGAGTCGCGGTCCCATTGGGCCACCTGCGGCTCGATCTCGGCCTCGGCGAACTCGCGCACCAACTGCCGGAACTCCTCGTGGGTCTCGCTCAGCTCGAACATCGTCGGTCCTCACGGTCGCTGGGGCGCCGG
>CAZYHR010000046.1:1611-5936 GCA_964647395.1 uncultured Intrasporangiaceae bacterium | reverse complement strand
TCGCTGTCTGGATGGTCCGGTGAATTTACTTTACGTTGACGTAAACGTAAAGCATCCTGGGTGGCATGGCAACCCGGCCCGAGCCGACCTGGACGATCGCGCAGATCGCCGAGGAGTTCGGGGTGACCCATCGCACGGTGCGCCACTACGAGGAGCTCGGGCTGATCGCCCCGCAGCGGCGCGGCACCCAGCGCGTCTACCACCGGCGGGACCGGACCCGGCTCAACCTCAGCCTGCGCGGCAAACGGCTGGGCTTCCCGTTGGAGCAGATCCGCACGATCATCGACCTCTACGACGCCCCCCGCGGGCGGGCCAGCCAGCTCGACTTCGTGCTCGGCGAGATCGACGCCCGCCGGGCCGACCTGCTGGCCCGTCGCCGCGACCTCGACGACGCCCTGGCCGAGCTCGACATCTTCGAGCAGCGGTGCCGCCAGGAGCGCGACCGGCTGCCGTGACGCGCGCGGCCGCGCGGCATACCGGGGGAAATTCCGGGAAACCCTCGCGCGCCCCGGCCGGGTGTGCCTAAACTCCGGGCACGAGCACGTTCCGGGGGGTTCGTGCGGGGGATTCATTCTTGGGGGCATCATGCGTTTCAGCGCGTTCACGCAGCTGCGTCAGGTCCGGTTCGTCGGCCCGTCCGGGATCGGGCTGTCGACGGCGATCCGGGCGCTGTCGGACACCACCTACGACCCGACCGGCGCGGTGGCGCTGGTCGGCACCACCCTGCGGGCGGTCAGCGACGTCGGCGAGTGGACGGCGCCCAACGGGCTGGCCGTCCCGGTGGTCGCGGTGACCGAGCGGGAGGTGCCGTCGACGGCCCGGCGCGGCTCGATCCCGCGGCCCGGCTCGACGGTGCTGTGGGTGCGGGCCGACCACCCGGCCGGGCTGGCGGAGGCCAAGCGGTGGCTCGGCGAACTGGCCGGGCGCAACTCGACCGGCAACCTCACCGTCGCGGTGACCCGGCTGAGCAAGGGCGGCTACGGCTACTCGCTCACCGACTTCCAGGACCTCGTGCGCGCCTACGACGCGAGCGCCGTCGTCCTGGCCGCCGACAACCGGGACCGCTTCGACCTGCTGGCCGTCATGCAGGCCACGGTCGGCAGCCAGCTCGAGCTGGCGCAGTCCGCCTGATCGGTCGCGATCACGGGCCGGTGCGCGCAGCGCGCACCGGCCCGTCGCCGCGTCCGGTCGGTGTCCGGCCGGTCAGCGGCGCACCGCGTCGAGGGAGAAGCGGTCCGGGTCGGGACCGGTGCGGGTGCCCCGATCGAGCTGCGCGATGTCGGCCAGGTCCTGCGCGTCCAGCTCGAAGCCGAGCACGTCGAGGTTCTCGCGGATCCGGGCGGGCGTCACCGACTTGGGGATGACCACGCAGCCGAGCTGCAGGTGCCACCGGATGATGGCCTGGGCCGGGGTGACGCCGTGCTGGGCGGCGATCCGCGCGATCACCGGGTCGTCGAGCACCTGCTTGCCGGAGGCGAGCGGGCTCCACGACTCGGTGACGATGTCGTGTTCGGCGTGGAAGGCGCGCAGCTCGGCCTGCTGCAGATAGGGGTGCAACTCGATCTGGTTGACCGCGGGCAGCTCGCCGACCTCGTCGGCCAGCCGCTGCAGGTGCGCTAACTGGAAGTTGCAGACGCCGACCGCGCGGGCCAGGCCGGCCTCGCGGACCTCGATCAGCTGCCGCCAGGCCGGCACGTAGGCGTCGGCCTTGGGGACCGGCCAGTGCAGGAGATAGAGGTCGACCCGGGACAGGCCGAGCCGCTGCAGCGAGCCCTCGCAGGCCTCGCGGACCCGCAGTTGATCGTCGTTCCACACCTTGGTCGTGACGAACACGTCGTCGGCGGCCAGGCCCGAGTCGCGCAGGGCCCGGCCGACCCCCGGCTCGTTGCCGTAGATGCGCGCCGTGTCGAGGTGGCGATAGCCGGCGGCCAGCGCGGTGCCCACCGCCTCGGTCACCTCGTCGTCGGGCACCTGCCAGACGCCGAAGCCGAGCCGGGGCATCGGCACGTCCGGGCGCAGCAGGGCGTGGCCGACGTCGGGAGCACTCACAACCCCACCCTAAACGGATCATCCCTTTGACCGATTCGCCGTCGTGGGGCTCGACCTAGACTCGAAGGACACCACACATGCTTGGAGTCTCCCCACGTGCGCACTGTTGTCGGGCACGCCGACCTGCGGCAGATCGCCTTCGTCGGGCCTTTCGGGGTCGGCAAGACGACGGCGGTCCGGACGATCTCGGACACCGAGGTCGTCAACACTGACGTCGTCAGTGCCGTGGGCCGGGCACCGCGACCCGGCAGCCCGCGCAAACGCAGCACGACGGTGGGCATCGACTACGGGGAGTGGATCAGCCCGGTGGGCGTCGTCTCGATCGTCGGCACACCTGGACAGGAGCGCTTCGTCACCATGCGGCAGTCCGCCCTACCCCGCAGCACCGCGGTGGTCCTGTGGCTGTTCGGCGACCGTGGCTACGCGGTCGACGAAGGCGAGGAGTGGGTGACCTTCCTCGGCGGCCGGCCGGTCTGGGAGCGCCTCACCGTGGCGGTCACCCGGCACGGTGACACGGCCGACTCGCCGCCGCTGAGCGCCTTCCGCGCCATGCTCGACCGTTACGACCGGCGGATGCCACTGGTCACCGCCGACCCACGCGATCGCGGCGACCTGGTCGAGCTGTGCTCCCGGGCGCTGCGCCTCCCGGTGCCCCTGGGGAGCTCCGCGTGAACCCCACCCTGCCCCCCGCCGTCAGCGGGTCATCTCCCCACCCACCGTCCCCGACCGAGGCTGCCGTGAGCTCAACGCACTCCGTGAACACCGACCAGGACATCATCGACGGATTTCCCGTGTCGCCCTTGATCCCGCCGGACGAGATGCCCGAGGCCGTCGACATCGTCGTCGTGCCGTTCGGCTCCGAACTGGACTCGGCCGAACTGGTCAGCACGCCTGAGCCGACCGAGGACCGGTCGGCCGGCGAGCCGACCCAGGAGCCGGCCGAGCCGACCTATCTGCACCAGCAGCCGGTCGGTGCCGCGCTGGCGCCGGTGGCCCTGTCGGCCGTCGGCATCGCTCCGGCCGAGGCCCCATCCGAGGCCGAGGCTTCATCCGAGGTCGAGGCCGAGGCCGAGGTCGAGGACCAGGCGCCCGAGCAGGCCGACGTCGAGGTCGAGGACCAGGCACCCGAGCAGGCCGACGTCGAGGTCGAGGACCAGGCGCCCGGCCAGGCCGAGGTCCAGGACGAGGTCCAGGTCGAGGACCAGGCGCCCGGCCAGGACGAGGTCCGCGCCGAGGTCGAGAACGAGGTGTGGTCCGAGCAGGAGCCGGTGACCGACGAGCCGACCGCCGCCGAGCCGACCGCCGCCGAGCCGACCGCTGCGGACTGGCCCGCTGAGGGCCCGGAACTGCTCGAGGACCTGGCCAAGGATGACCTGCCGGAGCCCCCGGCGGCCGCGTCGCCGAGCACGGACCTCTGGGCGATCGACCTGTCGGCGTTGGACGAGCCGATCGGTGAGCCCCTCGTCCCCTTCTACGGGGACTCGTCGCACCTCGAGGCGTTCTCGCGGCACCCGGAGCCGGCCGACCCGCTGGACCTGCTGGACGCCTCGGACGCAGCCGCCCACGAGGCGGTCTGGGTCGACGTCGACGCAGCCGATTCCGGCGAGCCCGCCGAGGCCGCGGACGGGACCACCGAGCGCGAAGACACCCACGTCGAGGTCGAGGACACCCAGGTCGAGGACACCCAGGTCGAGGTCGAAGACCAGGTCGAGGACCCCCAGGTCGTGCTCGACGACGCCCAGGTCGAGGACATCGTCACGCTGGACCCGGCGGACGACACCGACGAGCCGCAGGTGCAGGCCGAGGCCGACGAGCACGCCGCTGAGGCCGCCACCGCGGACGAGCCCACCGCCGCGGAGTTCGAGCCGCAGGCCGCCCTGCCGGTCGACGAGGCCGACACCGACGCGCCCGCGCAGGCCGAGCCCACCGAGGAGGCCGAGACCGGCGAGTGGGTCGACGTGGACGGCGAGGCCCGGGCCGGTGTTCCGGCTGTCGACGCCTACGTTCACGACGCTCCGTTGGCCGTGCCGACGGCGGTGACCCGCGCCATGATCGCCCCCGCCGAGCCGACCATCGAGACCGAGCCCGAGGCTGAGGTCGAGCCCCAGGTCGTCGAGACCCCCGAGGACGACGCTGAGGTCGAGGCCGAGGCCGAGGTCGAGGCGGAGCCCCAGGTCACCGACGAGGCCGAGCAGCCCGAGGCCGAGCCCCAGGTCACCGACGAGGCCGAGGTCGAGGCGGAGCCCCAGGTCACCGACGAGGCCGAGCAGCCCGAG
>CAZYHR010000046.1:0-1511 GCA_964647395.1 uncultured Intrasporangiaceae bacterium | reverse complement strand
GTCACCGACGAGGTCGAGGCCGAGGTCCAGGCCGAGGTCGTCGAGACCCCCGAGGACGACGCTGAGGTCGAGGCCGAGCCCGAGGTCACCGACGAGGTCGAGGCGCAGCCCGAGGTCACCGACGAGGTCGAGCCCGAGGTCGCGCCGGCGACGGACCGGCCCGCGGGCGAGTCCGCCGAGGGCGAGCGCTCGCAGGAGTGGCTCGACTTCTGCGCGCACGCCGGCACCCTGGCCCTGCCGGTGCTCACGACGCTGGTGCAGCGGGTGCCCGGCATCCAGCGCGCCATGCTGTCCACGCCGGACGGTTTCAACCTCTGCGCGGTGGGAGCCGGCGAGGACGAGGTCTCGCGCCTCGCGGCGCTGACCAGTTCGCTGCACGCCGTGGCCGGCGCCAGTGTCGGCACCGCCCGGGGCGGCGCGGCGCTGGACCACCTGACGCTGGTCTCCGGGGACACCACCAAGGTGCTCATCGGAGTCCCCCACCGCGGCCTCGGCCAGCTGCTGCTGGCGGCCGACGGCGCCGGGGTCGCGCTCGGTGTCATCCTCGTGGGGGTCCGCTCGGCCGGCGTCCAGCTCGGCCAACTGCTCGGCGACGTCCTGCCCCCCGATCACGAGGGAGGCGCCCGATGACCACGGTGTCCCTGCCCGACCTGTCGCTGCCCGGCCTGTCCGGTACCGACGGGTCGCACACCGGCGGGCTGCCCGGCCCGGGCGTCCTGGACGTCGTGGCGCTCGACCAGGCGGTCCAGCACCTGCGCGCCGTGCTGCGCGACGGCCTGCTGGCCGCCGACATCTGGGACGTCGCGACCGGGCTGACCCTGGTCAGCCACAACTCGCTGCCGGCCGCCGCCGCGATGCTCAACTCGGCCACCGAGCAGCTCGCCGACGTGCTGGCGCTGACCGAGCTGCCGGGCCTGGCGGCATACCAGTTGTTCCACCTGGCCGAGGGCCGGCTCTACGCCGTCATCGAGCACCCGGCGGGCGTGCGCTCGGGGCTGCTCGTCGACGCCGAGCGGGTCACGGCGGGCGCGCTGGTCGACCTCGTCATCCCGCACTATCGCGCGGATATCGCTGCGACGCAGACGGCCTGACCGCGGCTGCGCCGGACGATCACCGGTCGTCCGAGTCCCGCCCGGCGACGCCTACTCCCGCCCGCCGCAACCGTGTCGGGCCTCACGTTCTCGTGCGCTCCCTCGTGACGGCGTGGCGCTAGGCTCCGAGCATGCCGATCACCAAGGTCCTCATCGCCAATCGCGGCGAGATTGCCGTCCGCGTCGCGCGCGCCTGCAAGGACGCGGGCCTCGCCTCGGTGGCGGTGTATGCCGACCCGGACCGGGATAGCCTGCACGTCACCATCGCGGACGAGGCCTACGCGCTCGGCGGAGCGACCCCCGGTGAGTCCTACCTGCGCCAGGACCGGCTGCTCGAGGTCGCCGCGCAGGCGGGTGCCGACGCCGTGCACCCCGGCTACGGCTTCCTGGCCGAGAACGCCCACTTCGCCCAGGCCGTCA
>CAZYHR010000045.1:0-24060 GCA_964647395.1 uncultured Intrasporangiaceae bacterium | reverse complement strand
GACCGGCAAGGCCGAGAAGTGCACCTTCTGCTATCCGCGGATCGAGGTCGGCATCCCGACCGTGTGCTCGGAGACCTGCGTGGGCCGGCTGCGCTACATCGGGGTCATGCTCTACGACGCCGACAAGGTCCTCGAGGCCGCGTCGACCGAGAACGACACCGACCTGTATGCCGCGCAGCGCGCCTGTTTCCTGGACCCGCACGACCCGGCGGTCCAGCGGGCCGCCGAGCAGGCGGGCATCCCCGGTGACTGGATGGCCGCGGCCCAGCGTTCGCCGGTCTGGCGGCTGATCAACGACTACGAGGCCGCTGCACCCCGAATACCGCACCATGCCGATGGTCTGGTACATCCCGCCGCTGTCGCCGGTCGTCGACGTGGTCAAGGAGACCGGGCACGACGCGGAGGATCGCGACAACCTGTTCGCCGCGATCGACACGCTGCGGATCCCGGTCGAGTACCTGGCCAACCTGTTCACCGCCGGCGACACGGCGGTCGTCGACGGGGTGCTCAAGAAGCTCGCCGCGATGCGGTCCTACATGCGCGACATCAACCTCGGGCGCGACCCCGACGGTTCGATCCCGGCCGCGGTCGGGATGACCGAGGAGTCGATGTACGAGATGTTCCGGCTGCTGGCGATCGCCAAGTACGGCGACCGCTACGTCATCCCGACCGCGCACGCCGAGCAGGCGCATGCCCTCGAGGAACTGGCCACCGAGTGTGCGCTCGACTTCGAGGGCGGCCCGGGCATGGGCGGCTCCGGGCCGCTCGGAGAGGGCTCGGGCGAGCTGACGCCGGTGGCGGTGGAGAACTTCCAGATGCTCAAGCGGCGCCAGACCTCGGACGGCATGGTGTCTGCCAGTGACACCGCGGGCCGGGTCAACCTGCTCAACTGGGACGGCAAGGGTATGCCGCAGGGCCTCTTCCCGCCGGACCGCGAAGCCGACGGGGACCGGTCATGAGGTTCAGCCGCCGGGCGGCGCGGGCCGCGCCCCGGCTCCCCGACGAGCAGTTGCGCACCACCTGGCAGGTCTGCTCGCTGCTCGTGGAGTATCCGACCGAGGAGTTGCTGTCCCGGGTCGGGCTGCTGCGGCGGGCCACCGCCGACCTGCCCGAGTCGGTCGGTGAGCCGATCGGCCGGGTGCTCGACGCGCTCGAGTCGACGCCGCTGGCGCAGCTGCAGAGCGACTACGTCGAGACTTTCGACCACACCAGGCGCGGGTGCCTCTACCTGACCTACTTCTCCACCGGCGACACCCGCAAGCGCGGGGTGGCCCTGGTGCAGCTCAAGCAGGTCTACCGCCGGGCCGGTCTGGAGATCGGCGACGCCGAGTTGCCCGACCACCTGGCCGTCGTGTTGGAGTTCGGGGCGAGCGGGGACGCCGCCGCAGCATACCGGATCCTGCTCGACCACCGGGCCAGCCTCGAGGTGCTGCGCATCGCGTTGCAGGAGCGGGGCTCTCGCTGGGCCGACGTCGTGCTCGCGGTGACCCGCACCCTGCCGCCGCTCGAGGGCGACGACGCCGAGGCCGTGCGGCTGCTCATCGAGCAGGGGCCGCCGCAGGAGGAGGTGGGCCTGGAGCCCTATGCCATCGACCCGCGGCTCAACCCGCGACCCGACTATCTCACCCCGCCCGACCACGCCGTCCAGCCCGACTACCTCTCGGCAGGAGCCGATCGATGACGACCTTCCTGTGGGTGATCTTCCCCTATCTGTGCCTGACCACCTTCGTGGTCGGCCACTTCTGGCGCTACAAGTACGACAAGTTCGGCTGGACCACCCGGTCCAGCCAGCTCTACGAGGACCGGCTGCTGCGGATCGGCTCGCCGCTGTTCCACTTCGGCATGCTCGGGGTGCTGGCCGGTCACATCCTCGGGCTGGTCATCCCGCAGACCTGGACCGACGCGGTGGGCATCAGCCGGCATACCTATCACCTGATGGCCCTGATCGGCGGCATCCCCGCCGGGGTCGCCGCGGTGGCCGGCCTGATCATCCTCATCTACCGGCGCCGCACGACCGGGCCGGTGTTCAGCGCCACGACGAACAACGACAAGGTCATGTACCTCGTGCTGGCCGGCGTCATCCTGCTGGGCATCTGGAACACCATCGCCGGGTCGTTGCTGCAGTTCGGCGGCGAGTACAACTACCGCGACGGGGTCTCGCCCTACTTCCGCAGCATCTTCCTGTTCCAGCCGCAGCCGGAGCTCATGGCCGCCGCGCCGATCGGTTTCCGGGTGCACGCGCTGCTGGCCTTCCTGCTCTTCGCGATGTGGCCCTTCACCCGCCTGGTGCACGTCTTCTCCGCGCCGATCGGCTACCTCACCCGGCCCTACATCGTCTACCGCTCGCGGGACCGCCGGCACGGTCGTGGCGTCGGCACCCGTGCGCCGCAGCGTGGTTGGGAGAAGGTCGGGCACTGATGGCGGACTTCGCGGCCGGTGTCGGCACGGTGCTGCCGCACGACGCGATCATCCTGTCCGGGGGCCGCGGCTCGCGCTTGGGCGGGGTCGACAAGGGCGCGCTCGTGGTCGCCGGCCGGCCACTGATCGACACCGCGATCGACGCCGTCCGGCACGCCGGGCGGGTCGTCGTGGTGGGTGAGTGCCCGCCCCGGGAGCGGGTGCTGGTCACCCGCGAGTCGCCCGCCCACGGCGGCCCGGTGGCGGGCGTGGTCGCCGGGGTCGAGGCGCTGCGCGGCGAGGGCGCGCGCTCGGCGTGGACCATGCTGCTCGCCTGCGACCTGCCGCGGGCGCAGCCCGCCGTCGAGTTGCTGCTGCGCTCGGCGGCGCACGGCGTCGACGCCCAGGCCGACCACCCGCACGAGGCCCTCGCGCAGGTCGACGGGTGGTGCCTGGCCGACCCGGCCCCGCCGGCCGGCGAGGGCATCGGCCACCTGCAGTGGCTGATCGGCCTCTATCGCACCGAGGCGCTGGACCGGGCCGTCGCCGAGGTCGGTGCCGGCACCGACGTCTCGATGGGCCGGTTGCTGCGCCCGCTGCACCTGCGCGGCATACCGGCCCCGGCCGAACTGGTCGCCGACATCGACACCCCAGCCGACCTCACCGACAACTGACCCCGGGCACCGGCTGAGCCCCTGGCGTCAGAGCCGGGCCTGCCACTTCTTGGTCCAGACCAGGTCGTTGGGGGTGCCCTGGAACTCGCTCTTGCCCTCGAGCTTGTCGAGGGTCGCGGTGACGGCGGCGTCGTTGGGGTGATAGGCGTTGACCAGGCATTTGACCATGGTCGCGTCGTGCAGGTGGGTCGTGTAGTTGTGGCTGACCATGAAGGTCGGCACTTCCCAGACATACCAGGGGCATTCGTTGCTCATCGCGGTCTTCCACACGATGCGGTAGTTGTTCTGGGCGCCGTAGCCGACGACCTCGGCGATGACCAGCGCGGCGTCCACCTCGGCGCGATAGGTCAGGGTGGGGCCCTTGATGCGGGTGGTGCCGTCGTTGATCGTCACCTGGTAGCCGCGCTCGGTGAGCTCCTGCACATAGCGCTGGGCGAGCCGGTCGGAGACCTGGCCCATCATGCCGCTCTCACCGGTCAGGTGATAGAGCCGGATGCGCCGGTGGTCGCGCGGGTTGAGCGGCAACTGGTCGAGGGTGTTCTTGACCAGGGTGATGCCCCGGTCGGCTGCGTCGGCGCGCATCGCCAGGTGCTCCGCGCAGCCGACCACCTCCAGGTCCGCCGGCGTGGTCAGCAGGGTGCCGGCGGCCTGCCGCTCGTGCAGCCGCAGCTTGGCCTTGAGGCCGAGGATCCGGCGGTTGGCGTCGTCCAGGCGCTCCTTGGTGATGATGCCCTGCTCGACCCCCGCCTTCATGAACCCGAAGTCCTCCTCGAGGTTGTTGAAGAACAGGAAACAGTCACAGCCGGCCGCGATGGCCGCCGGCACGTAGTCCTCGCGGCGCATCGCCGAGGTCATCCCGAGCATGTGCGAAGCGTCGGTGATGACCGCGCCGTTGAAGCCGAGCTGGGTCTTGAGCAGGCCGTTGATCAGCTCGGGGGCCAGCGTGGCGGGCAGGATGTCCTGGTCGCGCAGCTGCGGGTTGAGTTGCTGCTGGTAGTAGGGCAGCGCGATGTGACCCGCCATGATCATCTCGACCCCGTTGGCGATGTGCGCCCGATAGACCTCGCCGAAGCTGTCCTCCCACTCCTGCGGGGAGAGCTCGTTGACGCCGAGCACCAGGTGCTGGTCGCGCTCCTCGGTGCCGTCCCCGGGCCAGTGCTTGACGCAGGTGAGGATGCCGGACTCGCGCTGCCCCTCGACGAACGGGATGGTGTAGCGGATGACCTTCTCGGCGGTGTCGCCGTAGGCCCGGGTGTTGACGATGGTGTTGCGCCAGTTGAACAGGATGTCGACGCACGGGTCGAAGTTGAGGTTGGCGCCGATGGCCCGCATCTCGCGGCCCGACACGTAGCCGGCGTTCCGGGCGACGTCGGTGGAGCCCGAAGCCTCGGTCTGCGCGCCGGAGGCGACGTAGGTGCCGTCACTCATGGCACCGTTGCCGCCGGAGTCGCAGTTGGCGGCGATGAGCAGCGGCACCTTGGCGGCGCTCTGCAGCCGGTTGAGCAGTTGCTGCACCTCGGCCGCGGTGCCGCCGTGGTAGCGGGCGACCCCGACGTGGAACTTCTCGATGATCTGCTCGGCGGTGTAGGGGTTGCCGGAGAACTCGTCGAGGCCGAAGAAGAACAGGTTGGTGAAGCATTGGCCCACCTGCTCGTCGAGGGTCAGCCCGGCCAGGGTCTGCTCCACCCAGGCGACCTGGTCGGCGTCGAGATCGTAGGGGGCGGCGGTGAGGTCAACGAGCTCGGGCATCGGGGGTTCCTCTCACTTGACCGTGGGCATGGTGACGGTCTTGATGCCGGACACGGTCTCCCACGGCACGACGTCGGGCAGGCTGGCGTTGAACTCCTCGATGAGGCCCGCCTGATACTCGCCGGCGAACTCGCCGGCCAGGAAACGTGGCAGCGCCTCGTCCTTGAAGCGCCGCCACGAGTGCGCCTCGTGGCCGGGCAGGATCGGGTAGTAGAGACAGCCCGCGCGGGCCGACGCGTCGCGGTCGCCGGGGGCGTCGCCGATGAGCATGATCTTGTCGGGGTCGTACTTGCCGGTCGCGGCGTACTGCACGTGCTCGGCCTTGCTGCCCAGTTCCTGGCCGGCGATGACCTTCATGTAGCGCGCGATGTCGTGGGCGTGCCATTCGTACTCCAGCGCGTGCAGCGGGGTGGCCGACACGGTCATGCAGTCGACGTCCGCCTGCATCGCCTCCATCGCGTCCCGCACGCCGGGGAAGGGTCCGCAGCCGTGCACCATGTCGGCGATCGAGGCGTTGACCGCGTCACCCCACCGGATGGCCCGGTGGATCGTCTCGGAGGGGTGCTGCTCGGCGAAGGCGGCGATGCCCTGGTCGGTCAGCGGGAACTCGCTGTCGATGAACTGGGACAGCTCCGGGTATGCCGGGATGCTCACCCCGCGCTCGGCGACCTCGACCCGGTCGCGCAGCAGGTCGAGCAGTTGGCGCAGCGCGAGCCACCGGTTGAGTCCCCGGGTCACCGAGCCGAGGTTGACGAAGATCGCGGTCTGCCGGGCCAGGGTGGACACCGGTTGCAGGTCCCAGTGCTTGATGTAACAAGGGGTGAAGCACTCCTGGTGCTTGATGTCCATGGCGTCCATGGCGCACCCGTCGGAGTCGATGCCGACGAAGAACTGCTTGGTCGGCTGGAAGTCGACGAGGACCTGGGCGGGAGCGGGGATCTCGGTCATGCGTCCAGCCAACCGTCCGCGTCGACCGGTCGCCAGATGTTGTCTCCTGTTGCCGACCGGCGGGCCCGGCGGCGCGGGCAAGACACGGCAAGCGGTTGCCGCCGCCGCGGCATACCGGTTGGCTGGAGGAGCAACGACGACCCCGCACGCACCCGGAGGCTCCCGTGCTCGACCTCACCGCCATGCCCTATCACTTGGACGACGAGGGGGTGGCCTGGGTCGAGCGGACGATCGCCGGCATGTCCCTCGAGGAGAAGATCGGCCAACTGTTCGTCAACATGGGCGCGAGCCGGGACGAGGACTACCTCAAGGACGTCGTGACCCGCTACGGCTTCGGGGCCGTGCGCTACAACCCGGGACCGGCCGCGGAGGTCCACGAGCAGAACCGGATCCTGCAGGAGAACGCCAAGATCCCGTTGCTCATCGCGAGCAACGCCGAGGCCGGCGGCAACGGCGCGTGCACGGACGGCACGCTGGTCGGCTACCCGATCAAGATCGGCGCGACGGCCGACCCGCGCTGGGCCTACGAGATGGGCCGGATCAGCGGCGTCGAGTCCTCGGCCATCGGCTGCAACTGGGCGTTCGCGCCGATCGTCGACCTGCTGGTCAACTGGCGCAACCCGATCATCTCCAACCGGGCCTTCGGCGCCGACGCCGACCTGGTGCTGGAGTGCGGCAAGGCCTATCTGCGCGGCATGAGCGAGTCGGGAGTGCTGTGCGCGATGAAGCACTTCCCGGGCGACGGCATCGACGAACGCGACCACCACCTGTCCTCGTCGGTCAACTCGCTGTCCGAGGACGAGTGGGACCAGACCTTCGGGCGGGTCTACGCCGGCATGATCGAGGCCGGCGTCCAGTCGGTCATGGTCGGCCACATCATGCTGCCGGCCTATCAGCGCAAGTTCTCCCCGGGGTTGGCCGACGCCGACCTGCTGCCGGCGTCGCTGTCCAAGGAACTGGTCACCGACCTGCTGCGCGGCCAATTGGGCTTCAACGGGCTGGTCGTCACCGACGCCTCGCACATGGTCGGCATGACCGCGGCGATGCCCCGGTCGCGGGTGCTGCCGACCGCGATCGCCGCGGGCTGCGACCTGTTCCTGTTCTTCAACGACCCGGACGAGGACTTGGGCTACATGATGGCCGGCTACCGTGACGGCACGATCACCGGCGAGCGGCTGCACGACGCGTTGCGGCGCATCCTCGGGCTCAAGGCCGCGGCCGGGCTGCACCGCAAGGCACCGACCGAGATCGTGCCGCCGGCCGCCGAGGCACTGGCCCGGGTCGGGCTGCCGGAGCACCGGGCGGTCTTCGACGAGATCACCGACCGCGCCATCACCCTGGTCAAGGACGTCCAGCCGGGCCTGCTGCCGGTCACCCCGGAGCGCTATCGGCGGATCCTCGTCGTGCCGGTCAAGGGGCCGGAGAACCCGGCGGCGGCGATCTTCGGGGGCGGCGGCAACCCGCCGTGGGAGTCGGTGGCCGAGCGGCTGCGCGCGGCCGGACACGAGGTGACCGTCTTCGAATCGGCGATCGACAAGCTCATGAAGTTGCCTGCGCAGGAGCGGCAGGCCGGGCTCATGGGGATGTACTCCGGCAAGGCGCCGATCGCGGACCTGGTCGACAGCTACGACCTGATCATCAACGTCGCCAAGGTCGTCGGGGGCATGCAGCCGGTCGAGCGGGTCATGTGGCCGGCGTCCAAGGGCACCCCGGACCTGCCGTGGTACGTCCACGAGGTGCCGACGATCTTCGTCTCGGTGGCGGCGCCGTTCCACCTGGCCGACGCCCCGGCGGTCAAGTGCTTCGTCAACACCTATGACAGCGACGACCGCACCCTGGACGCGCTGGTCGCCAAACTGGCGCAGGGCGCCGACGCCTTCCGTGGGGTCAGCCCGGTCGACGCCTTCTGCGGGTTGGTCGACACCCGCATCTGAGGCCGGCTCGGCCGGTCCGGACCCGGGCACCCAGGAAGCGGGGTTACCCTGGTTGAGCCCCGTCGGCAGCGACGGGGCCTCAGCCGGGGGGATCAGGTATGCCGCGTCGACGCCTAGTCGTGGCGATCGTTGCTGTCGTGCTGCTCGTCGTCGCGGCGGTGACCGTCAGCCTGGTCCGGCGCGGCGGTGCGCCGGCCGGGACGGGTGACACCTTCACCATCGCCGTCATGCCCGACACGCAGGCCGAGACCTCCGACGGGTCGGCCCGGTCCAAGGAGCGCGCCGACTGGCTGGTCGCGCAGCGCTCGGCGCTGGACCTGCGGTTCGTCGCGCAGGTCGGCGACCTGACCAACTGGGGCTGGCTGGACCCCAAGCAGTTCCAGGTCAGCGACGCGGCCATGCGCATCCTCGACACCGCCGGCATCCCCTACGCCATCGCGATCGGCAACCACGACACCCAGGCGGTGGGCTGGACCTCGTCGGGTGGGCCGGGCGGCGACGCCTACGTCAAGAACCCGGAGTGCCGGCCGCGCTTCGGTGACCACTGCGACACCAAGTGGCTGGTGCGCCAGACCGGCGATTTCAGCGCGTCGTTCCCGCCCACGCGGTTCGCCGGCTTCCAGGGCGGCTTCGAGCCGGGCCGGTCCGACAACATCTACTCGACCTTCTCGGCCGGGGGCCGCGACTGGCTGGTGCTGACCCTCGAGCTGTGGCCGCGCAAGGAGGTCGTGGCCTGGGCCCGGCAGGTCATCGAGAGCCACCCCGACCACCAGGTCATCATCCTCACCCACCACTACCTGCTGGCCGACTCGACGGTCGGCCCGCGTAACGGCGGCTACGGCGACAGTTCGCCGCAGTACCTGCACGACCAACTGGTCACGGCCTTCCCCAACGTCAAGCTCGTGCTGTCCGGGCACAACGGCACCTACGGCGAGCGGGCGGAGGACGGGCCGGACGGGACGGTCGGGGCCTATCTGCAGTGCGACGACAAGCAGACCACCAAGGTGCCGGTGCGCATCGTCACCGTCGACGTCGCCGCCGGCACGATGACCAGCTATGTCTACGACATCCGCTCGGGCGTCCGCAGCGACGAGTCGACGTTCACCGGGTTCCGGTTCTAGAGCACCTCGTCGACCCAACCGACCAGGGCGTCGGCCATCTGGGCGGTGAGCTCGGGCTGCCCGTCGAGGTAGTGCCGACCGCCGACGACGGCGGTCAGCCGCTTGCGGTCGTGGGGCACCGCGGCATACAGGGCGTGGGCGTGGGCCGGGAAGCAGCCCTGGTCGGCGGTGCCGTAGATGACGTGCACGGGGTCGACCGCGCCGGCGAGCCGGGCCGGGCCGTCACCGTGGGACAGGCGCAGCGACCACTGCGAGAGCCAGGAGCGCAGGCTGGTCAGGTGGCCCAGGGTGCTGGGCAGCAGGTTGGCGATCCGGGCCGGTCCCCAGAGGGTGCCTGGTTGCCGGTCGGAGGGGTCGAGGCTCAGGTCGACGAAGCGCGGGTCCGCGCAGGTGCCGTGCACGCGGAAGGGCAGGTCGCCGGCGCCCTGCGGGTCTCGCTCGGCGAGGTCGGCCAGGCGGTCGAGCGCCCAGTCGGTGATGCGCTCGTTGCGGGCGAGTTGGGCCGATCGGTATGCCGCGACCCAGTCGCGGTCCAGCGGCACCTGCCGATCGGGGTGGAACAGGTCGAGGTCGGGGTCGCGGTCATCGGGGTCGTCCTCGTCGCGGATCGCCGGATCGAGCCATTCGGCAAGCAGATTGGCGCGTCCGGGGTGGGCCATGAGCAGCACGAGGGCGTCGACGGGTGGCAGGTCGACGGCGGTGAGGTCAGGTCCCCCGCCACCGGGGGCACCGGTGATCGTCGGGTGCCGGGCCTGGTCCTGGTAGAGCGCGGCGAGCCCGCCGCCGCCGGAGTTGCCGACCAGGACGATCTGCCGGTAGCCCTCGGCGCGCAGCTGACCGACCACTGCGGCGACGTCCAGGACGCAGTGCTCCAGCAGCAACAGCGAGTCGTTGCCCAGATAGCGGGTCGTCATGGCGACCGCGTCGACCCCCCGCGCCGCCCAGGCGTCGAGGGCATAGTGGCCGAGGAAGTTGGACGAGGGGTGCGCCACCAGCACCACCCGCTCGGCGCGTTCCCCCGCACGAGCCCGGACGCGGGTGCACCACAGCAGCCCCGACATGCGCGCCACCCCCGAATAGACCTCCGCCGCCGACGGCGCACCGAGCATCGGCACGGCGAGCAACTCCCTGGTCATGGCGCCTCCGGCGGGTCGTGTCTCGATGCTAACGGCGATCGTCGGTGGGTAGCTGCGCGGCGGTGCGACGGTGCGTAGGCGAGCTCGAGAGCCGAAGCTGTGGCGAAACGTGATGCCTGGCTCACCCGTTGTCGCAGTGATGTCCGTCGACCACCGGTGCGCACGGACAACCGCGGACGGCCGATTCCGGCCGGACACCGCCGGGCCGGACGACGAAAGCCCCTGACCGGCGTTTCGCGCTGGTCAGGGGCTGGTCCGTGGAAGGAGTGGCAGGTGAAGGATTCGAACCTTCGTAGCTTTCGCGACGGATTTACAGTCCGCTCCCATTGGCCGCTCGGGCAACCTGCCTGGTGCGCATGGAAGGATAGCAGCCAACCCCGGACCGGACGAAACCGGAAACCTGGGGCGCGCGGCCTACCGGCTCGGCCGGCTCCACGCCCGGAGTCGGGCCGCGCACCACAGCAGACCGAGACGCAAGGAGCACCGTGGCCGACTCGTCCTTCGACATCGTCAGCAAGTACGACAAGCAGGAGATCGCCAACGCGGTCAACACCGCGGCCAAGGAGATCTCGACCCGCTACGACTTCAAGGGCGTCGGGGCCTCGATCGAACTGTCCGGCGACAAGATCGTCATGCGGGCCAACAGCGAGGACCGGGTCAGGGCCGTCCTCGACGTGCTGCAGACCTGGCTGGTCAAGCGCAAGGTCTCGCTCAAGCACCTCGACGGCCGCGACGGCGAGCCGCGGCTGTCCGGCAAGGAATACCGCCTCGAGTGCGGGCTCAAGGAGGGCATCAACCAGGAGACCGCCAAGAAGATCGCCAAGATCATCCGCGACTCCGGGCCCAAGTCGGTCAAGTCGCAGATCCAGGGCGACGAACTGCGGGTGTCGAGCAAGTCCAAGGACGACCTGCAGACGGTCATGGCACTGCTGCGCGAACAGGATCTCGACGTCGCGCTGAGCTTCACCAACTACCGCTGAACCAACGACCGCTGACCCGCTCCCGACCCACCCCCAACGGTATGCCGCACGGCCCCTCGGCCGTGCGGCATACCGCTGCTCGGGCCCCACCTCGGACCAAGGTCCTGACTCGGTGAGACCTGCCTCTCCTTTGGTCCGCACAGCCTGCGGACAGGAACAGAATGACGACTGAGGGCCCAGCCGGTCCCAGGCCGGGCCAGACGTGCACCAGCACGGAGGTGATGAGCGTGTCCCGGGCGACAACAGAGTCGGTCTGGTCCCGCATCGGTGGGCGCACCGCGCGCCGTTGGTACTTCCGCCTGGTCGCCGTGGGTCTCGGTGTCCTCCTCGGCGTCGCGGTCTTCACCTTCGGCTACGCCAACGGCTCGTCCTACCTGTCCAACGACCCCGCCGGGTGCGTCAACTGCCACGTCATGCGCGACCAGTACAACGGCTGGCTCAAGTCCAGCCACGGCAAGGTCGCCGTCTGCAACGACTGCCACGCACCGCACGACTTCGTCGGCAAGTGGTTCACCAAGGCCGAGAACGGCTACAACCACTCCCTGGCCTTCACGACCGGCAACTTCCCCGACAACATCCAGATCCGGGCGCGCAACCTCGAAGTCACCGAGGCCACCTGCCGCGACTGCCACAAGGCCATGGTCGAAGGCATCCACCAGACCCGGACCCCCGAACAGCAGATCTCGTGCGTGAGCTGCCACCGCGATGTAGGCCACCTGTGAGGTGATGATGATGAGCACCAAACCCCCGGACGAGCCAGTCCCCGACAACAGCGGCTCAACCGCCACCAAGGAAGCCGAGCAACCCCGCCGCAGAGGGCGATTCCCCAGACGGCTGATCTTCGGGGCGCTCATCACCGCGCTGGTGACCGTCGGCGTCATCGCGCTGCTGGTCAACATCATGGAGCGCAAGCAAGAGGGCCAGGACGTCGCGTTCAAGGTCGTCGAGATCACCGACAACACGGTCGACCCGGCGGTGTGGGGACAGAACTTCCCCATCCAGTACGACCTCTACAAGCGCACCGTCGACCAGACCCGCACCAAGCACGGCGGCTCCGAGGCGATCCCCAACAACCCGTCCAGCACGGACCCCCGGGACACCGTCTCGCAGAACAAACTCGTCGAGGACCCACGCCTGGTGACCATGTGGGCCGGCTACCCCTTCGCGGTCGACTTCCGCGAGGAGCGTGGCCACGCCTACATGCTCATCGACCAGCGCGACACCCGGCGGGTCACCGAGTTCAAGCAGCCCGGCGCCTGCCTCAACTGCCACGCCTCCACCTACGTCTTCATGAAGGAACTCGGCAACGGCGACCTCAACGCCGGCTTCGCCGCGATGAACAAGATGACGTATGCCGACGCCACCAAGGGCGTCGACCACCCGGTCGCCTGCATCGACTGCCACAACCCGGCAGACATGTCGCTGCGCATCACCCGCCCGGCCTTCATCGAGGGCATCAAGGCGGCCAAGGCCGACCAGGGCATCCAGAACTACGACGTCAACCGCGACGCTTCCGCGCAGGAGAAGCGGGCCTACGTCTGCGCCCAGTGCCACGTCGAGTACTACTTCAAGGGCGACGGCAAGACCCTGACTTTCCCCTGGCAGAAGGGGCTGACCGTCCAGGACGCCTACGCCTACTACGAGGAGGTCGGCTTCAAGGACTTCACCCACCAGATCACCGGTGCCAACGTCCTCAAGGCCCAACACCCCGAGTTCGAGACGTGGAGCCAGGGCGTGCACGCCAAGTCCGGAGTGACCTGCGCCGACTGCCACATGCCCTACATGCGTGAGGGCGGGGCCAAGGTCAGCGACCACCAGGTGCGCAGCCCGATGCTCAACGTCAACCGGGCCTGCCAGACCTGCCACAACGTCTCCGAGACCGAGCTCAAGGACCGGGTCGACCAGATCCAGACCCGCTTCCTGGCCGCCCGCGACGTGTCGTGGAACGCGCTGATCCAGCTCATCGGAGACATCGACGCCGCCCAGAAGGCCGGCGTGCCGGTGGAGACGCTCGACGTCGCGCGCAACTTCCAGCGCAAGGCGCAGTACTTCATCGACTACGTCGAAGCCGAGAACTCAGCCGGCTTCCACGCCCCCGGCTACGAGCTGAGCGTCCTCAACGAGGCCACCGACGCCGCCCGGCTCGGTCAGCTCGCCCTGGCCGGCAAGCTGCCCGCCGGCGTCAACGCCCCCGGCAAGGCCGGCAACGCCCCGGCGCCGACGGCCACGCCGACCCCGACCGTCCCCGGCCCCACCCTGGGCCCGACGACCCCGGGAACCGCCAGCCCGACGCCCTGACCCACCCACCCCTCCGCGACACCGCCCCCGCCCTCGCAGGACGGGGGCGGTGTCTTGCGTTGCCGAACAACGGCATCGCCCCAGAGATCCGGTCGAGACGACTGTCCTGCAGGCCGATTCGCCGCCAGCGGGTATGGCGAGAACCACACTCGACGCCAGCCCCCTCGGGCCTTTGTACCCCTGACCACGAGCGGCCACAGCGGTTCAATCGAGATGCGCACCACCGCGCCGAAAGGACCTCCCTCATGAGCAAGCACCGCGTTGCGGGACCTGCCTCAGCCGATGCCCTGGCAGCACCGCTGCTCGCCACCCTCGGGCTGGCCCCCGACGCCGGACCCGAGGAGGTCGAAGCCGTCCGCGACCAGCTCGAGGAGTTCCTGCGCACCGCACCCGAGGAGCTCGCCCCGTGGGCGCGCCAGCAGGTCGCCGCCGCGGACGCGGCATACCTGGCCCTGACCGGCCGGCCGGCCGGGGCCGCCGAACCCGCCGCCGGCCCCGCGCCCCGGCCCGCCGCCCCGGCCCGCACGGCCCCGTCGACCTCGAGCACCGAGGACTTCGACGTCGCCGACTACGCCGACGACGAATCGCCGGCCGGTGCATCGAGCCCGACCCGCCCCACGCCGGCGGCCAAGCCCACCCGCCCCTCCCCCGCGGCGACCCGCCAGCGTCCCACCCGCCCGGCCCGACCCGCGGCCGCCGCTCCGCGCCGCCCCCAACGGGCCCTGCGCTTCGCCGCGCTGGTCGCCGCCGGCGCCCTCGTCGTCGTCCTCGTCCAGCAGCTCGGCGCCCCACCGGCCCAGACCCCGGCCCCCGGCTCCGCCGGCACCACGTCGACCTCGCGCCCCACCACGACCCCGGTCGACCCGGCCAAGGTCGCCGGCTTCACCGCCGCGCTCGCCGCCAACCCCGCCGACCTCGGTGCGCTCGACGGGCTGGCCGACCTCTACTTCGCCGCCGCCGACTACCGCACCTCGGCCGACTACCGCCGCCGGATGGTCGAGATCCAGCCGACCAAGACCGACACCCGGCTCGAGCTCGGCGTCGCGCTCTACAACGCGAACGACCTGGCCGGGGCGGAGGCCCAGTGGCAGGAAGTCCTGCGCATCGACCCGCAGTCGGCGGAGGCGTACTACGACCTCGGTTTCCTCTACCTGTCCAAGACCCCGCCCGAGATGGACCGCACCGAGCAGGCCTGGACCAAGGTCATCGAGCTCGACCCCTCCTCGCAGATGGCCGCGACGGTCAAGGGGCACCTCGAGCGGATGAAGCAGGGCCACGGCGGCACGCTGACCCCGCCCACCTCCACCGCGACCGCCACCGGCGCGTCCTGACCCGCCGACGACCATGCCGACGATCACCATCCCCCTGGCGGCCCTGGCCGGCGTGGTCTCGTTCGCGTCGCCGTGCTTCCTGCCCGTCGTGCCGGTCTTCGTCAGCTACCTCGTCGGCGGCCGCACCGACACCCCCGCGGCGCTGCGCCGGTCCGAGGCTCTGCGCCAATCGCTGTGCTTCGTCGCCGGATTCACCGCGGTCTTCGTCATCGTCTGGTCTGCGATCGGGCTCATCGGGTATGCCGCGGGCGACTACCGCGACCTGCTGCGCGTCGGCGGCGGCGTGGTGCTGGTCGTCATGGGCCTGCACGTGGCCCGGCTCATCGACGTGCCGGTCCTGCACCGCACCGCCCGGGTGCCCGTCGGCGTCACGGTCGGCGGCCCCGGCAGCCCGGCCCCCGACGAACTGGCGCCCAGCCCCCGCCGGTCGGTCCTCATGGGCGTCGCCTTCGGTGCCGGTTGGACCCCCTGCATCGGGCCGGTCCTCGGCGGCATCATCGGCCTGGCCTCGCTGTCCGACAGCGTGGGCCGCGGCGCCGTCCTGCTGCTGGTGTATGCCGCGGGGCTGGGCATCCCCTTCGTCCTCGTGGCCCTGGGGGCCACCGCGGTGAGCCGCCGGCTCGCCTGGCTGGCCCGCCACGAGGCCGCCGTCTCCCTCGTCTCCGGTGCGCTGCTGATCGTCACCGGCTTCCTGATGATCACCAACCTGCTCGGGCGCCTCTCCGGCCTGGTGCCCGCGCTCGGACTGTGAGGACCCACCGATGACCGACCTGCGCACCCGGCCCCTGCCGGACCTGGACCAGCCCCCCGAGCCGCCGCACCGTGACGACTCGGTCGGCCTGCGAGACGTGTGGCACTGGGTCAACCGGGTGCTCACCTCCAAGCACACCGGCCTCGGCCTGATCCTCGGCATGGCCGCGCTCACCCTGCTCGGCACCCTGCTGACCCAGGCGCCGGACTCCGTCCGCGACGACCCCGCGGCATACCAGAGCTGGGTGGACAGCCTGCGCCCCAAGTACGGCGGCTGGACCGACGTGCTCGACCGGCTCGGCATGTTCCACATGTTCGGCTCGCTGTGGTTCAAGATCATCGCGCTGCTGCTGTGCCTGAGCATCATCGCCTGCACCGTGCACCGCATCCCCACCCTCTGGCAGCGCGCCATGCACCCGCACCTGCACGTGCGCGAGCCGTTCTTCGACCACGCCGTGCTGCGCGACACCTTCGTCATCGACGAGCCCGCCGACGCCGCCCTGGAGCGGGTCAGCGCCGCTCTGCGGGGACAGCGCTACCGGGTCGTCACCGACCCCAAGGACCCGCGTCACAGCGTCTACGCCGACCGCTTCCGGTTCATGCCGTTCGGCACCTCACTGGCCCACACCGCCTTCGTGCTGATCATCCTCGGGGTGGTCGTCACCGGGGCAATGGGCTTCCGCAACAACGAGTTCACCATCACCGTCGGCACCACGGCACCGGTCGGGCACGGCACCGGGCTGAGCGTCGAGGCCAAGTCGTTCAGCGACACCTATTACGCCGACGGCCGGCCGCAGGACTACGCCAGCGAACTCGTGCTCTACTCCGACGGGGTCCAGGTCGCCGAGCAGACCGTGCGGGTCAACCACCCGCTGCGCTACGACGGCGTGACCTTCTACCAGTCCTATTTCGGGGTCTCGGCGATCGTCAAGGTCACCGACGCAGCCGGCGCGGTCGTCTTCGACGGCGGCGTGCCGCTGCAGTACAGCTCGCCCGACGACCAGGAGTCGATCGGCAAGCTGCACCTGGCCGCCCAGCAGCGCGAGGTCTACGTCGTCACCGCCGCCTCCGGGCAGGTCAACTCCGACATCGCCCCCGGGCAACTGCTCGTCGAGGTCTACCGCGAGGGCCAGGACCGCCCGGTCGGCCAGGAGAAGATCAGCCAGGGCGGCAGCGCGACCGTCGACGGGCTGACCTACACCTTCGTGCGCGAGCGCCAGTTCACCGGCCTCATCGCCGCCCGCGACCCGGGGGCCGTGCTGGTGTGGATCGGCTCCGGCCTGATGATGGTCGGCCTGATGACCACGCTGTTCCTGCGCCACCGGCGCATCTGGGTGCGGGTGCACCCGGACGGCCCGGCTCACGCCACCGTGCGCATCGCCTCCCCCGAACGCCACCATCTCGCCTACGAGACGTGGTTCCGCCGATTCGTCTCAGGGCTGTCCACGCCGGTCGCGGCGCGGCATGACAAGGAGTGACATCATGCTCAACCTGTCGCAATACCTGCTCGTCGCGAGCACGATCATGCTCGGCCTGGCACTGGTCGCCTACGTCGTCGGGGTCACCCTGCGCCGCCCGGCCCGGACCCAGACCAAGGAGCACGCGTATGCCGGCCGGCCACCTGCCGAGGTCCCGCCCGGGTCCGCCGGTGAGACCGGCGAACACCCGCACCCGCCGCACGGGGTGATCTGGTACGGCAGCCGGCTGTGTCAGCTCGGCCTGGTCCTGCTGACCGGCTCGCTCATCGCCCGCGCCCTGGCGACCGGGCACGGCCCGTTCGCCAACCAGCACGAGTTCGCCGTGTCCTTCGCCTGGGGCATCGTCGCCGCCTGGGTCTACTTCGAGTTCCGTTACGCGGTGCGCTCGCTCGCGCTCGCGGTGCTGCCGGTGGCCCTGGCGATGCTCGTCTACGCCCAGGCCATCGACACCGACGCTCAGCCGCTGGTGCCCGCCCTGCAGAACAACTTCCTGCTCACCCTGCACGTGGCCACCGCCGTGCTGTCCTACGGCGCGGCGGCCGTCGCCTTCGGCGCCGCGGTGCTCTACCTCGTGCGACCCCGGATCTCCTGGCGGGGGCTGCCCAGCGCCGCGGTGCTGGACGAGATCGGCTATCGCGCAGCGGTGCTCGCCTATCCGCTGATGACCGTGATGATCCTGCTCGGCGCGATCTGGGCCGACATCGCGTGGGGCAGCTACTGGAGCTGGGACCCCAAGGAGACGGCTGCGCTGGTGACCTGGCTCATCTACGGCGCCTACCTGCACGCCCGGGTGGTGCGTGACTGGCGTGGCGAACGGGCGGCCTGGCTGCTCATCCTCGGCTTCGCCGCGGTCCTGTTCACCTACTTCGGCAACCTGTTCTTCGGCGGGCTGCACGGATACGCGTGATGACCACCACCAGCACCCGCCCCACCGCCGGCGCCGCGCCCGGTCGCGCCGCCGGCGGTGACTGGCGCGCCCGGCTGCGCGGCAGTCGGCTCGGCACCCTCGCGGTGCTGCTCGTCACCACGCTGCTGGTGCTCGGCGGCGCCGCGCTGGTCAACCGGCCCGCCGAGCAGGCCGGCAACGGTGTCCAGGCGGTCGACGTCACCGGCCAACTCGGGCCGGCGCCGGTCGTGGGCCAGCCGGCCCACCCCTTCACCGCGATGACCACCGACGGAACCCCGGTGTCCCTGGCGTCGCTGCGGGGCCAGCCGGTTTGGCTGACCTTCGGAGCCTCGTGGTGCGCCTCGTGCCGCGTCGAGGCCCCCGACATCCAGGCCGCGCACGAGCAGGGCCGGACCGCCGGTGTCCAGGTCGTCGCCGTCTATCTCTCCGAGGACGCCACCGCCGTCAAGGGCTTCGCCCAACGGGTGGGCCTGACCTACACCCACGTGCCCGACCTCAACACCCAGATCGCCGCCGCCTATCGGGTCATGGGCATCCCGACGCACTACTTCATCGACCGCGACGGCGTGCTGCGGGCCGTCGACGTCGGCGTGCTCACCCCCGACACGATGCGCGCGCGACTGGCCTCGATCAGCCGCTGACCGTGAGCCGCTCCGGATAGAGCACGTCCAAGCCGAAGCCGGAGCGGCCACCCGGGGCGGTGCGGGTCAGCAGCACCTGGTGCAGCTGGATCCGGTTGCGCTGGAAGGACAGTCGCGAACCAGCCAGATAGAGCCCCCAGACCCGGGCGGTGACCAGGCCACCGAGCCGCACGCACTCGGCCCAGTTGGCCGACAGGTTCGCGCACCAGTCGCGGCAGGTCAGCGCGTAGTGCTCGCGCAGGTTCTCCTGGTGCCGCACCTCCAACCCGCTGTTCTCGGCGGCGACGACGATGTCGCCCGACCCGGTCAGGCCCGCGTCGGGGAAGACGTAGCGGTTGATAAACCCCCGCTCGGGGATCGTCACGTGCCCGTTGTCGGGACGGGTGATGCAGTGGTTGAGCAGTCGGCCGCCGTCGACGAGCCGGCTGTGCAGGAAGGCGAAGTACTGCCCGTAGCGGCGCGGCCCGACGTGCTCGGTCAGGCCGATCGAGCTGACCGCGTCGAAGCCGGTCTCCGGGACGTCGCGGTAGTCCAGCCGCCGGATCTGCGCCCGCCCGGCCAGGCCCTCGGCCGCGAGGCGCCGGGCGGCATACCGGGCCTGCTCGGCCGAGAGGGTCACCCCGAGCGCGGTCACCCCGTAGTGCCGCACCGCGTGGCTGACCATGCCGCCCCAGCCGCAGCCCACGTCGAGCAGCCGCATGCCCGAGGTCAGCCCCAGCTTGCGGCAGACCAGGTCGAACTTGGCCTGCTGGGCTGACTCGAGGCTGCTGGTCGGCGAGTCGTAGACCGCGCAGGTGTAGGCCATCGACGGCCCCAGCACGAGCTCGTAGAACTCGTTGGACACGTCGTAGTGGTGGTGGATGGCAGCGGCATCGCGCCGGCGTCGGTGGCGCAGCCCGGCGGTCAGCCGCCGGGCCCGGGACGGGGTCTCCTCGGGTGGCGGGTGCGGGAAGCGCAGCCCGTGCTCGGCCAGCAGCCCCAGCAGCCCGGGCAGGGCAGCCGGGCGCACGCCCCGCGAGGAGATGCCGTCCTCGAGCTCGAGCAGGACCTCGTAGGGGTCGCCCTCGTCGATGCCCTCGAACACCAGGTCGTCCTGCAGATAGGCCCGAGCCAGGCCCAGCGTCCCGGGCGCCGTCAGCAGATAGTGCAGGCCTCGCTCGTTGACCAGCCGCACCGGCCGGCCGTCGATCGGCCCGGTGGCCGAACCGTCGAAGAACTCGAACCGGAAGACGCGGTTGTCGAAGAGCCGGTCGAAGACCACCGCTGCCGTCGTCATGTCGTCACCGCCGCCGCACTGCCTTGTCGAAGAGCCTCGGGAACCGGCCATCAGGGTCGTACCGCTGCTTGACCTCATCGTATGACGTTCCCCCGTAACGCTGCTCGAAAACCTCCCGCTCGTAGAAGGAGTCCGAGTAGAGGGACTTGTGGCCGCCGAGCGCGCCGACCACCCGTTCAATGGCCCGGTTGGTGTCACCGTCGCGCGCGCCGGGCCCGATCGGCACCGTGGACCAGAAACCGATGTTGACGAAGGTGCGTCCCGGCTCCATCGGATAGAGCGGCCAGGGTGGGCTGCCGTCCGGCCGGGCCGGGGTGCGCAGCCGCAGCGGGCACAACCAGACCGGCTCGATCGGCACCTCGCGCAGGAACCAGTCGAGGAACTCCGCCGTGTGCTCCAGCGGCACCTCGACGTCCTGGACCACCCGCTCGCGCTCCGGGCGGCCGCGCCAGCGGTCGACGGTCGCAGCCACCTGATGGCGCTGGTCCAGCCCCACCAACCGCTGGTAGACGTCGCTGCGCCGCCACCGGCGCGGCCAGACCCGGCGCACCACCGGGTGTTGCACGCCGAAGGCCCGCGAGCACCAGAACCAGTCGGTGTCCCAGCGCCACAGGTAGTCGTGTCCGGTCAGCAGGTCCTCGGCCACCTGCGGGATCGACCGGTAGTAGATGCGGCCGCCCGTGTAGTCGCTCGGCCGCTCGGCCGCGTCCAGGTCGGGCTCCCAGCGACCCAGCGTCAGGTAGGCCGCCCGCCGGCCGAACACCACCCCGTCCAGGAAGTCGACGGCCAGTCCCTGGTGCGCGCGGGTCCGCACGACCTCCCCGATGGTGGCGACCAGCTCGTCCAGATCACGGAAACCGATGTGCTGCAACCGCACCCACGGCGCGGCCGGCTCGACGTCGATGACCAACCGGACGGCATACCCGAGGGAGCCGTAGGAGTTGGGGAACGCCCGGTAGAGGTCCGCGTGCGGGCCGTCCGCAGTGGCGGTCACCACCTCGCCGGTGCCGGTGAGGATGTCGAGCTCGCGCACCGACTCGTGCGGCAGGCCGTTGCGGAAGCTGCTGGACTCGATGCCCAGCCCGGTCACCGCGCCGCCCAGCGTGATGGTGCGCAGTTGCGGCACGACCAGCGGCACCACCCGGTGCGCAAGGGTGGCGGCGACGAGCGTCTCGTAGGTCGCCATGCCCTGCACGGTGGCGGTGCCCCGGCCCGGGTCGACCGCCAGGACCCCGGCCAGCCCGCGGACGTCCAGTCCGGGTGCGCGCGTCGGGGCGCGCGAGCGGAACAGGTTGCTGGTGGGTTTGGCCAGTCGCACCGGCCGCCCGGCCGGCCAGTCGGCCAGCGTCCGCGACAGCCGCCGCACGGTGTCGGCGTGCCCGCTGGGGCCACCCGTTGGGGTCATCTCGGCTCACCTCCCTACCCTGCCAGGCTAAACCGCCCGGCTCGGGCGGTGACCCCCACCCCGGGGTGAGGTCCCCGACTCGGTCGGCGCCGCGCGTCAGGCCGGGAAACGGCGCCGCGACAGCAGCGCCTCGCGCACCGGCCAGGACCACTCGAGCAGGTCCCGGCGCACCGGAGCCGGCAGGTCCGGCCGGGCCAGCGCTGCGTCGACCAGGTCGATGGTCCGCTGCTCGACCACCCGGGGGAAGCCGAACCGGGTGACCTTCTTCAGCGCGTCGGCGCCGACCCAGGCGGTCATCGCCTCGACCCCGTCCAGATAACTGCCCACATGCTCGCGGACCAGCCCCGGGTCGGGGGCGATCCACAGCCCTCGGGCCAGCTCGACGAGCTCGTGGCTCGACCGGGTCGTGTGCGGTCGCACCAGCTCGGCGATCGCCCACGCCTTGGCCTCGGCGGTGGGCACGCTGGCCTCGGCCCGCAACGCCGCCAGCGCTCCGGCCACCGAGCGGTCCGCGGCGCTCGCGGCGGCCAGCTCGCCGGGGCGCACCAATCCGTGGCGCGCCAGCGTCGACAGCACCAGCCACCGGAAGTCGACGTCGTCGTGCAGCCCCGCCGGCGGCCGGTCCAGCCAGTCCCGCAGCAGGGCCTCGTCGGCCGAGCACCGCGCGACCAGCCGGGCGGCGACCACCGCGTGCGGGCCGCCGGGCTCCGCTCCGGCCAGCACCTGCCCGCCGACCCGCGCGAGGTCCCGCTGGGCGGCAGCGGCCTGGTCCGGGGGCAGGTGGAGCCGCGCCACGATGATCGCCTCGTCAGCGACGTTCTGCAGCAACGCGATGTAGCTCTCCAACGGCCAGGAGCGTTGCACCGCAGCGAGATAGACACGCGGGTCGACCGCGGCCCGGGCGACCCCGTCGCGCAGCACCTGCCACAGCACCGACCGCGCCAGCGGCTGCTCGATGCGGCCGAGCACGTCGGGCACGGCCTGCAGGGACTGCTCGTCGAGGTCTACCGCCGCCCAGGTCAGGTCGCTGGAGTTCGGCAGCAGCACCCGCGGGGCATCGGGAACGGCCAAGTCCGGCAACGGGACCCGCTCGGCGGTGGACCGGACCCGGACCACCGACGCCGCGCCGTCGGCGGCATACGCGCCGACCTCCAGGACGTGCGGGCGCCCCGGCGCCGGGTGCCGCTCGGAGGCGGACCGCACGAGCACCGGTGGGCTCGCCGAGGCGTCCACGGCGAAGGTCTCCCGGCCGGCAGTGCGCAGCCACAGTCGGGCCCATTCGCCCAGCTCGACTCCCGAGGCCTGCTCGATCGTCGCGACGAACTCCGCGAAGGTGCCGTTGCCGTACGCCTTGTCCCGCAGGTATGCCGCGACGCCGGCGACGAACGCCTCGTCACCGACGTACTCGATGAGCTGCCGGATCGCGGAAGCGCCCTTGGCGTAGGAGATGCCGTCGAAGTTCGCCAGGGCGTCGGCGGCCGACTCGGCCGCGGCGCCGGCGACCGGGTGGGTCGTCGGGGCGCGCTCCGCGGCATACCCCCACCCCTTGCGGACGATGCCGAAGTCGACCCACGCCTGCTCGAACGCCGTGGCGTCGGTGAGCACCCGATGGGCCAGGTATTCCGCGAACGACTCGTTGAGCCACAGGTCGTCCCACCAACGCATCGTCGCGAGGTTGCCGAACCACATGTGCGCCAACTCGTGCACGACGGTGCGGGTGCGCCGCTGCACCTCGTCGGGCGTGGCGACGCCGCGGAAGAGCAGTTCGTCGCGGATCGTCACGCAGCCCGGGTTCTCCATCGCGATGGCGTTGAAGTCGGTGACGAAGACCTGGTCGTAGTCGCCGAACGGGTAGCGGATGCCGAACAGCCGGTGATAGACGTCGAGGGCCGCGCCGGTCACCTCGAGCAGTTGCGGCGCCCACCGGTGCAGTTCGGCGTGCAGCGCGGCCCGCGCGTGCAGCCCGAGTGGGATGCCGTCGTGGTCGGCCCGGACGCTGACGAACGGCCCGCCGCACACGGTGAACAGATAGGTGGCCACCGGGGGTGTCTGCGCGCACACCCACTCCCCTGGACCCTGCTGTGTCGCAGCGCCATTGGCGATGACGATCCAGTCCTGCGGAGCCCTGACCCGCAGCGCGAGCCGAGCCTTGAGGTCGGGCTGGTCGAAGCACGCGAAGACGGCCGGCGCGAAATCCAGGAAGGACTGCACGTAGACGTAGGCGGCCCCGTCGGCCGGGTCGACGGCCCGGTGCATGCCCGACCCGTCACGCCGGTAGGCCATCGTCGCCACCACCCGCAGGACGTGCTCGCCCGGGGTGACCGTCAGCGGCAGGCGACCGGCCGACCACGCGGCGGGCTCGAGCGGCCTACCGTCCAGCTCGGCCGCGTGCAGGGCCTCGGCCTTGACGTCCAGGAAGGTCGGGCCGGTGCCCAGCCCGGTCCAGTGGATGTCCACCTCGGACCCGAACCGCGTGTCCCCGCGAGCCAGGTCGAGGGCGATGTCGTAACGCTGCACGGTGAGCAGACGGGCGCGGTCGAGCGCCTCGGCGCGGGTCAGGCTCGGCATCGGCCGAGTCTGTCACGCAGGGGTGCTCACCGGCCCCGCTGGCGGTCCATCGCCTCGAGCCGCGCGATGCGCTCGTGCATCGGCGGGTGGGTGGCGAACAGCCGGGAGATGTCCTGGGCCCGGAACGGGTTGGCGATCATCATGTGGCTGGCGTTGACGATCTGCTGCTGCGGGGCGAGCGGGGCACGGGCCACCCCGACCTCGAGCTTGCGCAGCGCGCCGGCCAGGGCCAGCGGGTCGTCGGTCAGCCGCGACCCGTCCTCGTCCGCGTCGTATTCCCGGGTGCGGCTGATGGCCAGCTGCACGACGGTCGCGGCCATCGGCGCGAGCAGCGCCAGGGCCAGCAGGGCCAGCGGGTTGGGGCGCTCCTCGGAGCTGCCGCCGCCGAAGAACAGCATCATCTGAGCCACCGACGTGATCACGCCGGCGATCGCCGCCGCCAGCGAGGAGGTGAGGATGTCGCGGTT
>CAZYHR010000044.1:0-24245 GCA_964647395.1 uncultured Intrasporangiaceae bacterium | reverse complement strand
TGCTGGGCACCGAGCGGCACGAGTCGCGCCGCATCGACAACCAGCTGCGCGGCCGCGCCGGCCGGCAGGGCGACCCGGGTGAGTCGCGGTTCTACCTGTCGTTGCAGGACGACCTCATGCGGCTGTTCAACGCGGCCATGGTCGACCGGTTCATGCAGACCGCCCGGATGGACGACGAGGTCCCCATCGAGTCCAAGATGGTGACCCGCTCGATCGCCAGCGCGCAGAGCCAGGTCGAGGCGCGCAACTACGAGATCCGCAAGAACGTGCTCAAGTACGACGACGTCCTCAACCGGCAGCGCCAGCTCATCTACGCCGAGCGGCGCAAGGTGCTCGAAGGCGCCGACATGCAGGAGCAGGTGCGCCACTTCGTCAACGACGTCGTCGACGCCTATGTCACCGGGGCGACCGTCGAGGGCTTCGCCGAGGACTGGGACCTGGAGCAGCTGTGGACGGCGATGCGCCGCCTGTTCCCGGTGTCGGTGACCATCGACGAGGTCGCGCAGCGCGCCGGCACCATGCACTCGGTCACCGCCGAGATGCTGCGCGAGGAGTTGACCAACGACGCCCACCACGCCTACGACCGCCGGGAGGAGGAACTCGGCTCCGAGGTCATGCGCGAGGTCGAGCGCCGGGTCGTCATGTCGGTGCTGGACCGCAAGTGGCGTGAGCACCTCTACGAGATGGACTATCTGCAGGAGGGCATCGGGCTGCGGGCCATGGCCCAGCGGGACCCGTTGGTGGAGTACCAGCGCGAGGGCTATCACCTCTTCGAGGCCATGATGGACGGCATCAAGGAGGAGTCGGTCGGCTACATCTTCAACCTGGAGGTCCAGGTCGACGCGCCGGCCCCCGCCCCCGCTCCGGCGCCGGTGACGGTGAGCGAGTTGGTCAAGGGGCTGCCACCGTCGGAGGGGCCCGTCGACGGTGCGGCGGCGGACGAGCAGCCGCAGGACGGCCCGCAGGACAGCCGGCGCCCGGCGATCCGGGCCAAGGGACTGGAGCCGAAGCCGCAGGCCACCAGGCTGCGCTACACCGCGCCGAGCGAGACCGGCGGCACCGAGGAGCGCGAGGTCGACACCGCCGGCGCCGCCGCGGGCCGGGGGACCGACTCGGGGCGCGGGCAGCAGCCGCGTCGCTCGTCGAAGAAGGGTCGCCGCCGCGGCCGTTAGCCGGGTCGGTCCGGCGCAGCGGATCGTGGCGGTCCCAGCGACCGTTCCGGGGGTCCAACCGCCCCCGATCCCGGCCGGCGCACCGGCGGGCACCCCCGACTGGCCGGTCGGGCCGTCAACCGAGCACGAGGTCGGTGAGCACCCAGCGACCCTCGAGGCCGACCAAGCGCATGGCCAGGGCCCGGACCCGGCCGTGGTGCACGACGACCGCGCTGGCTTCCAGGACCCCCACGGTGGGCTCCTGGCAGCGCACCCGCAGGATCCGGCGCGTCCCCTGGTCGGGCTGCTGGCGCGCCAGGGCTGCCCGCCGGGACATCGCGGCATACACGTCGGGGGAGCAGAGCCGGGCCAACTGGCCGGCCGGGCGTCTCCCGGCCAGCACCTCGAGCAGTGCCATGGTCAGCGCCCGGACGTGGCCCGGCGGATCGGGCAGGTCGCTGCGCCGGGTCGGCAGCGGCGCCGGGCTGTCGGCCGGGGCGGGGAAGTCGAGCGCGAGACTGCCCTGGACGAACGGCGTGCGTCCGGGGTGCTGACCACCCCGGGGGAAGATCTCGTCGGGCGGGACGATCGGGGGCCGGTCGTCGGGTGCCGGCACGAGACGCAGACGGGGCATCGGGTCCTCCTCAGGGGGCGATCAGGCGTTGGCCGGGCTCGATGTGGTCGGGGTCGGGTCCGATGACGGCCCGGTTGGCGGCGTGCCAGCGGGGCCACTCGCGGGCGACCTGCTCGACGCTGGCCCGCGGGCCCAGGTGACGAGCGGCGATGTCCCAGAGCGTGTCCCCGCGCCGGACCACGTGATCGACGGTGCCGGGCTCGCGCGGCGTGGCCGCCAGGGGCCCGAGTTGCGGCGGGGTCGCCGCCGGCGGGCGGGGCGCGGTGGGGAGGAAACCCGGTGACGGGCTCGGCCCGGTCGTTGCCGTCGGCCCGGTCGGTGCCGTCGGTCCGGCCGTTGCCGTTGCCGTGGCCGGCGGCGCGGGGCCGGTGGGCGACTCGGTCGCCGGACCGAACCGCGGGATCGGGGGATCCCCGGTTGGTGTCGGGGACCCGGTGGCCAGGGAGGTGGGCGACGGGGTCGCCTCGATCGTCCAGCCGGCGGTCGCCCCGGGCCGGACTCCGGCGACCGCGGTGCCCGGGGCGAAGGTGCCGAGCAGCGCCGACCCGAGCAGCAGCGCCACCCAGCGGCGCAGTGCCGCGGGAGCGATGCGGTGGGCGACGGTCCGCGCGACCGAGCCGGCGGCGCCGGGCAGTTGAGCCAGCGCGGCGGCCGCCGTGCCCAGCCCCAGCCACCCGGCCAGCCCGGCCCCCACGCCGGCGCACAGGGCCGTGAGGACGTCGGCGGGGTCGGCGAGCGCGACCGTCGTCAGGTCCGCCCAGGCCGACCCGGCCAGCCGAGCCAGCACCGTGGCGAGCAGCGCCGACGCCGCCAGGGAGCCGGCGGCGACGAGCCCGGCCCGCACCGCGGTGCCGGCGCGCCCGCGGGCGGTGCGGGACAACTGCCCGACGACCATGAGCCGCTCCTTCCCCTACGTTAGATACCGACGACTACAGTCTGCCAGTGAATGATGATGTTTGCTGACGTTTGCTGTGTTGTCAACCCGAGCGGCGATCCCTCGTCGCGGGGGGTGGTCGGCCGACAGGATGTGGTGATGCGCTGGGAACGGCTCTTCGAGGACCTCGAGGGAATGCTCGCCGCCGGGGAGTCGGCCGAACGGTCGGCCGAGCTCGCGGACCGGACCCGCCGGGAGCGGGCGCGGCACGGGTTGCATGACCGGCTGGTCGCCGCGGCGCCGGGCCCGCTGTCCCTGCGGGTCGCCGGGGTCGGCCGGCTCACCGGGCGGGTCGCCGACGTGGGCGCCGACTGGGTGCTCATCGGCACCGGCGGCGAGCGCGGTGCCCTGGTGCCGTTCGCTGCGATCCGGTCACTGGACGGGCTCGGCGGCCGGATGGGGCCGGCGGGGGCGGTGGCCAAGCGCTTCCCCTTCGGGGCGGCGCTGCGGGCCGTCAGCCGGGACCGGGCCGGGGTGGTCGTGGTCGACGCCGATGGTCAGCGCGCGACCGGCACCATCGACTCGGTCGGCGTGGACCTGCTCGACCTGGCCGAGCACCCGTTGGACCTGCCCCGGCGCACCGAGCACCTGGTGGGCCTGCGGACCATCCCCTTCGTGGCGATCGGGGCGGTGTTGCGCGAGTGAGCGCGGGCTCGCCGCCGGTGGCCGGCCGGGCTCAGGCCGGGTCGTCCTCGCCGGAGTCGTCGGAGCCACCGAACGGGTGAGCGGTGACGAACTCCCGGGTCTGGGCGTACATCCGCTGGATGTAGTCCTCCAACTGCGCGGCCTCGACCCGCCACTGGCCGCGTCCCCCGACCTTGATGGCCGGCAGGGCGCCCGAGCGGACCAGGGCATAGGCCTGCGCCGAGGAGATGTTGAGGATCTCGGCGACATCGGCCAGCTGAAGGAAGCGCGGCGGCATACCGGCAATCCTCCCATAGCGGCCGGCCCGGCCCGGAAGTTATCCACAGGGGCGTCGCGATCCGTTGGCCAGGCGTGCCCGGCTCGGCCATGATGGGCGCCGTGAGCGTCTCGGGGGGCCAGGTCCAGTCGGGGTCGGGCTCGTGGCCCCGGCCGGTTGCCGCTCGGCTGCAGCGGCCGTCGTGGCGGGACAGCCGGCTCGTGGTGGGGGTGCTGCTCGTGCTGCTCGCCACGGCCATCGGCGCGCGCGTCGTCGCCGGCGCGGACACCCGGGTGCCGGTGTATGCCGCGGCGTCGGCGCTCAAGGCCGGTGACCGGCTCGGTGCCGACTCGGTGCGGCGGGTCGACGTCCAGCTGTCCGAGGCGATGAGCCACTACCTGTCGGCCCAGAGCCCGCTGCCGCCGGAGGCCTTCGTGCTGCGCGAGATCCGGGCCGGAGAGCTCATCCCCGCCTCGGCGATCGGTACCGCAGCCGAGCTCAAGGTGCAGCCGGTGACGGTGCGGGTCGACGCCGGGTCCGCTGCCGCGCTCGTCGACGGCTCCGTCGTCGACGTGTGGGTCAGCCGCCGCGATCCCGCCGCGCAGCAGGCGGACCGCTACCAGCCGGCCACGCTCATGCTGCGCTCGGTGACGGTGGCCGCCGTGCCCCGCGAGCGGGACTCCTTCGGCGTGTCCGCGTCAACGAGCGCGTTGCAGTTGCTGGTGCCCCGGGACGACGTCCAGCAGGTCATCACCGCGATCGACGAGCAGGCGAGGTTCACCCTCGTGCCGGTGCCGGGCTCGGCCCGCGGCAACGGGTCATGACCTCGGTCCTGACGGCCCTGGGGCCCCGCTGGGACGGTGTCGTCGTCGCCGCGCTCGAGTCGTCGGGACAGGTCCGCATCGCCAGTCGCTGCGCCGACCTGACCGACCTGCTGGCCACCGCCGCAGCCGGGCTCGGCACGGTCGCCCTGGTGTCAGCGCAGCTGCGCGGCCTGGGCCTGTCCGAGGTCTCGGACCTGCGCGGCCACGGGGTCGAGGTCGTGGGGGTGAGCGACCCCGGTGACGAGTCCAGCGAGCTGCGCCTGTGGCAGCTGGGAGTGGCCGTCGTGGTGCGCGCCGACGCGCCCCAGGACGAGCTGGTGCGGGCCGTGCTGACCAGCGCACCGACACCCGGTCCACCGCTGGGGGCCGCGCCGCACTTCACCGAGGTCCCCGCCGGTGATGACCACCGGCCCCATCCGGCGCCGGCGCCGGCCGGCCCGGCCCGCGGCCGCGTGCTGGCGGTGTGGGGGCCGGCCGGGGCGCCGGGCCGCACCACCCTGGCCGTGTCGGTCGCCGCCGAGCTTTCCGCCCTGGGGCGCCGGGTCCTGCTCGTCGATGCCGACACCTATTGCGGCAGCGTCGCCCAGCATCTCGCGATCCTCGACGAGGCGCCGGGCATCGTCGCGGCGACCCGGGCGGCCGACCAGGGGGCTCTGGACGTGCTCGCGCTGGCCCGGCTGACGCCCGAGGTGCTTGCCGGCCTGCGGGTGCTCACCGGCATCCCCAAGGCGGAGCGCTGGCTGGAGATCCGCGGCCCCGCCCTCGAGCGGGTCCTCGAGGTGGCCCGCGCGCTGGTCGACGACGTCGTCGTCGACGTCGGCTTCTGTCTCGAGGACGACGAGGAGCTCAGCTACGACACGCTCGCGCCGCGCCGCAACCAGGCGACGCTGACCACGCTCGAGGTGGCCGACGAGTTGCTGGCCGTCGGCGGCTGCGACCCGGTGTCGCTGCAGCGACTGGTGCGGGGGTTGCAGGAGCTCGGCACGGTGCGTGCGCCGCGCCCGCTGGTCGTCGTCAACCGGCTGCGCCCCGGCCCGGTGGGCAGCCCCGCCGAGCGGCAGGTCGGCGACGCGCTCGATCGGTTCGCCGGCGTGCCCGAGGTCGTCTTCGTGCCGGACGACCAGGTCGCCCTCGACGCGGCCATGCTCGCCGGGCGCACCCTGCTGGAGATCGCCCCCGCCTCCCCGGCCCGCCGGGCCGTCGCGGGCCTGGCCGCCCGACTGGCCGGGGTGCCGACCGGCGACGGCTCGGCCGCCCGGCGCCGCCGGCGTCGCTGACCGGCGCGAGCCGGTCGCGCGAGGGCTGCGCAGCGGGCACATCTGACAGGATGGAGCGGTGGTCGACCGGCTCAGCTCCATGGACACCTCGTTCCTCTACATGGAGGACTCGGCGACGGTCATGCATGTCGGGTCGGTCATGGTCTTCGACCCCCCGGTCGGGGGGGTGGACACCGAGCGACTGGTCGGGCTGATCGGCCAGCGGATCGCCCAGCTGCCGCGCTATCGCCAGCGGGTCCGCTTCATCCCGGGGCAGCTGGCCAACCCGGTCTGGGTCGACGACGAGGCGTTCGACCTCAGCTATCACGTGCGCCGTTCGGCGCTGCCGCGGCCGGGCACCGACGCCCAGCTGGAGCAGTTCGTCGCGCGCATCCAACCGCGCCCGCTCGACCGGGACCGCCCGCTGTGGGAGGTCTATCTCGTCGAGGGCCTCGAGCACGGCCGCTTCGCCATCGTCACCAAGACCCACCACGCGCTGATCGACGGGGTGACCGCGCTGGACATCGGTCATCTGCTCGTCGGCGACACCCCCGAGTGGGAGAAGCCGGTGCACGACCTGTGGCGTCCGCAGCGCGCCCCGAGTGACGTGCAACTGGTGACGGCCGCGCTGGCCGAGTCGGTCAAAGGGCCGGGACGCATGTTCGACGTCGTGCGGGGCAGTGCCAGCGAGTTCGTCGAGATCGGCAGCCGGGTGCTCTCCGGCGTCGGGTCGATCGTCTCGACGGTGGCCCGCGGGGCGGCCCGCCCGGCGCCCACGTCACCGCTCAACGCCCCGGTCGGGCAGGCCCGTCGGTTCGTCATGGTGGGCACGGACCTCGAGGACTACAAGGCGGTGCGCCGGCGCATCGCCCGCGGCCCGCACTCCGACGAGGTGTCGGTCAACGACGTCGTGCTGGCCTGCATCGCCGGCGCCCTGCGGACCTGGTTGCTGACCCGTGGCGTCCCCGTGCACGGCGCGACGGTCGTGCGGGCCCTGGTGCCGGTGTCCGTCGACGACCCGCACGGCGCCGAACTGCATCAGATGCATCCCTGTCTGGTCGACCTGCCGGTCGGGGAGGCCGCCGCGTCGATCCGGCTGCACCAGATCGCCTTCCTCATGCGTCAGCAGGTCGAGGGCGGGCAGGCGGTGGGCGCCGAGCGACTCATCCAACTCGCCGGGTTCGCCCCGCCGACGATGCATTCCATGGGCGCCCGCCTCGGCAGCGAGATCAGCCGGCGGGTCTTCAACCTCATCGTCAGCAACGTGCCCGGCCCGCAGACTCCGCTGTATGCCGGCGACGCGCGGATGCTGGCCACCTATCCGGTCATCCCGCTGGCCAAGGGTCAGGCCCTGGCGGTCGGGCTGACCTCCTACGACGGTGGCGTCTACTACGGCCTCAACGCCGACCGGGACGCCATGCCCGACGTGGAGGTGCTCGGCCAGGGCATCGCCGACTCCCTGGCCGAACTGGCCGACTCGGGTGAGCACCGTTGAGGGGACGAGGGATCCGCGTCTACCTCCCGCTGACCGCCGACCAGGTCCAGGACCTGCACGGGGCCGGGCGGACCGCGGCCCCGGCCGGTTTCACGGTCACCGAGGCGTTGCGCCGCGCCCTGCCGCAGGACGACGACGAAGGCCTGGAGTATGCCGCGTTGCTGGCCGCCGCGGCCGCCGCCGGCCGGGCGCGGGGCTCGGCCGTCACCCGTCGGGTCATCGCCGCCGCGGACCTGCCCGAGCACACGGTCCAGGTGCCGCAGGCCACGGACCGACCCGACCCGGCCGGCCCGGCCGCCGTGTCGGTGACCGCTGCAGTGGCGTTGCGGCAGGTCGTGTCGTTCCACGTCGACGAGCACGCGGGGGGCACGGACGACACCGACCTCATGTGGTGGGACGTCACCGAACTCGCCGCCGTGGCCGAGCAGGTCTGACCGGCACCACGGCCCGCCTGCGTCAGGGCCCCCGCGCCCGGTCGGCCCCGGCAGCCAGTGCGGCCCGCAGGTCGGCGGCCAGGCCGGCGTAGGCCGGGATGGTGCCGGCCCATTCGAGGAAGGCCGCGCGCTGGGCGCCGTCGAGCTCCTCCCAGGGCAGCGGGCGCCCGTCGCTCCCGGTGAAACCCGGCCGCCCGGGATGGTCGTGGGCCCACTGCTCGGGGGTCGCGGCCGCGGGCCAGGACCCGGTGGCGCTGACCAGGTCGAACAGCGCGACGCGCAACTGGGCCTGCGATCCCCGCCCCGCCGCGTCCGCGTCGCCGGCCACCTGCTGGGCGGTGTCGGTGGGCACGACGCGGTCCAGCCCGGCGTCGACGGCCCGGGGGAGCAGGGCCTCGAGCAGAGCGGTGATCGCTCGGACGGCCCCCGGGGTGAGCCGGGAGACCCCTGACGGTCCGGGCCCCAGCGCGCGGCCGACGGCAGAGGTGGCCTTGCCCTCGGCCCGGCCCAGGATCTGCTCGAGCCCCTGCCGGATGCGAGCGTTGGCCTCGTCCCGCCGGACGGCGGGATCGACCGAGCCGCTCAGCCCCGCGGTCGTAACGAGTCCGAGCGCCTCGCCGAGCCGCAGCACGGCCGCCCGGGCGCCGGCGTCGTCACCGGCCGCCAACCGGTCGGCGACCTCGACCCCGCCGCGCTCGACGAGCGCGGCGAGGAGCCGGGCGTGGGCGGGGGTTGGGAGCGGTCCGGGATGGTGCGGATCGACCCGGTCCCGACCGGTGAGCTCGGCGAGGGCGGCCAGGGTCGCCGGGTCACGCAGCACCACGGTCCAGCCGTCGTCCGCCCGCCGGACCGGCACGGCGTCCTGGCCGGCGGTGCCGGTGGGCGCCAGCAGCACGACGTCGATCGCGTCGACGTGCCTGGCCAGCAACTCGCCGGTCACCGGGGCGAGGCGCGCCAGGGAGCGATGCAGCGCCAGCGCCTCGTTGGGGTCCAGACCGGGGAGCACCTGCTGGAGCCGGGTGACGGCGTCGAGGAACAGCGAGGCCACCTCGGCGCCGTCCCGCCCGCGGCTGGTCGCGCACTCCCGCAGCACCTGCGTCAGCTCATCGAGGTGACCGGTGCGCGGCGGTTGATCGAGCACCGACCGGACGACCAGCCGGTCGACCACGCGCCGGTCGCCGAGCGGGGCCAGCAGCAGCGCCTGGGCCGCGCCCGGGTCGCCGCGCAGGCTGGTCAGCAGGCTCGCCACGGCGTCCTCGGGGGGCTCGGGCGGCCGCACCGGTTGGTAGCCGGCCTCGACGGCCGGCGGTGACCAGGGCCGGCGGGCGGCGTCGGCGGCGACGATGGCCGGGCCGACGGTCGCCGCGTAGTCGCGTCCCGGGGAGATCGTCGAGATGGCGGCCCGCGACGCCGCGAGCAGGGTGGCCTGCAGGTCGGCACCGAGCACCGCGGGACGGTCGGGGAAGCCGTGGTCCCGGCCGGCCGAGGCCGCGAGCGCCCCGAGCCAACGCCCGCGCCACCCGGCCAGCCGGCGGGCGGTGGCGTCATCGACGCCGTGCGCCGCCGCCGGGTCGGCCGCGGTCGCCAGGGCCACCCCGAGGATCTGCAGCGCCCGCTGCGCGCGAGCACGCCGCGCCGGATCGGGTGGCAGACCCGTGGCCGCGGCCTCGCGAGCCCGGACCAGGCGCAGCGTGACGTCCATCAGCCGGTCGGGGGGCAACGCCGTCAGCAGGGCCGACGCGACCACCGGATCGGTCACCTCGTCGGCGAGGGCGTAGAGGACCGCCGCGCTCTCGACGTCGAGCCCGTCGAGCGATCCCCCGGCCGCCACCACGGCCCGGGTGACCAGTTCGCCCCCGGTGTGCGGCAGCCGGGCCAGCAGCGCGGCGCCGACCTGCTCGGGCCGCCGCGCGCCCAGGGCGGCGAGCAGGTCGGTGCAGCATGCGGCGACCACGCCGGCCGCCGCCAGCTGGGCCTGCTCGAGGGCGGTCATCGTCGCGCGATGCCGGCCGAGCAGCCGGGCCCGCTCGGCCGCCCAGGCCCGGTCGGCCTCGACCCGGGCGGCCAGGTCGCCGCTGCCCTGGGCCGCCCGGTGCCGGGCCTGGGCGGCACTCCACTCGAGCCGCAGCCCGTCGACGGCGGCCCGGGCGCTGCGCAGGGCCACCGCGCAGGACTCCAGACCTGCGACCGCGCCGCCCAGGGCGGCGCCGATCAGGCGACAGGCGGCCGCGGCGACCTCGGCATCCCCCTGCGCGGCCGCGGCGGCCGCTCCCGACCACGACCGGGCCAGGTCCGCCGGTCCGGTGCGCAGGATCACCGCGTCGCCGAGTCGCCCGGTCACCTGGCGCCACGTCGTCGCGGCCCCGGCCACGGCCTCGGCGGACCCGGCGGGCAGCGGCAGGACGCCGTCCAGGTCAACCACCATGGCGCCACCGCCCCATGACCCGGGCGCGATCCTCGGCGTCGGCATAGGCCCGGCCGCCCCGGACCAGGCCGGTGGACACGGCGTCGGTGGCCTGACCGGCGCGGCGCAGCGCACTCGACACGGCGGTGCGCAACCTGGCCGTCTCGGCGGCGAGCGCGGGGCTGCCCGTCGCGGGGCCGGACCCGCGCTCGGTCACCTCGACGAGCGTCGCCAGCGCTTGCAGCAGGGCGCCGTCGCCGGCCAGGCGGGAGCCGGCGGCGACGACCTCGTCGGGCTGGACTCGGATCTGCATGACCGCACCGTACGCCGCCCGGCCGACAACCGTCCGAGGTTATCCACAGGCCCGGACCGAGCCGGTCACCCGGCGAGCCAGACGGCGGTGTCGACGGGCAGCAGGCAGGTCGCGCCGACCCACTCGAGCCGCTCCGACGAGACGAGCACCGGCCGGCCCGTGGGCAGCGCGATCGGGTCCGGGCCGAGGTTGACCACCGCGTCCACCAGCGCGCCGGTGGGGCCGGTGACCCGCCAGGCCAGCCCGCCGGGTGGCGCCGGCAGCCAGGCCAGGCTGCCGCGCCCCAGACCCAGCTCGCGGCGCAACCGCAGCGCGCTCCGATAGAGCTCGAGCGTCGAGCCGGCCACGCCCGTCTGCCGATCCGCGGCGAGCGCGGCATACGCCGGTGGTTGCGGCAACCAGGTGCGGCCGGTGGGGGAGAAGCCCAGGCCGGGGGCCTCGGCGGCCCAGGGCATCGGCACCCGGCAGCCGTCCCGGCCGGCCTCCGCGCCGCCGGTGCGCCGGAAGGCCGGGTCCTGGCGCAGCGCGTCGGGCAGCGTCGTGTGCTCGGGCAGACCGAGTTCCTCGCCCTGGTAGAGGTAGGCCGCGCCCGGCAGCCCGAGCAGCAGCAGCGTCGCGGCCCGGGCTCGACGCAGGCCGAGCGCGGCGTCGGGCTGGAGGTCGCCGGCGCGGATCCCGTGCGGCCGGCGCCGGTGCTGGTCCAGCCCGTAGCGGGTCGCGTGCCGCACCACGTCGTGGTTGGACAGCACCCAGGTGCACGGTGCGCCGACGCCTGCCATCGAGCGCCGCGTGTCGTCGATGGCCTGGCGCAGCTCGGTTGCCAGCCAAGGTGATTCGAGCAGGTCGAAGGCGAAGCTCTGGTGCATCTCGTCGGGCCGCAGATAGCGGGCCATCCGCTCGGGCGGCCACACCCAGGCCTCGGCGACGAGGATCCGCCGGGGGCCGGGGTAGGAGTCCAGCACGGTGCGCCAACTGCGGTAGATCTCGTGCACCCCGTCCTGGTCCCAGTACGGGGTCAGGTGGGTCGGCACCGGCTCGGCCTGGCCCTCGATCCCGGCCAGCACCTGCTGCGGCAGGGTCGCGTCCGGCAGGCCGTCGGCCTTGACCAGACCGTGCGCGACGTCGATGCGGAAGCCGGCGACGCCGCGGTCCAGCCAGAACCGCAGGATGTCCTCGAACTCGGCGCGCACCTGCGGGTTGGTCCAGTCGAAGTCCGGCTGGGTCGCGTCGAACAGGTGCAGATACCACTGCGCCGGCCCGGCATCGCCGCCACCGACCCGGGTCCACGCCGGCCCGCCGAAGACCGAGCGCCAGTTGTTCGGCGGCCGTTCGCCGCGCGGCCCGCGACCGTCCCGGAACACATAGCGGGCCCGCTCCGGTGAGCCCGGCGCGGCAGCTAACGCGCCCTGGAACCAAGGGTGTTCACTGCTGGAGTGGTTGGGCACCAGGTCGAGCAGCACCCGCAGGCCCAGGGCGTCGGCACCGGCCAGCAGGGCGTCCAGGTCGGCGAGGCTGCCGAACCGCGGATCGATCCGCCGGTAGTCGGCGACGTCGTAGCCGGCGTCGTGCTGCGGGGACACGAAGCACGGTGAGAGCCAGATCGCGTCCACGCCCAGGTCGGCCAGGTAGGGCAGTCGCGCGAGGACGCCGGGCAGGTCGCCCAGCCCGTCGCCGTCGGAGTCGGCGAAGGAGCGCGGATAGACCTGATAGGTCACCGCGTCGACCCACCAGTCGTCGTGCGGTGAGTCCTCGGGTCGGGTCAGGTCAGCGGGCACGGGATCAGACCTCCGCCGGGCCCCCGGTCTCGGAGGGCGCGTTGACCAGCATGTATGCCGCCCGGACGAGATAGTCGACCAGGGTCGCCTCGGCCGCCTCGTCCAGACCCAGCGACGCGACGGCGGCCAGCATGTGCTTGAGCCAGCGGTCGCGTTGCTCGGGCGTCACCGCATAGGGGACGTGGCGCATCCGCAGGCGCGGGTGTCCGCGGCGCTGCGAATAGGTCGGCGGCCCACCCCAGTACTGCTCGAGGAACATCCGCAGCCGCTCCTCGGCGGGGCCGAGGTCCGACTCGGGATAGATGGCGCGCAGCGGCGGGTCGTCGGCGACCCCGCGGTAGAACTCGGCGACCAGTCGGACGAACGTCTCGTGTCCGCCGATCGCTTCGTAGAAGGTCTGTGCCTCGCTCATATCCCGCCTCCCCAGGTGCCCAGCGCCGGCCCGGCCAGGGCGATGCCGGCGGTGTCCAGGGCCGTCTTGGCGCGGTCCCGGATGGCGCGCTGCACGCCGATGTTCTCGGTGGCGGCGCACCGCGCCGTCACCCGCAGCACGATGACCCCGCCGGTCATCGACTCGGTGGTGACCGTGGGCGAGTCCAGCACCCGCTCGTCGGCGTCGGCCAGTGCGTCGACGGCCTCCTGCAGCACCTGTTGGGCGCGGGTGAGGTTCTCGCTCAACGCGATCGGCACGTCGACGGTGGCCGTGGACCAGCCCTGCGACCGGTTACCGATCCGCAGGATCTCGCCGTTACGGACGTACCACACGACGCCGGTGACGTCGCGCAGCCGGGTGACCCGCAGGGTGACGTCCTCGACCGTGCCGACGACCTCGCCGGTGTCGACGACGTCGCCGACACCGTACTGGTCCTCGATGATCATGAAGATGCCGGACAGGAAGTCCTTGACCAGGCTCTGCGCGCCGAAGCCCAGCGCCACCCCGCCGACCCCGGCGGAAGCCAGCAGCGGAGCCAGCGGCACGCCGAGGGTGGCCAGCACGGTCAACCCGGCGATGGTGCTGACGACGATGGTCACGGTGCTGCGCAACACCGCTCCCATGGTCTGGGTGCGCTGGGCGTAGCGTGCGTGGGCGATGCCGCTGGCGTCGGCGAGGATCCGGCCGGCGACCCCGGGCAGCACCCGGGCCCGGTCGGCGTGGCGCGCGACCGCGGTGCGCACCACGCGGGTGATCGTCCGGTGCAGCAGCCAGCGCGCCAGCAGCGCCAGGACGAGGATCGCGAGGACCCGGCCGGCGTCGGCGAGGTGGGGCTCGACCTGCTCCCAGATCGCGGCGGCCCGGGCCGGTGGCGCAGCGGTCACCCCTGGCCGGCATTCTGCTGGGCTCGCACCGCGACCTCGACCAGGCTCAACTGCTCGATGACCAGCCGGCGCAGGCCGGCCGGCGCGTCGGGGTGCTCGTCGAGCCAGCGCCGGGTCCGGTCGCGCAACTCGACGCTGGCCAGGTCGAGGGGATAGAAGTACTTGACCGCCCGCTCGCCGATCGCGAACGACCGGCTGGTGAACACCGGCAGGAGCATGTCGTGGAAGCGGTCGAGATACGGGCCGAGCAGCCGGTCGGCGTCGTTGGCGCGCCGGAAACCCTTGCCCAGGTGCTCGGTCGCGGCGTTGGTCTGGCCGTCCTGCTCGATCGCCAGCCGCCACGCCGCGGCCTTGGCCTCGGGGGTGGGCAGGGCGGCCCGGGCCGCCAGGGCCTTCTCCCGGCCGGCGACCGACGGGTCGCGCTGCAGTTCGTCGTCGATGCGTGCCGCGTCGACGGCGCCCGCCGCCGCCAGGCCCTGCAGCACGGTCCAGCGCAGGTCCTGGTCCATGGCCAGGCCGTAGACGGGCTGGCTGCCGTCGAGGGCGGCCCGGATGCGGGCGGTGTCGCTCGGGTCGGTGGCCAGGGTGGCGTATGCGGTGAACAGCTGCAGCTGCTTGTCGCTGCCGGGGGTGGCCGTGTCGATGCAGCGGCGCAGCACGTCGACGGTGCGCGCCCGGGCGGCGGCGCGCTGGTCGGCGGGCAGGAACCAGTTGACGGTGGCCTGCACCATCGACGGGATCTGCTTGGTGGTCTGCAGGATGGTCCGCAGCACGGTCGGGTGCTCCTCGACCGGCACGACCCCCAGCAGGTGGTCGAGCAAGGCGTGCGGGGACAGCTCACCGTCCCGGGTCAGCTCCCACAGCGAGCCGATGACCAGACTGCGGGCCAGGCTGTCCTGCAAGGCTTTCGGCCGCCCGAGGACGGTCGCGAGGGAGCGCTCGTCGAGCCGGATCCGGGCGTAGGTGAGGTCGCCGTCGTTGGGCAGCAGCAGGTCGGGGCGGGGCAGGCCGACCAGCTCGGGCAGCTCGGTGCGGGCCTCGTCGATGTCGACCTCGTGGCTGCCGACGAGCACCAGCCGGCCGTCGACGAGCTGGTAGCGGCCGATGCCCAGCCGGTGCGGGCGCAGCGTGGGGTGCTCGGGCGCGGCCGTCTGGACCATCGCGGCCGAGGTGATGGTGCCCCGGTCGTCGGTCTGCAGGTCGATGCTCAAGGTGCTGACCCCGGCGGTGCGTAGCCAGCGGGTGGCCCAGTCGGACAGGTCCCGCCCCGAGGCCGTCTCGAGCTCGCGGAACAGGTCGTCCATTGACGTGTTGCCCCACGCGTGGGCCCGGAAGTAGGCGCGCAGGCCCGCGACGAAGGCCTCGCGACCGACGTAGGCGACCAGTTGCTTGAGGACCGAACCACCCTTGGCGTAGGTGATGCCGTCGAAGTTGACCGCGACGTCGTTGAGGTCGCGCATGTCCGCGTAGACCGGGTGGGTGTCGGCCTGCTGGTCCTGCTGATAGGCCCAGGTCTTCTCGTGCGAGTGGAAGGTCGTCCAGGCCTCCCGCCACCGGGTGGCCTCGGCCTGCGAGACCGACGACGCCCACTCGGCGAAGGACTCGTTGAGCCACAGGTCGTCCCACCAGCGCATCGTCACCAGGTCGCCGAACCACATGTGCGCCTGCTCGTGCAGCACGGTCAGCGCGCGACGCTCGACCAGCGGCTCGGGTGCCTGCCCGCGGAAGACGTAGATCTCGGTGATCGTCACCAGCCCGGCGTTCTCCATGGCACCCGCGTTGTACTCCGGCGCGAAGAGCTGGTCGTACTTGGCGAATGGATAGGGCCAGTCGAACTCGTGCTCGAAGAACGTGAAGCCCCGCTTGGTCAGGTCGAAGAGGTTGTCGTGGTCGACGTACTCGGTGAGCGACCGGCGGCTGTAGATGGCCAGCGGCACGGTGCCGGCCCGGCCCTCGAAGGCGTCGTGGCGCACCTCGTAGGGCCCGGCGCACAGTGCCGTGACGTAGGACGAGAGCCGCGGCGTCGGCTCGAACGACCAGGTGGCCCGGCCGTCGCCGGTCGGCATCGGCATCGGGGCCGGCTGGTTGGACACGACGACCCAGTGCTCGGGGACCGTGGCGGTGAAGGCGAAGGTCGCCTTGAGGTCCGGCTGCTCGAAGACGGCGAAGACGCGCCGCGAGTCGGGGACCTCGAACTGGCTGTAGAGGTAGACCTCGTCGTCGACCGGGTCGACGAACTTGTGCAGCCCCTCACCCGAGTTGGTGTACCGGCCGACCGCCTCGACGACCAGGGTGTTGTCGGCCGCCAGGTCGGGCAGCGTGATCCGGCTGTCGGCGTAGGCGGTGGCCGCCGCCAACCGGGTGCCGTTGAGCCGGATCGAGTCGACCGCCTCGCCGACGAAGTCGATGAAGGTCGTGGCGCCGGGGGTGTTGGCCCGGAAGCGCACGGTCGTCGTGGTCCGGAAGGTCGGGCCCGGATCCGACAGGTCCAGGACCACGTCATAGCTGTCCACCTCGAGCAACGCGGCGCGGGTGGCCGCCTCGTCGCGGGTGAGGTTGGTTCCGGGCACGGTGGCGCTCCTTCGCGAAGAACGGGTTGCCCCATCCTGCCACCGGCCGTCCCCGGGGGTCGGTCACTGGCAGAATCGCCGCCATGACGCCCCGAGCCACGACGACCACCCGCACCAAGACCGCCGCCGCCTCGTCGACCGCGGGCACCGGCGCCGCGACCCGCCGACCCCGCGTTCGGCGCCAGGCCGTCGAGATGTGGTTCGACCCGGTGTGCCCGTGGGCCTGGATGACCTCTCGCTGGCTCATGCAGGTCGAGCAGATCCGGCCGGTGCGGATCACCTGGTCGGTGATGAGCCTGGCGGTCCTCAACGCCGGCCGCGAACTCGACCCCGGCTACCGGGCGCTCATGGACCGCGCCTGGGGCCCCGTGCGGGTCATCATCGCCGCCCAGCAACTGCACGGCGACCGGGTCGTCAAACGGCTGTACGACGCGATGGGCACCCGCATCCACCTGGGCCGGATGAAGGACTTCGACCAGGTGATCGCCGAGGCGCTGGCCGAGTGCCGGCTGCCGGCCGAGCTGGCCAAGGCCGCCCACCAGAAGAAGTGGGATGCCGCGCTGCGGCGCAGCCACCGCCGCGGGATCTCGCTGGTCGGCACCGACGTGGGGACACCGATCGTCGCCGTCGGCGAGGTCGCCTTCTTCGGCCCGGTGGTCAGCCCCGCGCCGAAGGGCGAGGCGGCCGGCCGGCTCTGGGACGGCTGTGTCCTGGTCGCCGGCACGCCCGGCTTCTTCGAGCTCAAGCGGACCCGGACGGTGGACCCGATCTTCGACTGAGCGTCCCGTCCTCGGTCGTCGCATCCGCCGACCGTGCGGCAGGGGTGGACGTGGCCCGGCCCAGGACGCACAATATGCACCAGCGCTAGCCAAGCGTCGGACACACCAGAAGAGAGCTGCAGGCCAGGATGCGCGTCCACATCGGGGGAGACCACGCGGCATACGAGTTGCACCGTGCCCTCGTCGAGCACCTGTCGGGACAGGGGCACGACGTCGTCGACCACGGGCCCTATGACTACGACGCCGAAGACGACTATCCGGTGTTCGTCCTGCGAGCCGCCCTGGCGGTGGCGCAGGAGATGGGCTCGCTCGGGGTCGTGCTCGGCGGGTCCGGCAACGGCGAACTGATCGCCGCCAACAAGGTGCCCGGCATCCGAGCCGCCTACGGCGGCAACGCCGAGTTGGCCCGACTGGCGCGGCAGCACAACGACGCCCACGTCATCGCGCTGGGCGGCCGGTTCACCGAGATCGAGGCGGGCAAGGCCATCGTCGACGCCTTCCTGGCCACGAGTTTCTCCGGCGTGGACCGGCACGCTCGGCGGCTGGCGATGGTCACCGAGTTCGAGCTGGACGGCACCCTGCCGCCCGAGTGACCAGCCGACCATGACCGCGCACAGCGCCTCCGGCGTCCTGGCCCGCCGGCGCACCACGCAGTTGGCCCGCTACCTGCGCCGGCACGGTGGCTTCTGGCGACTCACGCCGGCCCTGCCGGTCATCGCCTTCGGCCTGCCGGGCCTGCTGCTGACCGTGGTGCTCAGCGAATGGCCCACCCAGGTGCCGTGGTCGAGCTTCGCGCCGCTCATCGTCGTCGCGGGACTGCTGTTGCGCCCCAAGCAGTTCGTCGCCGTCTGCCTGGTCTATGCCGCCTGCCTGACCCACGTCGGCTTCAACTACCGGGGCTGGACGACGATGACCTTCATGACCATCGGGGCGCTGGCCCTGGTGGCGGTGCTGATGTTCTACCGGACGATCTCGCGCGACCGGCTCGGGGTCCTGGGCAACGACGGCGAGGACATGCTCGTCTCGCTGCGCGACCGGCTGCGCGAGCTCGGCGAGATGCCCGCCCTGCCGGCCGGCTGGCACGGCGAGTCGGTCATCCACGCGGCCTACGGGGACAAGTTCTCCGGGGACTTCCTGGTCACCTCGATGTCCCCGGACGGGCGTTCGCTGCAACTCGTGCTGGTCGACATCTCCGGCAAGGGCCGCGGGGCGGGCACCCGCTCGCTGCTGCTCTCCGGCGCGATCGGTGGGCTGCTCGGTCAGGTCGAGCGCGCCCGGCTGCTCGAGGCCGCCAACAGCTACCTGATCCGCGAGGGCTGGCAGGAGGGGTTCGCCACCGCGGTGCACCTGGCCCTCGACCTGCAGACCGGACAGTTCTGCATCGGCAACGCCGGCCACCCGCCGCCGCTGCACTTCACCGCCGGCTCCGGGCTGTGGAGCCAACTGCAGTCGGTCGGCGGACCGGCCCTGGGCATCCTGGACCAACCCTCCTACCCGCGCCGGTGCGGCGAGTTGCAGCGTGGCGACGCCCTGGTGATCTACACCGACGGGGTCGTCGAGGCGCCGGGCCACGACCTGGCGCTCGGTGCCGACCGGCTGACCGGCTCGGCCGAGCGGCTGGTCCGCGACGGATTCCGCGGCGGCGCCGCCAAACTCGTGTCCGGCGCCACCGCGGGCGAGAGCGACGACCGCGCGGTCGTGCTGATCTGGCGCTCGTGACCGCCGCCGGGCCGGCCGGTCCGGACCGGACGCGGGTGCGCACCTTTCACGCCCGGCGGGGCCGACGGTCCGCGCTCACCGAGTCGCGGCTGGCCGGGCTGGTGCCTGGATTGGCCACTCCCGCAACGGTTCTCACCCCACCAGGGACTCTCGGTCGGCCCGAGCGGGTCGTCGTCGAGGTGGGCTGCGGTCACGGCGCCGCCGCGCTCGGGTATGCCGCGGCATACCCGGGGCACCACCTGGTGGCCTGCGACGTGCACCCCCCAGGGGTGGCTCGGCTCGCCGCGGCCGCCGTCGAACAGGGCCGGACCAACCTGTCGGTGCACCTGGGCGACGCGGTGCCGTTGCTGGCGGCGGTGCCGGCCGGGTCGATCGACGCGGTGCACCTGTTCTTCCCCGACCCGTGGCCCAAGACCCGGCACGCCCGGCGCCGCTTCGTCAGCGCGCCGACCCTCGACCTGCTCGACCGGATCCTCGTGCCGGGCGGGGAGATCCGCGTCGCGACCGACCAGAGCGGGTACGCCGCGTGGGTCCGCGAGCAGGTCGCTCGCCACGGCGGCTGGTTGGCGCTGGCCGCGCCGCGGCCGTGGTGGCGGCCGGTGGCGGGCTACGAGGCCAAGGGCCTGGCGGCGGGTCGGCCGGCCATCGACCTCGTGCTGCGGCGACCGGCGGGCCGGTGACCGGCGACGGTCTCGGTCGGGGTAGCCGGATTCGAACCGACGGCCTTCCGCTCCCAAAGCGGACGCGCTACCAAACTGCGCCATACCCCGTGGTGGCCGCCCGGCGGGTGGAGCGGGCGACGAGAATCGAACTCGCGTAGCCAGTTTGGAAGACTGGGGCTCTACCATTGAGCTACGCCCGCGCGCGGCCGCCGGGCGGCCCGGCCCCCCAGCGTAGTCGCCGCGCTCGCCTTCGCCGCAATTGGGTGGCCGGGCGGGCGGCCGATAGCATGGGCCGGATTCACCCCACGCCGCCATGCCCCGTGACCGGACCGGGCGGCCTACCCCTGACGTTGGAGAGCACGCACGTGAAGAGCGCTGTCGAGACCCTCAGCCCGACCCGGGTCAAGCTGACCGTCGAGGTCCCCTACGAGGAGCTCAAGCCGAGCCTCGACGCGGCCTACCAGACCATCGGCCAGCAGATCCAGGTGCCGGGCTTCCGGCGGGGCAAGGTGCCGCCGCGGATCATCGACCAGCGGCTCGGCCGGGGGGCGGTGCTGCAGGAGGCCGTCAACGAGGCCCTGCCGCAGTTCTACGGACAGGCCCTCGAGGAGCACCAGGTGCGGCCGCTCGGCCAGCCGCAGGTCGAGGTGACCGAGGTCCCGGTCGACGGCGACACCGCGCTGCGCTTCACCGCCGAGGTCGACCGCCGCCCGGACATCGAGCTGCCCGACTTCTCGACGATCGCGGTGACCGTCGACGCCGTCGAGGTCGCCGACGCCGACGTCGACGATCGGCTGCAGACCCTGCGCGAGCGCTTCGGCACCCTGCGTCCGGTCGAGCGGGCGTCCCAGGAGGGCGACTTCGTCACCATCGACCTGACGGCCCAGATCGACGGCGAGGAGATCGACAGCGTCACCGGCGTCTCCTACGAGGTCGGCTCGGGCAACATGCTCGAGGGCATGGACGAGGCGCTGGTCGGGGTGTCGGCCGGCCAGACCAAGCAGTTCTCCGCGCCGCTGGCCGGCGGCGACCACGCCGGCCGGGAGGCCGAGTGCACGGTCACCGTCCAAGCGGTCAAGGAACGCGAGCTGCCCCCGCTGTCCGACGACTTCGCCCAGCTGGCCTCCGAGCACGACACCCTGGCCGAGTTGCGCGCCGGGCTGGTCACCGAGATCGAGCGCGCCAAGCGCTACGAGCAGGGCCTGGCCGCGCGCGACAAGATCCTGGAGGCGCTGCTGGAGGTGGTCGACGTGCCGGTGCCCGACTCGGTCGTCGAGCACGAGGTGCACCACCACCTCGAGGGCGAGGGCCGGCTCGAGGACGACGAGCACCGCGCCGAGGTGGACACCGACACCCGCAAGGCGCTGCGGGCGCAGTTCCTGCTCGACGCCATCGCCGAGAAGAACGAGATCCGGGTCGAGCAGCCCGAGATCATCGAATACCTCGTCATGGCCGCCCAGCAATACGGCATGGACCCCGGCCAGTTCGCGCAGACGATCGACGAGCAGGGTCAGATCCCGGCCATGGTCGGCGAGGTTGCGCGGCGCAAGGCGCTCGCATCGGTGCTCGAGCAGGCCACCGTCACCGACTCCAACGGCGCCCCGGTGGACCTCGAGGCGGTGCGCGGCCCCGGCGCGCTGACCGAGCAGGACCTCGCCGAACTGGACGACGAAGCCGACTCGGTGGACAGCGCCGACTCGGTGGACAGTGCCGATTCGGTGGACAGTGCCGATTCGGTGGACAGTGCCGATTCGGTGGACAGTGCCGACTCGGTCGACCCGAGCGACAGCGCGGGCGACGCCCGCTAGCGTGCCGGGTCGTCCCGACCCGTCGACGCACTCGGCCCGGCTGGGTGTCTTCGCCGTCTTCGCGCTCGCGGGGATGATGTTCGCGACCTTCGCCTCGCGCATCCCGCAGATCAAGGTCATCCTCGACCTCACCCCGGGCGAGTTGGGCCTCACCCTGCTCGGCGGCACCCTCGGGTCCGTCGTCGGCCTGCCCACCGCGGGCTGGGTGGCGCACCGGATCGGTGCGCGCCGCACGGTGTTCGCCGGCACGGTCGTCGCGGCCGGTGGTTTCGTGTTCGTCGGGGTGGCCGTCGACGTGCTGCAGTCCCGGTGGCTGCTGGTCGTCGCGTTGTTCGTCGCGACCTTCGCCATCGGCATCTGGGACGTGGCGATGAACCTCGAGGGCGCGACCGTCGAGCGGCGGTTGGGCCGCACCGTCATGCCGCACTTCCACGCCGCCTTCAGCCGCGGCACGGCCGCCGCGGCGCTGGCCGGCGCGGCGGTGACCGCGGGCGGCATACCGATCCTGGCGCACCTGCTGGTCGTGTGCTCGCTGTCGGTGGCCGGGGCCGGGTGGGCGACCCGGCGGTTCCTGCCCCGGCGCGCCGAGTCGGCGGCACCGGCCGACGGGGCGGCGCCCACCCCCGCCGGCCCCGGTCTGGCGTCGGCGTGGACCGAGCCGCGGACCCTGCTCATCGGGGTGGTCGTGCTCGTCGCCGCGTTCACCGAAGGGACCGCCAACGACTGGCTGGCCGTGGCGCTGGTCGAGGGGCACCACCTGCCCGAGTGGGCCGGGGTGCTGGGGTTCGCGACGTTCCTCGCCGCGATGACCGCCGGGCGACTGGCCGGCACCCGCTGGCTGGACCGCTACGGCCGGGTCGCGGTGCTGCGGGTGCTGTTCGTGCTTGCGGTCGTCGGTGCCCTGCTGGTCGTCTTCGGCGGGCCGGGGCCGGCGTTCGCCGGCGCGGCGCTGTGGGGGATCGGGGCGAGCCTGGGCTTCCCGGTGGGCATGTCCGCGGGCGCCGACGAGCCCGAGCGGGCGGCCGCGCGGGTCAGCGTCGTGTCGACCATCGGGTATGCCGCGTTCCTCATCGGCCCGCCGGCCCTCGGATTCCTCGGCGACCACGTCGGTGTGCTGCGCTCGCTGCTGCTGGTCGGCGCCGGTGCCGTCCTCGCGCTGGCCGTGCTGCCCGCCGTCCGCCGCCCTGCGCCCAGTCGGTGACCGAGCCACCAGGGAGCGCGCCGAGCCGGGCCGGCCAACGAGCATGTGCGCTGACGGCGAACACGCGGCCTACCGGGAGTGCGGTGCGTGAGCCGGACGTTAGGGTCGGTGACACATCGACACTCGAGATGGAGCACCACGTGAGCCAGCCGCACGAGGTCGTCATGGCTGCCGAGCCCCAGATGGGCGGCCTGGACGACCACATCTACAACCGCCTCCTGCGTGAGCGCATCATCTTCCTGCGCTCGGAGGTCCGCGACGAGAACGCCAACGCCATCTGCGCGCAGATGCTGCTGCTGGCCGCGGAGGACCCGACCAAGGACATCTGGCTCTACATCAACAGCCCCGGCGGCTCGGTGACGGCGGGCATGGCGATCTTCGACACGATGAAGTGGGTGCCCTGCGACGTGGCGACCGTGGCGATGGGCATGGCGGCCTCGATGGGCCAGTTCCTGCTGTCGGCCGGCACGCCCGGCAAGCGCTACGCGACTCCGCACGCGCGGGTCATGATGCACCAGCCGTCCGGCGGCATCGGCGGCACCGCCTCGGACATCAAGATCCAGGCCGAGCAACTGCTGCACATCAAGAAGCAGATGGCCGAGCTCATCGCCGAGCACACCGGTCAGTCCGTCGAGCAGATCACCAAGGACTCCGACCGCGACCGGTGGTTCACGGCGACCGAGGCCAAGGACTACGGGTTCGTCGACCACGTCGTCGAGCGGGCCGAGAGCGCGGGCCGGCCGGCCGACAACCCGGTCACCGAGTGACGGCCCAACCGAGCAGAGAGCCGAGAGATCCGAAGATGACCTACACCCCCATGGGCCGCCTGCAGGTGCCGGGCCCGTCCGCGCGCTACATCCTCCCGCAGTTCGAGGAGCGCACGTCCTACGGCATGAAGCGCCTGGACCCGTACACCAAGATGTTCGAGGACCGCATCATCTTCCTCGGCGTCCAGGTCGACGACGCGTCGGCCGACGACATCATCGCCCAGCTCATCGTGCTGGAGTCGCAGGACCCGGACCGCGACATCCTCATGTACATCAACAGCCCGGGCGGCTCGTTCACGGCCATGACGGCGATCTACGACACCATGCAGTACATCCGGCCGGATGTGCAGACCTTCGTCATCGGCCAGGCGGCCTCGGCGGCGGCGGTGCTGCTCGGGGCCGGCGCCCCGGGCAAGCGGTTCGCGCTGCCCAACGCCCGGGTGCTCATCCACCAGCCGGCGATCGAGGGCACCGGCGGCATGGCCTCCGACCTGGAGATCCACGCCAACGAGATCATCCGGATGCGCGAGTGGCTCGAGGAGACCGTCGCCAAGCACACCGGCCGGCCGGTCGAGTCGGTCCGCCAGGACATCGAGCGCGACAAGATCCTGTCGGCGGACGCGGCCAAGGAGTACGGCCTCATCGACGAGGTGCTGGCCTCGCGCAAGGCGTCCGCGCAGAAGTAGCCGGCCCGCCGCCGGCCACCCGCTCCGGTATGCCGCCCGCGCGCCGGTCGCGGGCGGCATACCGCTGTCGAGGGTGCCAGGGGACGAAACCGGCGGACGCGGCGTCATGATCGGGTCCTGGGACCGTCCTATCCTCGGGGCGCGCGGTGCCACGGAGGGAGGGCACCGAGCGCGCCCACAGGTCGTGCGCTGATCGGGTCGAGGGCTTGTGCGCTGTGAGCGGACAAGCAGGACGTGAGCCGATTCCTCGCGTGTAATAGGGAGCGTCGGCGCCTCTGGCCAGGTAGCGTCGCGCACAGGTTCGGGCAATCCGGCGCGAGCCGGCGGGCAGGAGGACGGCACACGTGGCTTCACGGATGGGTGAGGGCAGCGACCTGCTCAAGTGCTCTTTCTGCGGCAAGAGCCAGAAGCAGGTCAAGAAGCTCATCGCGGGGCCGGGTGTCTACATCTGCGACGAGTGCATCGATCTGTGCAACGAGATCATCGAGGAGGAACTCGCCGAGTCCTCCGACCTGGGCCTGGACGAGCTGCCCAAGCCGCGCGAGATCTTCGACTTCCTCGGCAACTACGTGGTCGGCCAGGACGTCGCCAAGCGCGCGCTGGCCGTGGCCGTCT
>CAZYHR010000043.1:0-24757 GCA_964647395.1 uncultured Intrasporangiaceae bacterium | reverse complement strand
GATCGGGGTCGATCACCCACACCAGCACGTCGCCGATCGTCCCCGATCCCCGCCAGCCGGGCGCCCCGCGCAAGATCGGGGTCGATCACCCACACCAGCACGTCGCCGATCGTCCCCGATCCCCGCCAACCGGCGCCCCGACGAACCCGGCTAGGCGCGGCGGCGGGAGACCGTCGCGATGCCGGCGTCGGGGTCGGACTCCACCCGGGCGTGCGACCACAGCGCCACGACGGGCAGCGCCGCGTCCGGCACGGTGGCGACCGGGACCGCCAGGTCGTAGAGCTCGGCGGCGACCAGGCAGCCGAGCGCGATGATCGGGTCGGGCCGGGTCAGCACGATGGCGGCCGGCGCGTGGCCGGCCCGGATCAGCTCGGCGAGCACGCTCGAGCTCGAACTCGAGCCGCGGCCCACGGTCATGACCAGCACCGCCCCGGCGAGCGACCGGCCCCGGTCCGGGTGGTGAGCGCCGACGACGGTGCCGGAGTGGTCGACCCCGCCCCAGAAGGACAACGGACCGGCCAGCGCCACGACCGGCCCGGCGGCGACCCCACGGGTCTGCGGCCGCGCGGCGATGGACCCCAGCACTCCCCCCGGCTCAGCCATCGACGACCACCCGCCCGTCGGCCGCCGCGGCGACGCACTCGGCGAGCCCGGCCAGCACGACGTCGACCCCGATGTTCGCCGGGGCGTAGTGCGCCCACTTGCCCGAGTTGGTCACGACGACCCGGGTGCCGGGCCGCAGGATCGGGGTGACATAGGTGCAGGTGTCGACCACGACCTGCCAGCCCGCCTCCCGCAGCGTGGCGGCCGCGGCGCCGGCCACGGCGAGCACCCCCCGGCTCGTCGAGACGACCGCCTGAACCCCGGGGGCCACCCCGCGCCCGTCGCGGCCTACCGCGTCGGCGAGCCGGCCCAACTCGGCCAGCGAGGCGTGCGGGGTGCCGACGCAGACCGCATCGACCGGACCGGATCCGGTGGTGCACAGTCGTGCTCGCGTCGCGCGCAGGTCCGCTGCGGTGACCCGGACCTCGGGCAGCCCAGGGTCGGCGACGGCGTCCAGGGTCGGGGCCTCCGGGGTGATGCCGACCGCGTGGAACAGGCCGATCGCCCCCGACGACGCGGCTGCGGCGCCGAGCGCCTTGAGGGCGTCCTCCGAGCCGGCCGCCGCAGGCAGCCCGACCAGCGCCGGCACCGCCTCCTGCGCGGCCTCGCCGACGACGACCCCGAGCACCGCCCACCACGACGTGTCATCCCACCACGAGGCCGGCACCGACGACAGGTCCAGGACCAGGCCCGCCAAGCGGTGCTCGTCGAGGTGGAAGCCCGCCCGCGGCGCCACCCCGGTCACCGCGGCGCAGATGTCGAGGAAGTCGCCGTAGCGGTCGGTCCGCGCCCCGAGCACCGAGTTGGCGAAGACGATGGCGTTGGACTCGGCCCAGGCGACGTGTTCGCCCAGCCCCGGCCGGGCCCCGACCTGATAGGGCGCGCAGGTCCACGTCGGGGCGGCGCCGAGGGCGGCGTACGCGTCCATGAGCGCCCGCCCGGCGGTGAGCACCTCGGGGTATGCCGCGTCCGCGCGGACCGTGCCCGGGTGCAGCAGGTCGAGGCTGCCGACGTTGAGCGTGGTCGGCACCCGGACCTGCGCGCCGAGGTCGACCAGGCGCTGCGCGAAGTCCAGCCCGGCGCGGCCGTGATAGAGACACGAGTCGACGTGCACGCCGGTGACCGGCACGAGTTCGGCCGCGTCGCGCACCCGGGCCAGGCCGGTGACGATCCGCATCGCCAGGGCGACGCCGGGCCCCAGCCCACCCTCGAGCATGGCCCGCTCGGCAGCGCTGAGCCGCAGCACCGTCAGCCCTGGCCGCGGCCGGCCCAGACCGAACGCACGTGCGAGATGTGCAGCGTCATGATCCGGCGCATGCCCGCCGGGTCGCGGGCCAGCGCGAGCTCGACCATCTGGTCGTGCTCCTGGCACATGGTGCGCATCAGTCCGGTGCCGACCAGCGCCTCCAGTCCGTAGAGCCGGGCGCGGGAGCGCAGGTCCCGGACCACCGACACCACGTGCGAGTTGCCGTGCAGCGCAAGGAAGGACAGGTGGAACTCGGTGTCCGCCTCGATATAGGTGATGAGGTCGCGACGTTCGGCGGCGTCGGTGATGATCGTGGTGAGCGGCCGCAGCGCCTCGACCGCTTCGGCGATCTGCCCGGTGCAGGCCTTGGCGACGTAGCCCATCACCGGCACCTCGATGAGCATCCGCAGCTCGGCCATCGCGTCGAGCTGGGCGTCGTCGAGCTCGGTGACCCGGAAGCCCTTGTTGCGCACCACCTCGACCAGTCCCTCGCTGACCAGGTCGAGCATCGCTTCACGGACCGGGGTCGCGGAGACCCCGAACCGGGCCGCCAGCTGGGGTGCGGAGTAGAGGACGCCCTGTCGCATCCGCCCGGACACGAGCAGCGCGCGCAGCGCGTCACCCACCTGGGCCCGCAGACTGCTCTGGCCTCGGAAGGTCGGCAGCTCCAGCGCGCCCAACCCGTCGGTGTCGGCTGCCATCATCGGAACTCCTTGACCCACCACGCTAGCGGAGGACGAAGCCGGGGACGACCGGGTCCCTGGGGTCGACGGTGAACTCGCAGGTCCCCACCCGGTATGCCGCGCCGGTCACCTCGGGCACGACGGCCTCCCGGCCGTCCACCCGGACCCGGTCGACGACCCGCGCGGTGAACCGGGTGCCGACGATCGACTCGTGTCGCAGTTCCTGCCCCGGCGCCAACTCGCCGCTGTCGGCCAGCAGCGCGACCCGGGCGGCGGTGCCCGACCCGCACGGCGAGCGGTCGACCTCGCCGTCGGCGAACACGGTGACGTTGCGCTGGTGCAGCGGGTCGCCGCTGTCCCCCGGGCTGGTGAGGATGGTGCCGTAGATGCCGGACAGCCGCGGGTCGTCGGGGTGCTGCGCCGCGCCGGCCGCGTTGAGGGCGTTGCGGATCGAGCGTCCGGCCGCGATGAGCGCGGGGTAGTCGGCGGGACGCACCTGCAGCCCGACCGCGGCGGCCGGCAGGACGGCATACATGGCTCCGCCGTAGCCGATGTCGACGCTGACCCGTCCGACGGGGGTGTCGACCTCGACCCCGCGGGCGTGCACCCAGCTCGGCACGTTGACGAACGTCACGTCGGCGATCTCACCCGCCGCGAACCGGACCCGGGCCCGGACCCGCCCGGAGGGCACGTCGACGGTGACCTCGACCGACCCGTCGTCGACGCGCCCGACCCGACCCGACTCGACCGCCCAGACCCCGAGCGCGATGGTGCCGTGACCGCACGCGGTCGAGAAGCCGTCCTTGTGCCAGAACAGCACCCCGAGGTCCGCGCCGTCGTCGTCGGGCGGGGTGACGAAGCCGCCGTACATGTCGGCGTGACCGCGTGGCTCGCTGCACAGCAGGGCCCGGATCCGCTGCACCGCAGGGTCGTTCATGGCGAACGCCCGGCGGTCGGCCACCGTGGCGCCCGGGATGTCGGGCACCCCGTCGGTGACGATGCGGAACGGCTCACCGGCCGTGTGGTAGTCGACGGTCCGATAGGTCTCCAGCGCCATCTCTGCTCGTCCCGCCTACTTTCCGAGGTATGCCGCGACCACCTGCGGGTCGTCCCGCAACTGCGCGGCGGAGCCGCTGAGGGTGACCCGGCCGGAGTCGAGGACGTAGCCGCGGTGGGCGATCTTCAGGGCGGCGCGGGCGTTCTGCTCGATGAGCAGCACCGACGTGCCGGCCCGGTTGACCGCGCGGATGACGTCCATGATCTGCGCGACGACGAGCGGGGCCAGGCCCATGGTCGGCTCGTCGAGCATCATCAGCCGCGGGCCGGCGATCATCGCCCGGCCGATGGCCAGCATCTGCTGCTCGCCGCCGGACAGCGTCCCGCCCTGCTGCGACCGCCGCTCGGCCAGCCGGGGCAGCAGGTCGTAGACCTCGCCGATGCGGGTGTCGATGAGCTGCCGGTCCCGGACCGAGTAGCCGCCGAGCTGCAGGTTCTCGTGCACGGTGAGGCGGGAGAAGATGCGCCGGCCCTCGGGGACGTGGATGATGCCGCTCTCGACGATCGACCAGGGCGTGGCCCGGGTGATGTCCTGGCCGAACGCCTCGATGCTGCCCGACTGGGCCCGGACCACGCCGGACACCGCCGACACGGTCGTTGACTTGCCGGCCCCGTTGTTGCCCAGCAGCGAGACGATCTCGCCCTCGCCGACGGTCAGCGAGAGCCCGGTCAGCGCCTGCACCTTGCCGTAGGCGACGTCGAGGTCGCGGATCTCCAGGACGGCGCTCATCGGTCCGGCTCCTGCTCGTGGTCGCCGTGCGGCGGCCGGTCCGCGAGGTCCTCGACCCGCTCGTTGGCGATCCGTTGGGCCTCCTCCTGGGTCTCCTCGTCGGAGGTGCCGAGATAGGCCTCGATGACGGCGGGGTCGGAGCGGATCTGCTCGGGGGTGCCGTCGGCGATCTCCTTGCCGTAGGACAGCACGACGATCCGCTCGGAGACCTCCATGACCAGGCCCATGTCGTGCTCGATGAGCACCACCGTCGTGCCGAGGCCGCTGATCCGGCGCAGCAGCGCGAGCAGTTCCTCCTTCTCGCCGTGGTTGAGCCCGGCGGCCGGCTCGTCGAGCAGCAGCATCTTGGGCTCCCGGGCCAGCGCGCGGGCGATCTCGACGAGCCGCTGCTCGCCGTAGGGCAGGTTTCGGACCTGGGCGGTGCGGTCGGAGCGGACCCCGACGAAGTCCAGCCACCGGTGCGCCTCGGTGGTCGCCTGCTGTTCCGAGCGGCGGTACCGGGGGGTGTGCAGCACGGCGTCGAAGGCGTTCTGTCGGATGCGCACGTGCATGCCGGCGCGGACGTTGTCCAGGACGGTGAGGTCGCCGAACAGCCGCAGGTTCTGAAAGGTGCGGGCGATGCCCGCGGCGGCGATGCGCGCCGGGCGCATGCCGGTGATCTGCCTGCCGTCGAAGACCACCGACCCGGCGCTGGGCTTGTAGAAGCCGGTGATGCAGTTGAACGCGCTCGTCTTGCCGGCGCCGTTGGGCCCGATGACCGACAGCACCTCACCGACGTGGGCGGTGAAGGTCAGCCCGGCGACCGCCTGGACCCCCCCGAAGGACACGGTCAGGTCCGTGGCGCGCAGCAGGACCGGGCGGCTCCACACCTCGGCCGTCATGCCGAGACCTCCGACTGCTCGCGGTCGCGTCGGCGCCGGCGCTTGGCGGCCGGCTCGGCCGGCGAGTGCGGCCAGATGCCCTGTGGCCGGAAGATCATGACGACGATGAGCAGGATGCCGAAGACGAAGTAACGCCAGTTCTCCACGCCGCGCAGCAACTCGGGCAGCAGCGAAATGACCAGGGCGCCGACCACGACGCCGGGGGTCGAGCCCATGCCGCCCAGGACCACGGCCATGAGGATCAGCGCCGACCACAGGAAGTTGAAGCTGGGCGGCGAGATGGCGGTCTGGTGCACGGCGAAGAGCACCCCGGCCAGGCCGCCGAAGATCGCCCCGGTCACGTAGGCGGCGAACTTGATCCGGTAGGTGTGGATGCCCATCGCCTCAGCGGCGTCCTCGTCCTCGCGGACGAACCGCCAGGCCCGGCCCAGCCGCCCGCGGCCGAGCCGGCTGGAGGCGACGACGGCCAGCGACACGACGACCGCGGTGACCCAGTAGATGACGACGTCGTCGCGGAAGCCGAAGTCGCCGAAGCCGGGGATGCCGAAGATGCCGTTGGGCCCGCCGGTGATGTCCAGGTTGTTCGCGGTGATCCGGATGATCTCGCCGAAGCCGAGCGTGACGATCGCCAGGTAGTCGCTGCGCAGCCGCAGGGTCGGAGCGCCGATGACCAGGCCGCCGATGCAGGCCGCGAGGATGACCGCGGGGATGGTCGCGACGATCGGCCAGTTCAGGTGCGTGGAGATCATGCCGGCGGTGTAGGCGCCGATGGCGAAGAACGCGGCGTAGCCGAGGTCGAGCAGGCCGCAGTAGCCGACGACGACGTTGAGCCCCACGGCGAGCATGACGAAGATCAGGGCGTCGGTGGCGATCCGCAGGGTGTAGGGCTGGGAGTCGATGTAGGGCAGCGCGATCGCGGCGACGACCAGCGCCAGGGCGAACCATGGGCTGGAGATCGCCCGGGACACCGGGGTGGGGCCGTGGCGCCGGGGGCCGGGGGCCAGCCGGGTGCCCGGCGCCGCCACGGTGGCGTCCTGACGCTGCTCGACGGCCCGGACGTAGGCCGACGGCTCCTCGGCGGGCGGCTGCGGCTGCGGCTGCTCAGGTCGGTCGGTCATCACACCCGCTCCGTGACCCGCTCGCCGAGCAGGCCGGTCGGCTTGACGGTGAGGAAGAGGATGAGGAACGCGAAGGCGAAGACGTCTCGCCACTGGCTGCCCAGCCAGGCCGTCCCGAAGGACTCCAGCAGGCCCAGCACGACGGCCCCGAGGACGGCTCCCCGCAGGTTGCCGATGCCGCCGATGACCGCGGCGGTGAACGCCTTGAGGCCGATGATGAACCCCATGAGGAAGTCGATCTTGCCGTAGTAGGCGCCGGCCATGACACCGGCCGCGCCGGCCAGCGCGGAGCCCAGGAAGAACACCCGCGAGATGACCTGGTCGACGTTGACGCCCATGAGCAGGCAGGCCCGCGGGTCCTGCGAGATGGCCCGCATGGCCCGCCCGGCTCGGGACCGCCGGACCAGCGTGTCGAGGGCGACCATGAGTCCGACCGCGATGGCCACCATGAGCAGTTGCGCGTAGGTCAGCCGCGCGCCGAGGATCTCCAGGGAGTCGGAGGCCAGGCTCACCGGGTAGGCGCGCGGGTTGGGACCGTAGAAGACCGCGACCCCGTACTCGAGGGCGAACGAGGCGCCCACCGCGGTGATGAGCACCGACAGCCGCGGGGCCCGGCGCAGCGGCCGATAGGCGACCCGCTCGAGGAACAGCCCGAGCAGCCCGGTGGCCATCATGGCCAGCACCATGACGACGACCAGCGCCACGATGTTCCCCAGTCCGGCCAGGGCTCCGGCGCCGGCGGTCAGCAGCGTGAACCCGACGAACCCGCCGAGCATGTAGACGTCGCCGTGCGCGAAGTTGAGCAGCTTGATGATGCCGTAGACCATCGAGTAGCCCAGCGCCACCAGACCGTAGAAGGCCCCGACGAACAGGCCGTTGAGCACCAGCTGGAGGTAATAGTCCATCGCTCTCCTGACACGCGTGGGAGGGTCACGAGCGGGGTGTCACCAGGTGCGGGGCACCGGGCGGCCGACCGCCGCCCGGTGCCCCCACGACTCACTTGTTGAGCGCGAAGTCGTCGCCCTTGACGACGAGGATGTCGAAGCCGCCCTCGGACAGGGTGTGCTCCGGCGTGAACTTGAGGTTGCCGGAGAAGATCTTGAAGCCGTCGATCCCCTCCAGGGCCTTGATGACCGCCGCACCGTCGGTCGATCCCGCCCGCTTGACCGCCTCGGCGGCGATGCGCACCGCGTCGTAGGACTGGGTCGAGTACGGGCCCGGGTCGGCGTTGAACTTCGCCTTGTACTTGGCGATCCACGCGTCGCCGCCCGGGATCGTCGTCGGGGTCTGGGTCATCGTGGCGAAGACGCCCTGCGCGTTGGCGCTGCCCGCGATCGACACGAGCTGCTTGTCGACCGAGCCGTCCGCGACCATGATCTTGCCCTGGTATCCGGCGGCCTTGAGTTGCTTGATGATCAGGCCGCCCTCCTGGTAGTAGCCGGTCCAGTAGACGAAGTCCGCGTTGGCGCGCAGCACGGCGGTGACGGCGCCCGAGTAGTCCGACTCACCCGCGGTGACCGACTGCTGGTTGGCGACGGCGACGCCCGCGGCCTTGAGGTTCTCGGCGGTGCGGGTGGTGATGTCCTTGGAGTAGGACGTGTTGTCGTCCAGCAGGGCGACCGCCTTGGAACCTTGGGCCTTGATGAACTCGGTTGCCTTGGCGGCCTGCTGGATGCCGGTGCCGTTGACGAGGAAGACGTTCTTGAGCTTGCCCTTGAGCAAGTCGGCCGAGTTGGCGGCCGGGATGATCATCGGGATGTTGGCCTTCTCGAAGATCGGCAGGGTCGGCAGGGTCGCGCCGGAGCAGTAGCCGCCGACCGAGATGTTGACGCCCGCGGTGACCAGCTTGGCCGCGCCCGCGGTCGCGGTCTTGGGGTCGCACGCCTCGTCCTCGACGGTGAGGGCGAGCTTGCGTCCGTTGACCCCACCGGCGTCGTTGATCTCGTCAACGGCCAGTTGGGCGCCGTTCTTCATGTAGGGGCCGATCGCCGCCGACGATCCGCTCAGCGGGGTCAGCATGCCGAGCTTGATGTCTCCGGTGGCCGCCGTGCCACCGCCACCGCCCCCGGTGCTGGAAGAGCCGGAGAGGTTGCCGCCGCTGCAGGCGCCCAGGCCCAGAGCGGTGGCCGCGGCCGCCACAAGGGCCGCCCGACGCATAGAGTGGGTCATTCCGTCACGCTTCCTGCCGGCGCCGCGCCGGCGGTCCGAAACTGTCGCCGGGCGGCTGCCCGGTCGTCTGTGGTCACGCGTCGCCTCCCCGCGGGCACACGGCGCCGTGTGACGTAGCGCCGACCCTAGTTGGTCGAGCGCCGGTTGGGTATGCCGTCCGGCCACCTGCCCGGTCGTGTCGCCGGGGAGCCGGCCGAGCGGCATACCGCTGGCTGTCAGAGCAGAAAACCCGCCGGATAGGGATCGGAGGGGTCGAGCAGGTACTGCGCGGTGCCGGTGATCCAGGCCCGCCCGGTCACGGTGGGCAGGATCCCCGGCCGGCCACCGACGCTCGTCTCACCGGCGATCCGGCCGATGAACCGAGAGCCGATGAACGACTCGTTGACGAAGTCGACCCCGACGCCCAGCTGCCCCCTGGCGTGCAGTTGGGCCATCCGGGCGCTGGTCCCCGTGCCGCACGGGGACCGGTCGAACCACCCCGGGTGGATCGCCATGGCGTGCCGGGAGTGCTCGGCGGTCGAGCCGGGCGCCTCGAGGTAGAGGTGGTGGCAGACGTCGATCTCCGGGTGTTCGGGGTGCACGACCGGACGCTGCTCGTTGATGGCGGCCATGATCGCCAGCCCCGCCTGCAGCATGCGGGCGCCGTTGGCCCGGTCGAAGTCGATGCCCAGGTCGGCGAGCCGGACGACGGCGTAGAAGTTGCCGCCGTAGGCGATGTCGTAGCGCACCGGCCCGAACCCGGGCACCTGGACGACCTCGTCGAGGGCGTGGCAGTAGGAGGGGACGTTCTCCAGGGTGACCGCGTCGGCGTGCCCGTCGCTGACCGACACCCGGGCGGTGACCAGCCCTGCGGGCGTGTCGAGCCGGATCACCGTCTCCGGCTCGACCACCTCCACCATGCCGGTCTCGACGAGCACCGTCGCCACCCCGATGGTGCCGTGCCCGCACATCGGCAGGCAGCCGGACACCTCGATGTAGAGCACGCCGAAGTCGGCGTCCGGGCGGGTGGGCGGCTGCAGGATCGCCCCGGACATCGCGGCGTGCCCGCGCGGCTCGTACATGAGCAGCGTGCGCAGTTCGTCGCGCTCGGCGATGAAGCGCAGCCGTCGTTCGGCCATCGTCGCGCCCGGCAGCACGCCGACGCCGCCGGTGATGACCCGGGTCGGCATGCCCTCGGTGTGCGAGTCGACCGCGTGATAAACGACGCGGCTGCGCATGGGTCAGCGGATCCCGGCGTCGATGAGCGCCTGGGTCTCGGCGCGGACGATGCGCTCCTGCTCGGCGGTCAGCGGCTGGCGGGGCGGGCGGCAGCTGCCGCCGCGGCGGCCGATCATGTCCTGGCCGAGCTTGATCGCCTGGATGAACTCGGTCTTGGAGTCCCAGCGCAGGACCGGGTGCAGCTGCCGGTAGAGCGGCAGGGCGGTCTGCAGGTCGCCGGCGATCGAGCTCTCGTAGAGGCGCAGCGTCGTCTCGGGGAAGACCTGCGGGTAGCCGGCGACCCAGCCCTTGGCGCCGACGATGGCGACCTCCAGGACGGTGTCGTCGGTGCCGATCATCAGGTCGAGTTCCGGTGCCAGCTCGGCGATCTCGTAGCAGCGGCGGACGTCGCCGGAGAACTCCTTGACCCCGACGACCAGGCCCTCGCGGCTGAGCTTGGCCAGGATGTCCGGGGTGAGGTCGGTCTTGGTGTCGATCGGGTTGTTGTAGGCGGTGACCGGCAGGCCGGCGCTCGCGATGAGCTCGAAGTGCTGCAGGATCGACCGCTCGTCGGTGCGGTAGGCGTTGGGCGGCAGGGCCATGACCGCCTGGCAGCCGGCGTCCTTGGCGAACTGGGCGTGCCGCAACGACTCCCGGCCGCCGTAGGCCCCGACGCCGGGCATGACGGTGAAGCCCTCGGGCGCGTTGGCGACGGCGGTCTCGACGACCCGGTCGCGCTCCTCGTAGGTCAGCGTCTGGTATTCGCCCAGCGAGCCGTTGGGCGCTACCCCGTGCAGGCCCTGCTCGGCGAGCCAGGCGACGTTGTCGCCGTAGGCCGCGAAGTCGGGGGTGAGGTCGTCGTTGAAGGGCAGGCTGGTGGCGACGATGACGCCGTGCCAGGGCTTGCGCTCGGACATGGAGAGGGCTCCTCGCTGGGTCGGGTGGCGGTAGCCTAGCGCCACGCCGGCATCAGTGCAATATTACATTGCACTAATGTTCGCGGCCCCGTCGATGTGGGTCCGGGGCCGGCAAACGTTCCAGGCAACCGCTTTCACCGGGTGGGAGGGCCCGCGAACGTTCCAGGCAACCGCTTTCACCGGGTGGGAGGGCCCGCGAACGTTCCAGGCAACCGCTTTCACCGGGGGACCGGTGCCCGGCGCTGAGCGCCGGGGGGTCAGGGTGCGTCCAGGTCGGCCAGGGCGCCCAGGGTCACCGGGAAGGCGAGCAACCGCTCGTCGGCGCGGTATGCCGCCGGCTCGCCGGGCGGGGTCGAGAGGCAGTGTGCGGCATAGCCGCAGATCCGGCCCTGGCACCAGCCCATCCCGGCCCGGGTCAGTTGCTTGACCTGTCGGGCGCCGTGCGCGCCGTCCGCGACGGCCTCGCGCACCCGAGCGACCGAGACCTCCTCGCAGCGGCACACCAGGGTGTCGTCGGTGAGCCAGCCGGTCCAGCCGGGTGGCACCCGGTGCACCTCGTGCATGGCGTCGGCGAATCGGCGTAACCGGGCGATCTCCTTGTGCACGAAGCGCATCCGGCGTGCGCCGGTGACGGCGCGGCCACCGAGGTCGGCGAGCACGGTCTGCCCCGCGACCTGCCCCTCGCGCAGCGCGAGCTGGGCCCCGCCGACCCCGCACCCCTCCCCCGCCACCAGCACCGCGGGCACCGAGGTGCGCTGGTCGGCGTCGACGGCGACGACCTCGGTGCCGTCGGCCGCCGGGTGCAGGCGGCAGCCCAGCGTGATCGGCAGGTCGAGTTGCGGCAGGAACCCCCAGCCGGTGCCGACGACGTCGACCTCGAGGCGCTGCTCGGTGCCCGGCACGACGGCCCCGAGCCGGTCCAGCCGGGCCAGGGTGACCGACTCGACCCGGTCGGTGCCGTGCGCGGCGACCACGGCCGTCCGGGTGCGGACCGGGATCCGGTGCCGGGCCAGGGCGGCGGCGTAGTGGGCCCCCTCGAGTGCCTTGCCGGGCAGGGCCGCCGCGGCCGCCAGGTGCCGCGACCAGCCGAGCATGCCGCCGGCCTCGCACACCGCGAGCACGTCGGCGCCGGCGACGGCCAGGCTGGTGGCCACCGGCAGCAGGAACGGCCCGGTGCCGGCGACCACGGCCCGGTGCCCGCCGGGGACTCCGCCGGCCTTGAGCAGGGCCTGCAAGGCGCCGGCGGTGAGCACCCCCGGCAGGTCCCAGCCGGGGAAGGGCAGCGGTCGGTCGTAGGCGCCGGTGGCCACGACGAGCCGTCGGCCGGTGACCACCCGGGCCCGCTCGGGGTGGGCCGCCCGGTCGACGACCTGCACCTCGACGGCGTCGTCGCGGGCGACGGCGGTCCAAGCGTGATGCTGCAGCAGGATCTCGGCCCGCCCGGACCGGCCGTAGCCCGCCAGGCGTCGCACCAGCGCGGCATAGGTGTCCAGGTCGTGGTGGTGGACGGCTGTGTCGGTCACCCCGGAATCGGCCGGCGGGTGCCGCCAGTACTGGCCCCCCGGCGCGTGGCCGGCGTCGACGATGGTGACCCGCAGGCCGCCGAGCAGGGCGGTCACCGCAGCCGCCAGGCCGGCCGGGCCGGCGCCGACCACGACGACGTCGGTGTCCGGGGGACGGGCCTCAGGCGCCATGACCGGCCTCCGATGCGCCCGCGGCATACCCGGTGCCGTGCTGGGTGCTGACCCGCTGACCGGCGGCCGCCAGGAGCAGGCAGGCACGGATGTTGGGGCGCCCGTCGACGGTGACCAGGCAGTCGAAGCACACCCCGATGCCGCAGAAGAGCCCCCGCGGGCGGCCCTGCTGGCGGGTGGTGCGCCAGGCCAGCACCCCGTCGGCCACCAGGGCCGCGCCCAAGGTCTGGCCCGGCACGAAGGGGACCGGACGCCCGTCGAGTTCGAAGGTCGGGGTCACGGCGTCTCCTCGACGAGGCGGTCGGGCAGGAACGGGTCCGGGTCGACCGGTGGCGGTGACCCGGTGAGGTGCGCGGCGATCAGGGCCCCGGTCGCAGGTGCCAGCCCGATGCCGGCGCCCTCGTGCCCGCAGGCGTGCAGCACACCCTGGGCGCGCGGGTCGGGGCCGATGACCGGCAGGTGGTCGGGGCAGTAGGGCCGGAAGCCGCGATAGACCCGCAGCAGCGCCACGTCCCGCAGCCGGGGGAACAGGGTCACCGCCTGCCGCGCGAGCCGGTGCACGACGGCGGGATCCATGCTGCGGTCGAACCCGACCCGCTCGCGGCTCGCGCCGACCAGGACCGTGCCGCCCTGGGTGCCCTCGATGACGCACGAGGTCTGCAGGCCCTCGGTGCTCGCGGCGACGTTGGCGACGTAGTCGGCGGAGTAGACCTTGTGCCGCACCAGCGGCGGCAGCGGCTCGGTGACCAGGATGAAGCCGCGCCTGGGCAGGATCGGCACCGGCGCGCCGAGCCGCTCGCCGACCTGACCGCCCCAGGTGCCGGCCGCGTTGACGACGGCGTCGGCGGGAACCTCGCCGGCGGCGGTGCGGACCGCGACGAGGGTGCCGGCCGCGTCGCGACGCAGCCCGGTCACCTCGCAGTCGGGCCGGTATGCCGCGCCGAGCCGCCGCGCCTCGGCGAGCACTGCGGCGGTGGCCAGCACGGGCTGGAGCTGGGCGTCCTGGTGGTAGAAGAAGCCGCCCGGTAGCCCGGCGGCCAGGTGCGGCTCCAGGGCGTGCAGGTCGGACACCTCGTCGACCTCGACGCCGGCCGCCCGCTGGGCTGCCGCCAACTCGGCGAGCGGGTCGTGCGCCTCCGGGCTGGTGGCGACGACCAGGCCGCCCTTGGGCTCGAATTCCGTTGCGCCGGGGCCGAGTCGGTCGGCCAGCTGCGCCCAGCGCCGGCGGCTGTCCAGGGCCAGCAGGAGTTCGGGCCCGGGTGGCTTGTCGGAGACCAGAGCGTTGCCCTCACCCCGGCTGGTCGTGCCGGCGGCGGCCTGGGCGCGTTCGACGACGACGACCTCGAGGCCCGCGTCGACCAGGGCCAGGGCCGTGCAGGCGCCGACGACGCCGGCCCCGATGACGACGACCCGCACCAGCCGACTCCCTTCTCGCCCGCGCTCCGGTGGCCCCATCTTGGCGTGCGCCGGCCGTCGTTCCCGCCGCGACACGGCGGGCGGACCGCGGGACGGCGGGGATCGTGGCGGTGAGCGCCCGGTTCGGGGGGTCAACCGCCACGATGACGGTGGCGCGGACCTATCGTGCCATGTGACATGGCACTATGCACGGCTAGGATCGGGGGATGACCACCGAACTGACCGGCCAGACCCTGATCGCGGGCTCCTGGGAGCCCGGCACCGGCACGACCTTCGCGGCGACCGACCCCGCCACCGGTGCCACCCTGTCCCCGAGCTTCGCCGAATCCGGACCGGAACAGATCGAGGCGGCCACCCGCGCGGCGGCCGGGGCGGCCGCGGCATACCGGGCGGTGCCGCGACCGGAGCGGGCCCGGTTCCTGGAGGCGGCCGCCGACGCCATCGACGCCCTCGGCGACGAGCTGACCGAGCGGGTGGTGGCCGAGACCGGGCTGCCGGAGGCCCGGCCGACCGGCGAGCGGGGGCGCACCGTCGGGCAGCTGCGGCTGTTCGCCGCCGTGGTCCGGGACGGCGCCTATCTCGGCGTGCGGCACGACGAGGCGCTGCCCGAGCGCACCCCGCTGCCCCGGCCCGAGCTGCGGCTGGTCCAGGTGCCGGTGGGACCGGTGGCGGTGTTCGGCGCGAGCAACTTCCCGCTGGCCTTCTCGGTCGCCGGGGGCGACACCGCGTCGGCGCTGGCCGCCGGCTGCCCGGTCGTCGTCAAGGCGCACCCGGCCCACCCCGGGGTGAGCGAGCTGGTGGCCCGGGCCGTCGCGTCCGCGGCCGAGGCGACCGGCATGCCGGCGGGTGTGTTCTCGATGCTGCACGGCGGGGCCGAGGTAGGCCAGGCGCTGGTGCGCGACCCGCGGATCCGGGCGGTCGGCTTCACCGGGTCGCGTGCCGGTGGGCTGGCGCTGGTCGAGACCGCCCGCAGCCGCGAGGTGCCGATCCCGGTCTACGCGGAGATGTCGTCGGTCAACCCGGTCGTCGTGTTGCCCGGCGCGCTGGCCGATCCCACCACGCTGGCCGGCGACTACGTCTGGTCGCTGACCCGTGAGGCCGGGCAGTACTGCACCAACCCGGGGCTGCTGTTCCTGCCCGAAGGTGCCGCCGGGGACGCCTTCCTGGACGCCGCGCGGGACGCGGCCGACGACGTCGGGTCGCAGACCATGCTGACCGGCGGCATCGCCGACGCCTACGCCCAGGGCCTCGACAGCTGGCGCCGCAGCTCGGGGGTGAGCGTCGTCGCGGATCATGGCAGCGACGAACGTGCCGCTGCCCCAACGGTGCTCACCACCGATCTCGACTCATTCAGCGCCGCTGCCGACCTGCACGGCGAGGTCTTCGGCCCGGCCGGACTGGTCGTGCGCTATCCGTCGGTCGACGCCCTGCTGCCGGTGCTCGGCGGCCTCGAGGGCCAGCTCACCGCGACGATCCAGGGCACCGACGCCGACGTCGAGGACGCCCGGCGGCTGCTGCCGGTGTTGGAGGACCGGGCCGGTCGGGTGCTGTTCGGCAACTGGCCGACGGGCGTGGAGGTCGCCTCGGCGATGGTGCACGGTGGGCCCTATCCGGCCACGTCCGCGCCGGCGACGACGTCGGTCGGCACCCTCGCGATCGCCCGCTGGCTGCGCCCGGTCTCCTATCAGAACGTCCCGGACGCCCTGCTCCCGCCCGAGCTGCGCGACTGAGCCGGGCCGGCCCGCGGCGCTCAGTCAGCCAGCGCCACGGCGGCGACGACGACGTCGCACCAGGCCTCGCCGACGCTTTTGAACAGCCTCGGTATGCCGCTCGGCAGTTTGGCATCCCCGCGCACCAGCTCGGGCAGCGTCGCGGCGATCGCGTCCGACTCGGGCACCCCGTCGGTGATGGCGAGGATGACGTCGCCGGCCTCGCGCAGCGCCGACTCGCGGGACTCGACGACCACGGCGGCCCGCCGGACCAGCGCGGTGTCGACCTCGCGGGCATCGGGCTCGTGCGACCCGATGGCGACGACCATGGCGTGCTCGGCCAGCAGCGCGGAGTCGAAGAGCGGCTCCCGGGCCGTGGTGCAGCAGGCGACGACGTCGGCTGCGCCGAGCCCGCTCGAGTCGACCGGGTCGGCGGCCAGCCCCAGCGCCGCGAGTTGGGCCACGACTGCGGCGACCTTGTCGGGTGCGCGCCCGAGCACGCCGACCGACTCGATCGGCCGGACCGCGGCGACCGCCTCGGCGTGGGCGACGGACTGCGGGCCGGTGCCGACGACCACCAGCCGGCGCGCGTCGGGCACCGCGAGGTGCTCGACGGCGAGCGCGGACACCGCCGCCGTGCGGATCATGGTGAGGGTGACGGCGTCGAGCACGGCGAGCGGGGCGAGCGTCTCGGCGTCCAGGGCCAAGTGCAGGCCCTGGATGCGGGGCAGCCCGCGGGCCGGGTTGCCGGGGCTCACCGACGCCACCTTGATGCCGGCGTGCGGCCCGACCCGGGCGGGCATGAGCAGCAGCTCTCCCCCGCCGAGCTCGACCCGGGACCGCGGCGGTGTCTGTCCGGGTGCGGCGCCGTCCCGCAGTGCGGCGGCGAGGGCGTCGACGGCCCGGCGCGGGGTGACCCGGTCGCGCAGGGCGTGGGCGTCGAGGAAGGGTGGGTGCGGCATACCGTCCACCGTAGGGCGCGGCGCTGGTCCGGCTCGACCCGGTCCAGCGCCGGGCTGCGCGCCAGGTGGGCGCCGGGCTCAGGCCAGCTCGGTCGGGTCGGGCAGCTCGTGCCGTAGCCAGTAGGCGGCGACCGTCGCAGCGAGCTGGTCCGGCCACTGGCCCCCCGCCCGCTGCAGCGCGAATCGGCCCTCGGTGCAGAGCAGTTCGACGGCAGCGGTCATGGCCAACACGACGCTGGTGCGGTTGGCCGAGGCAGCGGGCAGCGACTCGAGCAGACCGCGCCGGGCCGGGGGTAGCTTGCTGCTCCACTGCTTGACCCCCATCGGGGGCAGCGGTCGGGCCGACTCGACGAAGATGTCGTAGACCAGCCGGACGATGTTGCCCACCCCCACCTGCCCGAGCAGCCAGTCCTCGCGGGCCACGACCGCGGCGGGGAAGATCACCGCCTGGCGCAGGCCCTCGCGCACCAGCGCGGCCATCCGGTCGGCGTCCGGCCCGAGGTCCGGGTCGTCCTGCGGCGCCGCCGGCGCCAGGCCGTCCTTGTCGAGCACGCGCAGTCGGTGACGATAGGGCGTGGTCGCGAGGTCGCCGACCCGCTCGGGCACCAGGTCGCAGCGCAGGCCGGCCCTCGTGGTCACCGCGATGATCCACTCGGCACCCGGGATCGGTCGGGCCAGCACCGGATCCAGCGCGTCCCACAGCCCCGGCAGGTCGGCCACGACGTCGGCCCAGGAGGCGTCCGCGACGGCCACGAGCAGGTCGAGGTCACTGCCGGTGTCGGCCACCCCGCGGCCGCACGAGCCACCGAGCCACAGCCCGCGCAGCCGATCGTCGGCGGCGACGATGCCGACCGCGGTGGCGAGCAGGGCGGCATACCCGCTCTCCAGCGGTGCGATCGCGACGGTCACCTCGGGCGCCAGATCGCCGGGCCCGGTCATCGGTCGGCCCGCCAGCCGGTGCGGCTGCGCCACTGCCCGACCGCGTCGAACGCCGCGTCGAACCACGGCTCCTTGGCGGCGCTGTAGTCGGCGGTCACCGGGTGTTGTTCGGCCAGCCGGGTCTTCAGTGCCGCGTAGTCGTCCCGGGCGCGGGGCTCGGCGCGCAGCCAGTCACGGAAGGCCAGCGCGAACTCATAGCCGGCAGAGCCGATCTCGCGCACGTGGACGTGGACGAACCAGCCGGGATCGCACCCGCCAAAGAACCGCTTCTGCCACTGCGCCAGCGGTGCGTCGCCGGGGTGCGGGTGGTCCTGCTGGCGGCCGGGCGCAGCGACATAGCCCGCCCGGCGCAGGGCTGCGGCGAAGGGGGGTGCGTCGGCGTCGGCGAGCCGGCGCACCCCGATCTGCACATCGGTGACCGGCTTGGCGAGCAGGCCGGGCACGCTCGTCGAGCCGATGTGCTCGACGTCGACCCCCAGGCCCGCCAACGAGTGCGCGAGGCGCGCGACGACCCGAGCCCCGGTGCTCGCCCAGGCGGGGTCGGCCGGGCCCAGCGTGGTGCGCTCCGGCCGCCGGGCTCGCACGCCGGCGCGCAGGTTGTCGTGGTAGGGGGCCAGCCGACCCGCCCAGAGCGCGCGCACCTGCTCGGCCGTGGCCGCGCGACTGCCGCCGTTGTCGAGCCACACGTCGGCGACGGCACGGCGCTGCTCGTCGGTCGCCTGGGCGGCGATGCGCGCCCGGGCGTCGTCCTCGGCGAGGCCCCGGTGCTCGACGAGCCGGGCCACCCGGGTGTCGGCGTCCACGCCGACGACGACCGACAGGTGCTCCTCGACCCAGAGCCCCTTCTCGACCAGCAGCGGCACGTCGTAGACGTCGACCCGGTCGTCCGGGACGGCGTCGCGCAGTTCGGCGACCCGGCGCGCGATGGCCGGCGAGGTGATCTGCTCCAGCGCGCGGAGGCGGTCGGGTGCGCCGAAGACGGCGGCCGCCAGGGCGGCCCGGTCCAGGCTCCCGTCCGGTCGGATCACGCTGTCGCCGAAGCGATCTGCGATGGCGGCCAGAGTCGAGGTGCCGGGCCGGACGACCTCGCGGGCGACCTGGTCGGCGTCGGTGACCACCGCCCCCAGCTCCGCCAGCAGCCGGGCCACGGTGGACTTGCCCGACCCGATGCCGCCGGTGAGACCGACGCGCAGCACGGAGGTCAGTCGCCGTCGGCGGTCTCGTCCGGGGCAGCCGTGGTGTTGGTCGCCGCGGGGTGGTTGGCCGGGGCGAAGCCGCCGGAACCGCCCGGCCCGCTGACCTTGAGCCGGGGCCGGGGGTCGAACAGCAGGGCGGTGACGTCGGGCCGGGCGTAGTGGCCGACCGGGTCGACCGTGTTCTTGGCCAGGGCGATGTCCGCCAGGTCGATGTCGGCATAGACGATGCCCTCCTGGTCCGGCGGCAGGGGCTCGCTGATCACCCCCGAGTGCGGGCCGAAGACCCGCGCGATGCCGCCGCCGCCGGTGTAGACCGGGGTCGGGCCGCCGTCCGCGTCCGGGAAGACCAGGGCGCTCTGGTCGGTCATGATCATGCTCGCGGTGAGGACGAAGGCGCTGCCCTCGAGCGCATAGGTCTGGGACGCCGCGAGGATCGACTCCGGGCTCACCGGCGGGACGTTGCCCATGACGCCGAGGCACGGCCACGAGGCCACGTGGATCTGCTCGTGCTGGGAGAACATCGCGTACTTGGTCAGCGGCTGGATGTGCTCGAAGCAGTTGAGCGCCCCCACCCGGCCGAGCGGGGTGTCGAGCACCCGGATGGAGCTCCCGTCCGACTCGCCGAACAGGGTGCGCTCCACGTGCGTCGGCTTGAGCTTGCGCCGGTGCAGCGCGATCTGGCCCTCCGGGTCGATGACGACCTGGGCGATGTACAGCGAGCCGTGGTCGCGCTCGCTGAAGCCGAGCACGACGTAGATCCCCGCTTCCCGCGTGGCCTGGCGGATCTGCTCCATCTCGGGGCTGTCCACGGCCAGCGAGTTGGCGTGGTACTTGGCGACCCACTCCCCCTGCGCGATGGCCGGATAGGTCCACAGGAACACCGGGTAGCACGGGATCCAGGTCTCGGGGAAGGCCAGCAGTTGCGCGCCGTTGCCGGCCGCCTCGCGGATCAGCGCGATGGTCTTGGCCACCCCTCCGGCCAGGTCCAGCCAGGCGGGCTCGGCCTGGATCGTCGCAACGCGCACCGCGCTCATCGGGGCTCCTTGTCGGGTCAGGTTCCGGGTCGTCGGGGTCTGGCTCGACCCTAGTGCCTGACCGGGCGGTTCAGCCCAGGACGGCGAGAGCTCGCGCGGGATAGTCGGTGACCAGCCCGTCGACCCCGCACTGCACCATGCGCAGCAGTTCGTCCTCGGTGTTGACGGTCCAGGGCAGCACGACCAGGCCCAGCTGGTGGGCCCTCGCGACCAGCTGCGGGGTCACCGACAGGTGCAGCGGCGACAGGCACACCGCGCCGGTCTGCGCCGCGGCCGCGGCGAGATCGTCGCCGTGGTCCTCGAAGGCGACCGAGCCGAGCCAGGCGCTGCCCGCGGCATACGTGTGACCGACGACGGCCAGCGCCGAGCGCAGCAGGTGCGGGGCGATCTCCCGGGCGATGTCGAGCACCGCCCAGTCGAAGGAGTGCACGTAGGACCGGTCCGGCACGCCGGCGCCGTCGATCGCGGCGACCACGCCCTCGGTGAGCCGGCGCCGGGTCGCGGCCTCACCCGGGTCGGTCGGGTCGCACTTGACCTCGACCGTCCACCACAGCGTCGCAGCGTCCGCGCAGGCGTCGAAAAGTTCTGGGAGAGTGACGATCCCGGCCCCCGGTTCGGCGCGTTGCTCCGGGTATGCCGCCAGCGTGCGGCTGCCGACGTCGACGGTGCGCAACGGCGCGAGGGGGAGGTCGGCGACTCGGGCGCCGGTGTAGTCCCGGTCGGTGAAGAGGCACTTGTCGGCCTGCAGCGTCGGGTCGTGCCAGACGACGACGTGCCCGTCGGCGGTGAGCCGCACGTCGAGTTCGACGCCCTGACAACCCGCGTCGACGGCGTGCCGGAAACCCGCGATGGTGTTCTCCGGCAGCACGCCGCGCGCGCCGCGGTGGCCCTGCACGTCGGGAGTGGCGGACATGAGCGCCATTGTGCCGCAGGCCGGCCGGGCTCAGTCGCGCAGCGACACGCCGGTCTCGGCGTCGAACAGGTGCACGATCTCGTCGCCCGGCCTGATGTGCACGACGTCGCCGAGCTGCAGGCTGGACCGGCCTTCGACCTTGACGGTGATCCGCTCCTTCTCGTCGCCGGCGACCGGGTGGCCGTAGACGAACGACTCGGAGCCGAGCACCTCGACCAGGTCGACCTGCAGGGCCAGCGTCGCGTCGCCCGCGTCGACCAGGTCCCACGCCTCCGGGCGCAGCCCGACCAGGACCCGCTCCCCCGCCCGGGCCGCGACCGCCCGCTCGATCGGGATGCGCAGGCCGTCCAGGTCGGCGTAGCCGTCGTGGACGTCAGCCTGCTGCAGATAGATCGCCGGCGAGCCGATGAAGCCCGCGACGAAGGCGTTGACCGGGTGGTCGTAGAGCCGCTCCGGGGTGTCGACCTGCTGCAGCACCCCGTCCTTGAGCACGGCGACCCGGTGGCCCATCGTCATCGCCTCGACCTGGTCGTGGGTGACGTAAACGGTGGTGATGCCCAGCCGCCGCTGCAGCCCGGCGATCTGCGAGCGGGTCGAGACCCGCAGCTTGGCGTCCAGGTTGGACAGTGGCTCGTCCATGCAGAAGACCTTGGGGTTGCGCACGATCGCCCGGCCCATCGCCACCCGCTGGCGCTGCCCGCCGGACATCGCGCCCGGTTTGCGGTCCAGCAGCGGCTCGAGCTCGAGGATCTTGGCGGCCTCGCGCACGCGCACCTCGGCCTCGGCCTTGGCGACCCCGAAGTTGCGCAGCGCGAAGGCCATGTTCTCGGCCGCGGTCATGTTGGGGTAGAGCGCGTAGCTCTGGAAGACCATCGCGACGTCGCGGTCGCGCGGGCGCACCCCACGCTGGTCGTGGCCGTCGATGAGGATGCGCCCGCCGTCGATCGGCTCCAGCCCGGCGAGCATCCGCAGGGTCGTCGACTTCCCGCACCCGGACGGGCCGACCAGCACGAGGAACTCGCCGTCGGCGATGTCGATCGTCACCCGGTCGACGGCGGGCGGCTGGCCTGCGGTGAAGCGTCGGGTCGCCTCGTCGAAATAGACGGTGGCCACGCGGGTTCTCCTGTCACAGTGCGGGACTCGGTATGCCGCGGGGCTCGCTGGGAGGGCCCCCGCGGCATACCGTCCGGTCGGCTCAGCGGCTCACAGCTTGGGCTTGATGTCCCGGTCGATGGTCGCCTGGGTCTCGGCGTCGAGCGCCTTGAACACCGTGGCGACGTCCTGGCCGGCGGCGACCTGGTCGAGGGCCTTGCCGATGCGCAGCCCGCCGCCCTGGACCAGCACCCGGGCGTTGTCCTGGCTGCGGGTCTTGGCCAGCTGCTCGACGGCGACCTTGGCGTTGGGGTTCTTCTCCAGGAAGGCCTTCTCCTCGGCGTTGTCCAGCGCCGACTTGCGCACCGGCATGTAGCCGGTGGCCTGGGTGAACAGCACCGTGTTCGCCGTGTTGGTGAGGAACTCGATGAACTTGATGGCGTTCTTCTTGCGGTCGTCGCTGATGCCCGCCGGGATCGCCACACCGGCCCCACCGGTCGGGCAGTTGCCGTCGCCGGGCAGGAACGCCGTCTTGAACGCGAACTTGGCGTTCTTGGTGGTGCCACCCAGGGCGCCGGTCGACTGCAGCATGCACGCGGCGATGCCGGCCTGGAAGTCGGCCTCCGGGGTCTTGGAGAACCTGACGACCTTCATGGCGATGAGCTCCTGCAGGAATTTGCCCGCGGCAACGGTCTTTTCGTCGGACGCGGTCGGCGTCCACTCCTTGGAGAAGGCGCCGCCGAAGTTCCACGCGATGTTCTGGAAGTACCAGTCCAGGTAGTTGGTGCCGTCGGCGAGGATGAGCGGGATCTTGTCGCCGCCGATCGTCGAGGCGAGCTTGGGCGCCCACTCCTTGAACTCGTCCCAGGTCTGCGGGCCACGGTCGGGCAGGCCGGCCTTGGACCACAGCTCGCTGTTGTAGTAGAACAGCGGGGTCGATCGGGCGAACGGCAGCGCGTAGTGCTTGCCGTTGAACTTGTAGTCGTTGTAGAGCGCGTCGACGTAGTCGTCGGTCTTGAGCCCGGCCGCCGACATGAGGTCGTCGATCGGGGCGAGTTGCTTGTTGAGGGCGAAGTTGAACCAGGTGACGTCGGAGGCGACGATGACGTCCGGCAGTTGCGCGGCTCCACCCGCGAGGGCGCCGTTGAACTTCTGGGCCAGCTCCTCGTAGTTCTTGCCGCCGTCGACCAGTTCGACGGTCAGGCCCGAGTTGGCGGCCTGGAAGGCCGAGACGATCTTCTGCTCGGCCTCCTTGGAGTTGCCCGGGTGGTTGCTCCACCAGATGATCTTGCCCGAGCCGCCGGCGCCGCCGGTCGCGCCGCCGGCGGTGGTGGTCGGGGAAGAGCCGGTGCCCGCGCAGGCGGCCAGGCCGGTCGCGATGCCGCAGCACCCGTGAGGCCGAGGAAGCCCCGGCGAGTGACCTTGTCCATCAGTGTGTTTCCCTTCGTTGTGGTTCGGGTCTGGGGACGGTATGCCGCGTGGCCCGCCACCCGGCATACCGCCGGTCAGCTCTTGACGGCCCCGGCGGTGAGGCCCTTGATCATCTGGCGTTGCAGCAGTAGGAACAGCACGAGGATGGGCACGACGGTGAGCACCGTGCCGGCCATGACCGGGCCCCAGTTGGTGCCGCCCTCGTTGTTCTGCAGCATGGTCAGGCCGACCTGCAGCGGCGCGGTGCTCTCGTTGTCGGACATGAGGAACGGCCAGAGGTATTCGTTCCACTCGTTGACGACGGTGATGAGCGAGAAGGCGACGAGGGTCGGCCAGCTCATCGGCATGACCACCCGCCAGAGCAGTTTCATCGGCCCGGCCCCGTCCAACCGAGCGGCCTCGATGATCTCGGTGGGCAGCGAGAGGAACTGGTTGCGCATGAGGAAGGTCCCGAACGCCACGCCCGCCAGCGGGATGATGATGCCCTGGTAGGTGTTGCGCCAGCCGAGCTGGGCCACCAGCGCGTAGTTGGAGATCACGGTGATCTGGTTGGGCACCATGAGCGCCGAGATGACGACGAGGAAGACGATGTTGCGCCCCGGGAAGCGCAGCAGCGACAGGGCATAGGCGGACAGGACGCCCAGGACGATCTTGGCGACCGCCAGAGCGGCGGTGATGATGACCGAGTTACGGAAGTAGGCCGGGAACGGGATGGTGTTGACGACCGTGTCGTAGTTGTCGGCGGTCGCCGGGTTGGGGATCCACTGGGCCGGGCGGACGTAGATGTCCTGGCGCTCCTTGAAACTCGTCACGACGATCCACAGCAGCGGGACCGCGATGACGAGCACGACGAGCAGCATCGCGGCATACCCGGCGGTCGTCATGAGCGGGCTGCGGTGCCGGTCGGCCGGGCTGACCTGCGCGTGGGTGGTCATGCCTTGACCCCCCGGTCCATGACCCGGACCTGGACGAAGGTCACCGTCAGCAGGATGAGGAACATGATGGTCGCGACGGTCGCGCCGTAGCCGGCGCGGTAGTTGACGAAGGTCTCCTGGTAGACCTGGAAGACCAGGGTCGTCGTGCCGGTGCCGAGCGGCCCGCCGCGGGTCATCGCATAGATGATGTCGAAGACCTGGACCGAGTTGAGCAGGACGGTGATCGACAGGAAGAACGTCGTCGGGCGCAGTTGCGGGAGCAGCACCCTGCGGAAGTGGGTCCAGGCCGAGGCGCCGTCGATCTCGGCCGCCTCGTCCAGGTCGATGCGGCGGCCCTGCAGCGCGGCGAGATAGATGACGAAGGTGTAGCCGAGGTTCTTCCAGATGTAGGTGACGGTGACCATGAACAGCGCCCACCGCGGGTTCTGGTAGAAGTCCGGCGACTCGGCCCCGAAGCGCGCCAGCAGGTCGCGGATCAGCCCGAAACTCGGGTCGAAGACGAACTGGAAGGCGACCCCGATCGCGGCGCCGGAGACGACGAACGGCGCGAAGACCAGCGAGCGCACCATGTTGCGGCCGCGCAGCCGCTGGTCGAGCAGCAGGGCCAGGCCCAGGCCCAGCAGCATGGAGACCAGCACCGTCGCGAAGGTGAACACGACGGTGTTGAGCAGCACCTGGCGGGTGTCCTCGCGCCCGGCCCACTCGACGTAGTTGTCGGTGCCGATGTAGTTGGCGCTGGGCGCCGAGATGTTCCAGTCGGTGAACGACAGCCGGATGTTGTCCGGCTCTTCGCACCTGCGGTGGGGGCTGGGGGTGTGAGCGACACGCGGTGATGG
>CAZYHR010000042.1:0-24900 GCA_964647395.1 uncultured Intrasporangiaceae bacterium | reverse complement strand
ACGAAGAACTCCATCTCCATCTGCTCGAACTCGCGGGTGCGGAAGATGAAGTTGCCCGGCGTGATCTCGTTGCGGAAGCTCTTGCCGACCTGGGCGATGCCGAACGGCGGCTTCCGGCGCGCCGCGCCCTCGACGTTCTTGTAGTTGATGAAGATGCCCTGGGCGGTCTCGGGCCGCAGGTAGTGCAGACCCGACTCGTCCTCGACCACCCCGAGATAGGTCTTGAGCATCATGTTGAAGGCCCGCGGCTCGGTCCACTGCCCGCGGTTGCCGCAGTGCGGACAGACGATGTCGGCCAACGGCACATCGTCGGGGGCGACCTGCCGGCCGCCCTTGGCGGCCTTGGCGGCATACGCCTCCTGCAGGTGGTCGGCGCGTTCGCGCTTGTGACAGGCCAGGCATTCGACGAGCGGGTCGGTGAAGGTGCCGACGTGGCCCGAGGCGACCCAGGTCTGGCGGGGCAGGATGATCGAGGAGTCCAGCCCGACGACGTCCTCACGGGCGTGGACCATGGCCTTCCACCACTGCCGCTTGATGTTGTCCTTGAGTTCGACGCCGAGTGGGCCGTAGTCCCACGCCGACCGGGTGCCTCCGTAGATCTCGCCGCACGGGAAGACGAATCCCCTGCGTTTGCAGAGGCTGACGACGGTGTCGACGGTCGAGGTCACGGAGGCCATGGCGGACAGGCTATCGGGCTCGCGCGCAGCGCCCGACCGGGCGGCCGGCGCGCCAGCCGGTCGGAGCGCCCGGCCCGACAGGCTCTAGCCTGGGGCGGTGAGCCTGTCCTTCCGGTCCCGCGTCGAGCACGCCTCGGTGCCCGTCGTCGACAAACTCAACTCGCTGCCCCGGTGGGTGCCGTTCCTGGCGTTGCTGGCGCTGATGAGCGCCGGGGCCTTCGTGCCGCGGGTCGGCTGGCTGTTCACCCTGGTCGTCGTGGTCTTCATCTGCTGGCTGCTCTATCTCACCTGGCCGCGGCTGTCCGCGCTGGAACGGCTGTTCCGAGTCGCGGTGCTGCTGCTCATCATGGCGGTCACGGCGGTGCAGGCCTTCCCGAGGTGATCCGGGCCCGCCCACTGGTTTGACAATCGTTCTCATTCTCGCGAAACTGCCGGTATGCCGCGCAGCCGCACCATCGCTTCCGCGCTCGCGCTCGCGCTCGCGCTCGCGGCCTGCTCGGGCGGGGCCGGCAACGCACCCGGCGGCACCACCGCACCGGCCGGCGACCCGCGCTCGACGGCACCCCCCGCGCCCGACGCGATCCCGGTCACCGCGGCGTTCTATCCCCTCGAATACCTGCTCACCAGGATCGGCGGCGAGCACCTGCGGATCACCACGCTGACCAAGCCGGGCGCCGAGCCGCACGACCTCGAACTCAACCCCGCCGACGTCGCCGGACTGGGGCAGGCCCGCCTCGTGGTCACCCTCGGCGGGTTCCAGCCGGCCGTCGACCGGGCCGTGGCGCAGCAGCCGTCGGTGCCGGTCTTCGACGCGGCCGCGCCGGCCCAGTTGACCCTCGACACCCCGGCGGGCGACGACCACGCCGGCGAGGCGGGACAGCCGGCAGCACACCCCAAGGACCCGCACTTCTGGCTGGACCCGATCCGGTACGGCACCGTCGGCACGGCGCTGGCTGAGCGCCTCGCCGAGGTCGACCCGGCCCACGCCGCGGACTACCGGTCCAACGCCCGGGCGCTCACCGCCGACCTGCAGGCCCTCGACGCGTCCTTCCGGACCGGCCTGGCCTCCTGCTCGGTCCGTCAGGTCGTGACCAGCCACGCCGCCTTCACCTATCTCACCGACCGCTACGGGCTGACCCAGGTGCCGATCGCCGGGCTGTCCCCCGACCAGGAGCCGACCGCCCGGCAGCTGGCCCAGGTGGCCCAGTTGGTGCGGGACAGCAAGGTCACGACGATCTACGCCGAGACCCTCGTCGACGCCCGGTTCGCCGACACCGTGGCGACGAGCACCGGGGCCCGGATCGCCGTGCTCGACCCCGTCGAAGGCATCACCGACACCTCTCCGGGCCGGGATTACCCGGAGGTCATGCAGGCCAACCTCGCCGCGCTGCGGGCCGGGCAGGGGTGCCGGTGAGCACCGCCGCGCCGGTGCTGACCCTGCGGTCGGCGTCGTTCGGCTACGCCGACCGGCCGGTCGTCTCGGACGTCTCGCTGCAGTTGCACGCCGGCGAGGTCATCGCCGTGCTCGGCCCCAACGGGTCGGGCAAGTCGACGATCGTCAAGGGCGTCCTGGGCCTGGCCCGCCAGTTCGGCGGCGACGTCGACGTGCTCGGTATGCCGCTGTCGCGGCTGCGCGACCGGACCCGCCTGGGCTACGTGCCCCAGCGGCATACCCTCGCCTCGTCGGTGCGCGCGACGGTGCGCGAGGTGGTGTCCTCCGGCCGGCTGCCCCGCCAGTCCTGGTGGCCGTGGAGCTCCGCCGCCGACCGCGCCGCGGTGACCGACGCGCTCGACCTGGTCGGGCTGGCCGACCGGGCCCGCACCGACGTCACCGCGTTGTCCGGTGGGCAGCACCGCCGGGTGCTCATCGCCCGTGCCCTGGCCGGCGAGCCCGACGTGCTGCTCATGGACGAGCCCCTGGCCGGGGTCGACCCGAGGGCCCAGCAGGAGCTCGCGGGCGTGCTCGGCCGGCTCGCCGGCACCGGTGCCTCGCTGGTCATCGTCACCCACGAGCTGGCCGCGATCGCCGGCCTGGTCACCCGGGTCGTCGTCGTCGACCTGGGCCGGGTGACCTTCGCCGGCAGCAAGGCCGCGTTCGAGGCCCACGCCGGGCACCTGCTGCGCGACCACGGAGCCCACCACCACGACGACGACCCCGGCCCGGACGAGCACCCGGCCGCCGGCCTGGCCCCGGTGCAGGGACCGTTGGGGGGCAACGATGTTCGCTGAGCTGTGGGCGCTCGACTTCATGCAGCGGGCGCTGCTCGCGGCGGTGCTCGTCGGGCTCACCGCCCCGCTCGTCGGCATCTTCCTGGTGCAGCGGCGGCTCGCGCTCATCGGGGACGGCATGGGCCACGTCGCCCTGGCCGGGGTCGCCGTCGGGGTGCTGCTCGGCCAGTCGCCGGTGTGGGCGGCGCTGATCTGCGCCGTGCTGGCCGCCATCGTCGTCGAGCTGATCCGCAGCTCCGGACGCGCCCACGGCGACGTGGCCCTGGCGCTGATCTTCTACGGCGGCATCGCGGCCAGCGTCGTCATCATCGCCAAGGCACCACGGGGCACCCCGGCCAACCTCACCGCCTACCTGTTCGGCGCGATCACCACCGTGCAGCCCGGTGACCTGTGGGTGTTCGGCGCGCTGGCCGCTGTCGTGCTGGTCTCCGTCGCCGTGCTGCGCACCCGGCTGTTCGCGATCGCCAACGACGAGGAGTGGGCCCGCGCGGCGGGGCTGCCGGTGCTCACCCTCAACCTCGTGCTCGCGGTGCTTACGGCGGTCACCGTCGTGCTGTCCATGCGGATCGTCGGGCTGCTGCTCATCAGCGCCCTGATGATCGTGCCCAACGCGGCGGCCCAGCAGTTGGGCCGGTCGTTCCGGGCCGCCCTGGCCTGGGCGGTCGTCATCGGCCTGGTCAGCGCCGTCGGGGGCGTCCTCGTCTCGTATGCCGCGGACACCCCCTCGGGCGGCACGATCGTGCTGCTGACCATCGCGGCGTTCGTGCTGGCCGCGGTCTGGTCGGCGCTGGCCGGGCGGCTGCGCCGGCCCGGGCACGCGCCCGCCGAGGCCCACCCGCACGAGCACGGCCCCGGCTGCGGGCACGAGGCGCTCCCCCACGGCGACCACGTCGACTACCTGCACGACGGCCACCGGCACGCCCCACACGACGGGCACTACGACGAGCACGCCCACGGCGACCCGCCCGGCCCGGCCCACGACGATCCCCGACCCGCGCAACCGGCCCGGCAGGCGCAGCGATGACCGAGACCACCCGCAGGCTGACCCGGCAGCAGTCGGCCGTTCTCCAGGCCCTGGAGTCGAGCGCGGACTTCGTCTCGGCGCAGCAGTTGCACGCCCGGCTGCGGGCCGACGGCCGGGCGGTGGGGCTGGCAACCGTCTATCGCACCCTGGCCGGACTCGCGGCGGACGGCGACGTCGACACGCTGCGCACCGCCGACGGCGAGGCGGTCTATCGACGGTGCTCCACCGGGCAGCACCATCACCACCTGGTCTGCCGGTCGTGCGGGCGCACCGTCGAGGTGGCCGGACCGACTGTCGAGGCGTGGGCCGACAAGGTCAGCGCCGAGCACGGCTTCCGCGACGTCACCCACACGCTGGAGATCTTCGGCACCTGCGCATCCTGCTGAGCCGGTCCCTTAGGCTGGCCGGGTGCTCGAAGCCGCCTGGTGGGGGTTCGTGGCCGGCTCCGCGTTGCTCGTCGGGGCCGTTGTCGGCTTGGTCGTGCAGGTTTCGGTGCGGATCATCGGCCTGGTCATGGCGTTCGGAGCCGGCGTGCTGATCAGCGCCGTCGCCTTCGAGCTGACCCTCGAGGCCCACCAGGCTGGAGGCGGCGGGCCGGTGCTGGCCGGGCTGATCGCCGGCGGGCTCACCTTCTTCGTCGGCGACTGGTTCATCGACGCCCGCGGCGGGCATCGTCGCAAGAGCCCTGTGCAGCAGACGCATTCGAGTGCCGGAGCAGGAGTGGCACTGGTGCTGGGAGCCCTGTTGGACGGCATCCCCGAGTCGGCGGCCATCGGGTCGAGCCTGGCCGAGGGCAGCGCCGTGGGGCTGGCCTTCGTCGGCGCGGTGTTCCTGTCCAACGTGCCGGAGTCGCTGTCGGCCACCGCCGGGCTGCGCGCCGCGGGCCGGTCGACCGGCTACGTGCTCGGGCTCTGGGGTGCCGTGTGCCTGGCCTCGGTGCTCGCCTCCGCCGTCGGGTATGCCGCGCTCGGCCACTCCTCGCCGGCCGCCGTGGCGGTGGTCCAGTCGTTCGCAGCCGGCGCGATCATCACCATGCTCGCCGACACCATGGTCCCGGAGGCCACCGAGCACTCGGGGCGGCTGGTCGGCATCTTCACGGTCGCCGGTTTCGCCGTCGCCTTCCTGCTGTCGCGGGGGTGACGGGCACTGGGTCCCGGCCTGCCGCCCCGGGGCCCCGGGGCCGGCCCGATCGGGCTGCTCACCGCCCCTCCGCCGCCCCGCCGGGCGGCTCCAGGGCCACCGGGCCGGGGCCGCCCGGCGCGAGCTCGGCCGGGGGTGCGGTCAGCGGCACCGTGCACCAGCGCAGGAAGAACTGCACGAGCGGGCCGATGGCCGCGGCATACAACACGGTGCCGATGCCGACGACGCCGCCGAGGCTCCAGCCGACCGCCAGCACGACGATCTCCAGCGACGTGCGCACCACCCGGATCGACCAGCCGCGCCGTCGGGCCAGCCCGGTCATCAGGCCGTCGCGCGGGCCGGGGCCCAGCTGGCTGCCGATGTAGAGGCCGCCGGCCAGACCGTTGAGCACCACCCCGGCGACGAGCATCGCGGCGCGGGCCGGCAGACCGTCGGGGGTGGTGAGCACGGCGAGCGTGGCGTCGACCGCCAGGCCGATGACGATGGTGTTGGCGATGGTGCCCAGCCCGGGCCACTGGCGCAGTGGGATCCACAGCAGCAGCACGACCACGCCGACCGCGATGGTGAGCTGGCCGAAGGTCAACGGCACCCGGGTCGTCAGCCCGGCGTGCAGGACGTCCCACGGGTTCAGGCCCAGGCCGGCCCGCACCATCATCGCCATCGACCCGCCGTAGAGGACCAGCCCCACCATGAGTTGCGGGATCCGCAGCCCGAGCCGACCGGCCCGCAACTGCGCCACCGGTCCGAGGTTGACGAGGGTGCGATCGGCAGCGGGCATGCCAGCCATGATGCCGCCGCGGGGTGCCCGCTGCGCCGCTGTTCACGACCTGAGAGGGTGGGGCCATGGGCAACGGACCGATGAACCTCACCTTCCTCGGCGCGGCCGGCACGGTGACCGGCTCGAAGTACCTGCTGACGGTCGGCGAGCGCCGGGTGCTCGTCGACGCCGGGATGTTCCAGGGCGACAAGAAGTGGCGCGAGGTCAACTGGGAGCCCTTCCCGGTCGACCCGGCGTCGCTGACCGACGTGCTGCTCACCCACGCGCACATCGACCACGTCGGCTATCTGCCCGCCCTCGTCGTGGCGGGCTTCACCGGCCCGGTCTGGTGCACCGAGGGCACCCGGCGGCTGGCCGAGATCGTCCTGCTCGACGCGGGTCATCTGCAGGAGCGCGAGACCGAGCGGGCCATCGCGGGCGGCTACTCCAAGCACCTGGCGCCGCGACCGCTGTACACGCAGGCCGATGCCGAGGCGACCGTACCGCTGCTCAAGGTCATCTCGTTCGACACCGACGTCGACCTCGGCGGGGGGCTGAGCGCCCGGTGGACGCGGGCCGGCCACATCCTCGGCTCGGCCAGCATCACGGTCCGCACCGACACCGAATCGGTCCTGTTCTCAGGTGATCTCGGTCGCCACGATCATCCTGTGCTGCGGCCTCGGGAGACCCCGCCGTCGGCGCCGGTGGTGCTCATCGAGTCCACCTACGGCGACCGGGAGCACCCCGAGCCGGCCGGACCGGCCCACGAGGTGCTGGCCGACGCGATCCGGCGCACCGTCGAGCGCGGCGGCTCGGTGCTCGTGCCGGCCTTCGCCATCGACCGCACCGAGACGATCCTCGTCGCGCTGGCCGACCTGCGCCAGGCCGGCCGGATCCCCGACGTGCCGATCTATCTCAACTCCCCGATGGCCGTGGCCGGTCTGGCGGTCTATCGCGAGGCCTTCGGCCGCGGCGAGCTGCGTCCGGATCTGGACCCCGAGGACCTGCTGCACGTGCCGGGGCTGCGCCAGGTCACCGACGCCGAGGAGTCCAAGCGGCTCAACCGGCCCAGCCGGCCGTGCGTCATCATCTCCTCCTCGGGCATGGCCACCGGGGGCCGTGTGGTGCACCACCTGGAGGCGATGCTGCCGGACCCGCGGCATACCGTCGTGTTCACCGGCTTCCAGGGGCCGGGCACCCGCGGCCGGATGCTGCTGGACGGCGAGCAGCAGATGAAGTTCCGCGGCCGCTATGTCATGGTCCGCGCGGAGATCGTCCAGGACAACGAGTTCTCGGTGCACGCCGACGCCTCGGACCTCATGGACTGGCTGGCCGCCCTCACGCCCCGGCCGAAGACCGTCTTCTGCGTGCACGGCGAGGACGGCGCCCGCGCCGCGCTGGCCGAGCGGATCCGCACCGAGTTCGATATCGCCGCCGTGACCCCGAGCTACGGCGAGGTCGTGTCGATCGGCCCGGACGGGCGCTGGCGGGAGACCGGCTCGATCGCCACCGCCCCGACGGCCGGTGGCGACGGGGCCGGCGACGACGGCCCGGGGGCGGGCGGCGGTATGCCGGCCGATCCCGACACCGCGGCACCGGTCACCGACCCGCCGGTGGCCGACCCGCCGGTCGCCGACCCGCCGGTCCGCCACCCGCCACGGTCCGCGCCCGCCGACCCCGACGAGGCGCACGACCGGCTGGAGCAGGTCCGGGTGCTGCTCGAGACCGCCCTGGGCCAGGTGCAGTTCGTGCCCGAGGCGCAGCGGCCCGCCGTCGACGACGCCCTGCGCGCCGCGCTGTCCAGCACCGCGGGCGCCACCTCGCCCACCATCGTCCGGCGCGCCGTCGACGAGGCCATGTCGGCCGCCGTCGTGGCCGTGCAATCCGCCGGTGGGCAGTCGATCGTCGCGCTGCTCGCCGCGATCCCGAGGGCCCTGGGCTGACCGGGCCGGGTTCGGCGCGCCGGCCGGCACCCACCGAGTCGCTCAGCCGGCCGGGACGCCCGGGGTGTCGACGGCTCCGCCGTAGCGGCGGTCGCGGGCGGCATACTCCTGCACGGCCGCCCACAGGTGCCGCCGGTCGTAGTCGGGCCACAGCGTGTCCTGGAAGACCAGTTCGGCGTAGGCGGACTGCCACAGCAGGAAGTTGGACGTGCGCTGCTCCCCCGACGAACGCACGAACAGGTCGACGTCGGGCATCGTCGGCTCGTCCAGATAGCGCACGATGGTGCGCTCGTCGACGCCCGACGGCTTGAGCCGACCGGCCGCGGCGTCGGCGGCGATCCGCGCCACCGCGTCGGCGAGTTCGGCGCGGCCGCCGTAGTTGACGCAGAAGTACAGGGTGAGCCCGGTGTTGTGCCGGGTCAGCTCCTGGGCCACCTCGAGTTCGTGGATCACGCTGCGCCACAGGCGTGGTCGCCGTCCCACCCAGCGCATCCGGACCCCCCACGAGTGCAGCTGGTCGCGCCGGCGCCGGATGACGTTGCGGTTGAAGCCCATGAGGAAGCGCACCTCGTCGGGCGACCGGCGCCAGTTCTCGGTGGAGAAGGCGTAGGCCGACAGGTGCGGGATGCCCATCTCGATGGCTCCCGCGACCACGTCGAGCAGCGCCGCCTCGCCGGCCTCGTGGCCCTTGGTGCGCGGCAGCCCGCGCTGGTTGGCCCAGCGGCCGTTGCCGTCCATGACGATCGCGACGTGCTGGGGCACCTTGCCGACCGACGGCGCCACCGCCCCGCTCGGGTGCGCGAACGGCCGGTGGTATGCGGCGCCGCTCACCGGCGCTCCTCGGTCACCGCAGCGATGTCGGCCGCGCCCGCGCCGCGGCCGGCGTCGCGCTCCACCAGGCGCAGGGAGCGCACCCCGCGCTCCAGGTGCCACTGCAGGAAGGCCGCCACCAGCCCGGCGCCCTCGCTGCGGTGCCGGGCCGCCGTGGCGTCGGCGACCGCCCAGTCGCCGGTGAGCAGCGCTGACAGCAGCGCGACGACTTCGGGCGAGGGGGCCGGGGAGCCGGGCGGGCGGCAGACCAGGCACACCATGCCGCCGGCCGCGATGTTGAAGAACCGGTGCGGCCCGGGAGCCCCGCACCGGGCGCAGTCGGCGAAGCTCGGTGCCCAGCCGGCGACCGCGAGCGCGCGCAGCAGGTAGGCGTCGAGGACCAGCCCGGGGTCGTGTTCCCGCGCGGCGAGCGCCGCCAGCGCCCCGGCCACCAGCAGGTACTGCTGGGTCGCCGGCTCCTGCTCCTCGGTGAGCCGGTCGCACGTCTCGACCACGGCGGTGGCCGCGGTGTAGGCCGCGTAATCCCGGCAGATCGCGTCACCGTGGGCCGCGAGCGTCTCGGCCTGGGTCACCGTGTCGAGGTTGCGGCCCTCGTAGCACTGCAGGTCGACGACCATGAACGGCTCGAGCCGCGCGCCGAACTTGCTGCTCGTGCGGCGCACGCCCTTGGCGACGGTGCGGACCTTGCCGCGGCTGCGGGTCAGCACCGTGACGATGCGGTCGGCCTCGGCCAACTGGTGGGTCCGCAGCACGACGGCCTGGTCGCGGTAGAGGGGCACCGGGCCATTGTCCCCCGCCGGCCGGGCTGCGGCCGGCAGGCGCCCCGGGCGGCCGGGTCGGGCTCGAACATCCGTGCGATCAACGGGTATGCTCGCCCCATGGAGCTCGCCGTTCAGGACTCGCTGCTCGGCCTCGACGAGGCGCCGGCCTTCGCGCCGCTCGACGACGGCACGGTGCGCCGCATCGCCCTGTCCCTCGGTGCCTGGGTGGACGTCCGGCCCGGCTGGCTGGCCGGCGCGGGCCCGGTCTTCGAGCAGGTCCGGGCGGCCGTGCCCTGGCAGGCCGAGCGCCGCCAGATGTACGACTCGGTCGTCGACGTGCCCCGGCTGACCCGCTTCTACGGCACCGGTGAGCCGCTGCCGCTCCCCCTGCTCGAGCGGGCCCGCGAACTGCTCTCGCAGCACTACCTGGCCGAGCTGGGCGAGGGTTTCACCAGCGCGGGCCTGTGCCTCTATCGCGACGGCCGGGACAGCGTCGCCTGGCACGGCGACCGCGGCGGGCGCGGCTCGACCCAGGACACCCTGGTCGCGATCCTGTCGCTCGGTGCCGCGCGGACGCTGGCCCTGCGGCCGCGCGGTGGCGGGCGGACGGCATACCGGCTCCCGCTGGGCCACGGCGACCTCGCGGTCATGGGCGGCTCCTGCCAGCGCACCTGGGAGCACGCGATCCCCAAGACGGCCAAGCCCGTCGGCCCGCGCATCTCGGTCCAGTTCCGCCCCCGCGGCGTGCGCTGATCGGCCCGGCGGTCCGCCACCGCTGTGGGCCCGAGCGGCATACCGTGAGTTGATGAGCGACCCATCGACCACCCTCGTCATCCTCGGCGCCTCCGGCGACCTGACCCGCCGGCTGCTGCTGCCCGGCCTGGGCACGCTGCTGGAGGCCGACCCGCAGCGCCGGGTCGCGGTGTGGGGGGTGGGCCGCGACGAACTGACCGAGCAGCAGTGGCACGACCGGCTGCACGGGGCCCTGGGGGCCGGCGGCTGCCCGGCCGCGCAGGCCGAGGCCATCTGCGACGGGAGCCGCTACGTGCGCGCCGACGTCACCGACGCGGACGACCTCGGCGGTCTGCTCGACGCGCTCCGGGAGGCCGGCGACCCGAAACTGGCGGCGACGGTGCTCTACTTCGCCCTGCCCCCGTCGGTGACCGCGCAGGTCTGCCGACAGTTGGCCGGCCGTGACCTCGGCGGGCTGCGGCTCGGGCTGGAGAAGCCCTTCGGCCACGACCTGCACAGCGCCCGATCGCTCAACGCGCTGCTGGCCGGGCTGCGCGACGAGGACTGCATCTTCCGGGTCGACCACTTCCTCGGCTACGCGCAGGTCCAGAACATCCTCGGCCTGCGCTTCGCCAACCGGGTGCTCGAGCCGTTGTGGAGCGCCACCCACATCGAGTCCGTCGACATCATCGCCGACGAGACGTTGGCCCTCGAGGGCCGGGCCGGCTACTACGACAAGGCCGGGGCCCTGGTGGACATGCTGCAGAGCCACCTGCTGCTCATGTTGAGCCTGGTCGTCATGGAGGAGCCGGCCCGGCTGGACGCCCGCGAGGTGCGCGACATGATGGTGCACGCGCTGCGGGTCACCCACGTCGCCGATGACGACCCGGTGACCGGCTCACGCCGGGCCCGCTACACCGCGGGCAGCATCGGTGAGCGCGAGGTGCCCTCGTACGTCGACGAACCCGGGGTGGACCCGGCCCACGACACGGAGACCCTCGCCGAACTCGACCTGCAGGTGGACAACCGGCGGTGGGCGGGAGTCCCCTTCCGGCTGCGCAGCGGCAAGGCGCTCGGTGCGGCCGTGCGGCGGATCCTGGTGCGCTTCCGCCCGGTCGACTACCGCCCGCGCGGCCTCGGCGGTGACGCCGCGCCGGCCAACACCCTGATCGTCGACCTCAACCCGGACACCCTGCGCCTGTCCCTGGCCACGATCGACCCCGACGACCGGCGGCAGCTGGTGACCAGCACCATGGACGTGCACCTCGGCCGGAGCGAGATCCGCCCGTACGGCGAGATCCTGGCCGGCATGCTCGACGGCGACCCCTTCCTGTCGGTGCGCGGCGACGTCGCCGAGCAGTGCTGGCGGATCTGCGAGCCCGTTCTGCACGCCTGGGACGCCGACCGGGTCCCGTTGCAGGAGTATGCCGCTGGGTCGGCCGGCCCGCAGGGCTGGCCGTTGGTGCCCGGCCGGTCCAGCCCTGCGACGAACTGACCGGGCGGTGCGGGTGGCCCGCCGGCGCGCCGGGCTCGACTCAGCGAACGCTGACGACGCGCCGCTTGCCCAGCGAGACACCCGCCTGTGGTGAGTCGGCGGTGATCGACTGGACGACCCCGGGCGCGGGGGCGGTGTGCCGGGCCGGGTCGTCGCCACCGGGAGCCACCTGGACACAGCATGCGCCGGCCGACGCACACACGACGACGGCGGCGATCCGGATGATCTGCTGGCGGGACAGGGCGAGTGCCTGGGAGATGCGCATGGTGAGAGAAATCCAATGTGCTGGCGGCGGGTCCCGAGCCCGCCGTGGGTGGTCACGGAGCCATCGCTCCTAGCCCCCGAGGGCTGACCCTTCCAGCGTCCCCCCGGGGGGCGCGGGTGTCAAATCCTCGGGTGACTTCCGGCCGGTGGGATGAGCTGGCCTCGGCCGTTCGGCCGACGGCTCCGGGACGCGCCGCACCGGCCCGCCGGCCTGCGCCGACGGGCCGGGCGACGTTGTCGCTCAGGGGAGCCGGCGTGGCCGGAACCTCGCGAGGGCGACCAGGCCCACTCCGGTCAGCAGCACCACGAGGCCGACCAACGCCTGGCCGACCACGGAGGAGCCGGTGGTGGCCAGTCCCCCGCCGCCCCCGCCGCCGGAGTTGCCGGAGCCGGCACCGTTGTCGCGGCCGGTGTCGTTGTCGCGGCCGGTGTCGTTGTCGCGGCCGTCGTCGTCCGACGTCCCGGTCGGTCCGGACGTCGATGTGGGGGGCAGCGTGCCGGTGTGCGTCGCCGTCGGCTCCTGCGTCGAGGTGGACGTGGTCGTGCTGGTCGTCGAGGTGGCAGCGGTGATGGTGACGTCGATCATCGGGCTGCTGGACGCCTGCACACCGACGGTGCCGGTGAAGCGCGCCGACAGGCGGTGCACACCCACCCCGAAAGTGCTGGTCGAGAAGGTCGCCTTGCCATCGGCTCCCAGGCTCCCGGTGCCGAGCAGGAAGGTGCCGTCGAAGAATTCGACCGTGCCGGTGGTGATGACCGCGTTGAGCAGCCAATTCCGCGCGTTGAGAGCGGGCGACGTCGCGACGGTGGCCGTCATGGTCACGCTGGTACCCACCGGACCGGAGGTCGGGTCGACCGACAGGGTCGTCGTCGTCGCAGTGGCCCCCGGCGCGGCCGTGATCGTCACGGTCACCGGCGGGGCTTGAGAGGCCAGGTACGACCCGGCCACCCCGGCGTACTTGGCGCTGATCGCGTGGCCACCGACGGTGAGGGTGGACACCCCGACGGTGGCCTTGCCCGAGGAGATCACCCCCTCGCCGAGGAAGGTGCTCCCCTCGTAGAACTCCACGGTGCCGGTCGCGGCGGCCGGGGTGATGGTGGCCTCGAGGGTGATCGTCGAGCCGACCTGAGCGCTGGTCGGATCGGCGGTCAACACCAGCGTGGTCGCCTGCGGCGGCGCCCCGACGGTCACCGTTGTCGGGCTGGAGGCCGAGGGCAGGAAGCCGGTGGCGCCGACGTAGCGGGCGATGATGTCGTGTGCCCCGGCTGCCAGCGAGGTCGTCGTGAAGGTGGCCACACCGCCCGCGCCGACGGTGCCGGTGCCGAGCACGGTGCTGCCCTCGACGAACTCGACGGTGCCGGTCGGGGTGCCGGCGGTCGCCGTCACCGTGGCGGTGAGGGTGACCGAGTCACCCTGGGCCGGTGCGGCCGGAGCCACGGCGAGGGTCGTCGTGGTCACCGCCTCCTGGCTGCCGGGGTTGACGACGAACGGCTCCGGGGCGGACTCGGACGCCGCGAAGGTGTCGGTGACTCCGAGGTACTTGACGACGAGGTTGTGGCTGCCGGCGGGGATCGCCGTGGTGTTCAGCACCGCGTCGCCGGCCGGACGCAGCGCCGCCTCGCCGACCTTCGAGCCGTCCACCCAGAATTCGGCGATGCCACTGGTGGCCGGATAGCTGTCAGACTTGATGACCTGGGCCATGAACTCGATGTTGTCCCCGGCGGTCGAGGTGGCCGGGTTGACCGCGCCGGTCGTCCTGGTCGGCATCGCGAAGGCGACGTTGACCGCGTGCCACTCGGTGGGGCTGTCGAAGACCACGGTGCCGGTGAACCGGTCGTAGATGGTCGTCCCGAGGTTGTTCTGGCAGCGGAACTCCATGGTCCAGGTGCCGGCGTACAGCTGCAGGCCGTAGGTGTTGGCCCAGCCCTGCAGGTTGTTCGCGGACGTGTAGTTCGAGTAGGGGCCGGGCAGCCCGACCCCGACCGGCGAGTACATGTTCTGGTTGACCCAGCCGTCCATCCCGGGCTGGTCGGCCGGGTTGGCGGCCACCGCGGCCACGATCTTGGTCACGTGCCGGGTGGCCAGCGGGTCGCACGCCTGCGGGGTGGTGTAGCCCAGGACCGAGAAGTTGTTGCCGGTCGTGGTCGAGGGAGCCGCCTGGTTGACGATCATCAGCGGGCCGGTCGCCGCCGCGGCGGACGGGGCCGCCACGACTGCCAGCCCGAGCATCCCCAGCAGCAGGGTCAGGCCGGCCAGCAGCGCGGTCGCGGTGCGGCCAGGTCGAAGGGTGTGCACGTGGTCTCCTCGGAACGGGTGGGGGCCGCGTCCTCCCCTGGACGTGGCCGGTAATCCTCCGGAACTCTTTCGGGCGCTTGCGGATCGGCGAGGATGCCGGGGTGAACGACGGATGAACCGGGGCCGCGAGCTGCTCGTCAACCGACGGTGAAGGTGACCGTCGCGCTGTAGCGACCGGGGGCCAGGGACGTCGGGACGTCGGCCAGGACGAAGCGTCCGTCGAGCACCGCCGTCACCGGGCGGGACGATGTTGCCCGCGCGAACTCGGCCGGCTGGGTCGGGTCTTTCCCCGGCGGGACGTCGGTGAGGGTGACCAGCCGGCCGGGCATGCCGTTGGCGCCGCGGATGGCCAGCTCGACCAGCCCGGTGCGGTCGGCGGGGATGACGTGCAGACCGTCGTCGGAGAGGAAGTCGGAGCGCTGGATGGTCGCCGACCACCCCCGGCTGTGCGGGCGCGAGTCGATGATGTGGATCGGCCCGAACTCCGCCCCGGCCGCGTAGCTGCGACCGTCGGGCGTCAGCACGAGGACGCCCAGGTCCAGCGGGCGATCGGCCGTGTAGGGGGTGTAGATCGTCAATCCGGCCCCGTGCCGGCCGCGGTCGGTTTCCGGCGATCGATAGGCGGCTCGGACCGGCTCGCTGGTGCGGGTCTGGCCACCGAACGTGATCATCACCCGCAGGTCGTGCCCGCCGGGCCCGAGGGCGTTGGTCTCCAGCAGGCAACTGCCGTCGCCCAGACTCGGCACCGAGCCCAGCACGCGGTCACCGTCGCGGAACTCGCAGACGGCTCCAGCGGCTCCGACCGCGGCGACGCGGAGCCGGACGTCGGCGAAGGCCTCGCCCTCGCTGGGTTGCACCGTCAGGATCGCAGGCCCGGCAGGCAGCGCGGTGGTCGGCGAGGGGGCACTGGTCGGCGGGGAGGGCGGACCGGTTGCGCCCGGTGCGGGACTCGGTGCCGGCCGGGACGGCGCGGCTGTCGGTGCCGACGGGGCGGCCGGCGGGTCCGACGAGGACGGCGGGGCTGGCGCCGATGGCCGGGCCGCCGAGGCGGTAGCGGTCGAGGTGGCCGGCGCGGGCAGGCCGTGCCAGCGGATCTGTGGGTCGATCAGCACGTCGGCGCGCCAGCCGGCCAGGGCGGTGCCGGTGGGGTCGGCGCACTCGAGGGTGATCGTGTAGGTGGCCGGCACCAGAGCCACTCTGCGGGTGAGGATGAGCCGCGACCAGCTGGCCGCGATCGGGTGCACCGTGGCCGCCGCGTCGGCCGGGGACGATCCGAGTGGGACGCCGGCCCACAGCGCGGCGGCGCTGGGACCTGCCGAGGCGGCGCTGATGGTGGCGCGGGTCGTCACGGTGCCGATCGGGCAGGCCTGCGGTGTCCGTATGGCCATCGACTCGTCGATGGTGCCCGTGTCGGCGCCGTCGGTCGCCCGCACGACCACTGCCCCGGTGGGCCGGAGCGCTGCCGGATCGTCGCCCGGGTCGGCGGCCACCGTTGGTATGCCGCACAGCCCCATGACCAGACAGAGCGCCGCCGCCAGGACGGCCGTTGGTCTACCCCCCCGATGTGCCATCTATGACCCCGCCATCTCCTCGGCCTTCTCGTTCTTGGTCGCCCTGCCGGTCGACCGGCGGCCAGCTGAGGCGGCGCGACGGGAGCCTGGCCGGCGGCGCCGCCCTCGCCGCCGGCGCAGCAGGACGAGCACGACGAGGGTGATCCCCCCGAGCAGCGACCAGACCCACACCGCGAACGCCCAGAGGCGCACGCTCTTGCTCACCGGCCCGATCGAGGGCGGCGCAGCAGCCACCGCAGCAGTGGGCGTGGCGGTGACCTCGACGTTCATCCAGCCCAGCGGCGGCACCCCGTCGACGACCACCCGGGCGTTGCGCTCCTGGCGGGGCAGCAGTTCCGGGGCCGGCTCGGCATCGACCGTGGTGGCGCCCAGCCCGAACAGCCCTTCGACGGTCACGGCCGGCCGGAAGCCCATCCGGATGTTGCCGGTGTTGACGACCCGGTAGTCGACGGTCGTCCTGCCCTGCTGCCAGGGCCAGGTGGGCGCCTCGTAGCTGGCGGTGACATCGCTGACGACCAGACCCGGCTGCGCGTCCCCGGCGACCCGCACATAGACGCGTGCCGCGACCCGCTGCTCGAGCCGCAGGTTCTGGCTCTGCGGATTGTTGCTCACCGAGGTGAGGGAGGCGACGATGCCGGCTGCGTGGTCGCCCGGGGCGGCGTTGGCCGGGATCGTGATGCGGAAGGGGACGATGGCCTTGCCGGGTTGACCCTTCGCGTCCCGCCCGGGAACGGTGATCTGACGACTGGGGGTGTCGAGCGTGATCCACTTGCCCAGGTCCTGAGCAGCGGCGGTGCCCTCGGTCAGCGCGTAACTCCCGTCGGCGGTGTTCAGCGCATCGGCGGGGTAGAGGTCGAAGGGGATCGGGTCCTGGCCGTAGTTGATGACGGCGACCCGGTCGAGGATGACCCCGCCGGGGGGGAGCCCGAAGGAGAAGAGCGACCGTTGCCCGGTCTCGCTGGCTCCGTCGACGGGCGAGACTCCGAACCCCGTGGGCGGCGGATTGTCCGCCGACCAGCCGGCGGTGGACGGGACCAGGACCAGGCCCAGGGTGACCAGGACCACCCACAGCAGGCTTCGGCGGGCGGGAGACGGTCGGGGGGAGATCATCTGGGGCTCTCCTGGTCGGGAGGGCACGTCGTGCCCTGCGGCGTTACGGTCGGTGTGCCGGGGGTCGGGGCCCGCGCAGCGGGCGGTGGAGGCGGGGCGCCTGGTGGGCGCCCCGCCCCCACGATGTTGCTACGGAGTCAGTCCCGTTCAGGCGACGGTGAAGACGACCGTGGCGGTGTACTGCCCGGGTGCGACCGAGGTGGGGACGCAGTCGAGCTGGAAGTCCGCGAGCACATCCACCGAACCCATGGAGGCGCCGGCGGGGGCGGAGGCGAACTGAGTCGGGTTGGTCGCGGCAGCGCCACCACCAGCCGGGATGTCGGTCACCGTGATGCTCTGCAGCGCGTTGCCCGCGATGTACTGCGGGGCGACGTTGACGAAGGCCTCACGGTCGGCCGCGATGGACCCGGTGCCACCGACCTGGGTGAAGTCGGCGCGGGTCAGCGAGGCGATCCAGCCGAGCTGGCCGGAGCGGGTGTCCTTGACGGTCACCTTGTTGAACTGGGCGGACGCGTCGTAGCAGGAACCGTCGTTCCGCAGGACCAGGGCGCCCAGGTCGAGCGGGTTGGCCGGGGTGTAGGGGGTGAAGATGGTCAGCTCACCGTTGGGGACGGTGACGATGATCGTCTGCTCGTCGGGGACGGTGGTCGGCGCCGTGTAGCTGGCGGTGACCGGAGCCGACTCGGAGGCGATGTAGGCGGCCGGGTTCGCCGGGACGAACTTGACGACGAACGAGTGGTCGCCCTGGCCCGCGGCCGAGGTGGTGATGACGCAGCTGCCGTCGGCGGCGACCGGGGTCTGACCGACGAAGTTGCCGTTGTCCTCGAAGCGGCAGACACCCGCGGCACCGGCCGGGGTGACCTGGCCGGTCAGGGTCACCGGCTGGAAGGCCGGCCCGCTGGTCGGGCTCACCGCGAGGGTCGTCGTCGTGGCCACCGCCGGCTGGCTGCCGGGGTTGACGACGAACGGCTCCGGGGCGGACTCGGACGCCGCGAAGGTGTCGGTGACTCCGAGGTACTTGACGACGAGGTTGTGGCTGCCGGCGGGGATCGCCGTGGTGTTCAGCACCGCGTCGCCGGCCGGACGCAGCGCCGCCTCGCCGACCTTCGAGCCGTCCACCCAGAATTCGGCGATGCCACTGGTGGCCGGATAGCTGTCAGACTTGATGACCTGGGCCATGAACTCGATGTTGTCCCCGGCGGTCGAGGTGGCCGGGTTGACCGCGCCGGTCGTCCTGGTCGGCATCGCGAAGGCGACGTTGACCGCGTGCCACTCGGTGGGGCTGTCGAAGACCACGGTGCCGGTGAACCGGTCGTAGATGGTCGTCCCGAGGTTGTTCTGGCAGCGGAACTCCATGGTCCAGGTGCCGGCGTACAGCTGCAGGCCGTAGGTGTTGGCCCAGCCCTGCAGGTTGTTCGCGGACGTGTAGTTCGAGTAGGGGCCGGGCAGCCCGACCCCGACCGGCGAGTACATGTTCTGGTTGACCCAGCCGTCCATCCCGGGCTGGTCGGCCGGGTTGGCGGCCACCGCGGCCACGATCTTGGTCACGTGCCGGGTGGCCAGCGGGTCGCACGCCTGCGGGGTGGTGTAGCCCAGGACCGAGAAGTTGTTGCCGGTCGTGGTCGAGGGAGCCGCCTGGTTGACGATCATCAGCGGGCCGGTCGCCGCCGCGGCGGACGGGGCCGCCACGACTGCCAGGCCCAGCATGCCGCCCGCGGTCGCCAGGGCGGCGACGGCGGAGACGGCGCGCTTGAGAGTGTTGCGCATCTCGTGCGTTCCTTTCGAAGGTGCATCTCTGGAGGGAAGGTGTTGCGGCACTGCTCCACCCGCCGGTCGGCGGGGTGGCCTGTCGGGCCGGTGGGGCGAGCGGGCTCGATCGCCCCACCGGCCGTCGGTCCGGACCGGTCAGCAGCCGACCGGGATGAAGCCGTACTTCTCGATCGTCGCCTTGCCCTGCTGGCAGATCAGCGACTTGGTGCCCGCGGCGTCGTTCGGCGAGGCGTTGATGAACACGTTGTTGGCCACCGAGTTCGGGTTGGTCGCCTGCGCGTTGGGCAGCAGGTTGCCGACGTCACGCAACGTCGCCTGGGAGGGGTTCTGCACCAGCGGGAAGACCCCGTCGATCGAGCCGAGCTGTGCACCGGATCGGGTGTCCGGGATGGTGCCCGCCTGCTGGGCGATGAACTGGGCCACGCTGAAGGGCACCAGTTGGTTGGCCGCGCCGAGCTTGGCGCCGTCGTGCTCCTGCAGCGGCTGCCCGTTCACGGTGTCCTTGACGCACGTGGGCAGGGTGGTGTTGGAGATGCCCATGAGAGTCGCCCACGAGTTGCGGGTGCCCGAGCCGGACTGCGGGATGAGCGGGGCGAAGTCGGGGACCTGGCACTGGTAGATCGCCTGCAGGTCGGCCAGCGCGTTGTTCGGGCCGATGGCACCACCGGTCGGATAGGCGTAGGTGAGCCCGTCCTTGGCCATGACGACGAAGGTCTGGTCGGCCGTCTTGGCGCCGCTGGAGGTCCGGGCGAAGTCCAGGCAGCCCTCGGTCGGGCTGCCGGGCGTCATGGCGGCCTGCAGGGCGTCCCGGCCGGCGGACGAGCCGTTGGCCCGGGGGACCCCACCGGAGCCGCCGCCGGTGTTGCAGCGGCCGGCGAAGTCGGTCTCGGCCTTGGTGTTGATGATCTGGCCGGCCGGCAGCGGGTCGTACGAGCCGAGGACCTTCTGGCCGCCGACGAGCACGACGTCGGAGAGGGCCTGCATGACGTTCTCGGTCGTGTCCGAGCCCATGCCGGCCAGCTGACGGAAGGCGGGCGACCCGTTCGGGTCGGCCGTGGCGGTCGGGACGACGAGCCCGGCGATGGCCAGGCCGAGAGCAGCCGTGCCGATGATGCGCTTCTTCACCTTGAGGAGCCTTTCTGGAGGGAAAGTTGGTGCGGTTTGCACTGCGAGTGCACCTGGCGGGTGCGACCCGACCCGCGAGCGTGTCGGGGGAACGGGGGCTAGGTCGGTCGTCGACGTCGCCTGGGGAAGTCGGCCAGCAGCAGCCGGCTGGTCAGCAACAGGCCGGCGCCGGCGACGGCCGCGGCCGGGACCAGCCAACCGCCCGCTGCGGTGAACGGCGTCCGCCGGACGATCGAGGCGATCGCCGATGGCGGCTGGACACCCGCGGGGGCCGGGTCCTGGGCGGCGGTGACGCCGGCCGGCGGCACGACCTCGGGCACACTCCCCAGCGCGGGGCCGTCGGTCACCGGGCCCATGACGTAGGAGTCGACGGTCGAGTCGTCCGGGGACCAGTCGCCACCGCCGGAGCCTTCGCCACCCGCGTCCGGCTGGGTCGGCGGGGGCGTCGGTTCCGGGGTCGGGGGGCTGACCGGCTCGGCGATTGTCGGGGCGAGCCCACGGCGGATCGCGTCGGCGGCCAGGGCGGCATCGGCGACGAGCTCACGAGTGAGGGGCGCATAGCCGTGCGGCAGGTCTCCGGGCCGCGAGCCAGGCTGTTGCCCCCGAGTCGTCACGACGTCGATGAAGCTCGAATACGCCTCGCGGGCCTTGACATCGAGCTTCGCCGGGTTGGTGACGGCATACGAGATCCGGGTCAGCGGGTAACCGGCCGCGCCGACCTGGGTGGGGTCGATCCGGCGGACCCCGGGGACCGACCCCGGACCGGCCTGCGCCACGGCGGCCGACATCGCATCGACGGTCGGCGTGACGAACCGGCCGTCCCGGTTGGGCAGTGCCGCGCTCACCAGCCCGCGCAGGGTGGCCGACGGGGTGTCGGTCAGGGCGATGATCGCGCGCTGGCCGATGACCTGAGGCTGCGGCCTCTCGAAGCGCAGCAACCCCGTGTTCGGGTCGATGTAGGCCGACTCGGTGCCGACCGGCTGGCCGCGGCCGGCCAGTACCGCCCCCTGCTCGAGGGAGCTCGTGTACGGGGCCGCGGTATCGGCGCACAGGGTGGTCCTGGCCGTGCTGTTGGAGCCCAGGACGACCTCCTCGCACGACTGCTCGAGCTTGGGCAGGTTGTCCAGCAGCGCACCGTCCGGGTAGTAGCGGTCCCGGCCGGCGGAGTCGTGGCGGGTGTAGAACTTGTTGACGACCATGCCCCATCGGTCGGGCTTGCCCTCGATGAAGCCGGCCGCGTCGGGGTCGGCCAGCACCCAGGCCCACAGCAGGCGGATGGCGTCGCTGCCGTCCTGCGGGTAGAGCAGCCGGGCCAGGTCGCGCCGGACGTTGTTGATGTCCGACACGGCCAGCTCGCCGACGAGCTGCTGGTTGAGCTGGCGGAACTCCGGGTCGTCGACGAGCGAGTCCGGGTTCTTGTCCAGATGCGCCGGCCAGGGCCGGGTGATCGTGGCCTGCCGGTAGGACTCGGTGAGCAGCTTGGCCACGAGGCGCTGGTTGAGCCGCAGGCCCTCCACCCGGGTGCCGGTGTTGCGCAGGGCTGCCGGGCTGGCGACCGCAGGAGAGTACTGGCGCTCGATGAAGAACGCGATGGTCAGCCCGGACACCCCGACCGGGGCGTAGGCCGCTGCCCCCTGGCCCGCCGGGATGGCGTCGGCCGGCAACGGGTCGGTCACGACCGACAGCTTGGGCAACGGGTCGGCGGCGGCCTGTCGGGCCAGTTCGTCGGTGGTGCCCGAGTAGAAGTAGCCCTGACCGGAGGCGCACAACGGACCCTGCCAGGAGCGCACGGCCTCGCCGAGGCTCTCGTGGCCGATGATCGGCCGCTCCACCCCACCGATCGCGCACGCCTCGCGCACCGGGTCGAAGGCGAGCGGGAAGACGATGCGGTTGGCCCAGTTGGTCAGCGCCAGGGGCGAGGAGGACAGCCAGTTCGTCCCCGGCTCACCGGTGAGGTCGACCCCGGTCACCTCGTGCGCGTCGCGCGGCACGACCACCAGCCAGCAGGACCGGGCCGCGCCGCCGCGCAGCCGCTCCCCGCAGCCGAGGAACCGCGATTGATAGAGCGTCTGCGCCTCGAAGAACACCTGCCCGGTGCCCCGGGCGGTGGTCCGGGCGACCGGCACCTCGTTGGTGCCGAACTGGTCGAAGTAGGTGCTCGTATCGGCCGAGGCCGGGTCGAGCTTGAGCGCAGGCGAACCGTTGGAGGAGCGCAGGTCGACGACACCGCTGCGCGGCAGTCCGCCGGCGGGAGGGATGATCGCGGGGTAGCCGTGCGGATCGGTGTACTCCAGCGGGTCCCGGTTGCGTTCGACGATGCCGCCGACCCCGCCCTCGGAGACCACCCTGGACAGCACCTTCTCGGCGCTCGCCTGGTCGAACGGGGACACCTGCTTGTACGGCGACGAGGAGTTGAAGAAGCCGCCGAACTGGCACTGCTCGCGCTTGGGTCCACTCGAATCGTCGCCCCAGCACTGGAAGATCTGCAGGTAGTTGTACTTCCACCGGGTGGCGTCGACGGTGCCGTGCGAGGCTGGGTCGCCGGCCCACTTCCAGGTGACCTGGATAGCCTCGTTGCCGAGGTTGCGGGTCTTGCCGACGGTGACCGACAGGTCGGCGAACCGCCCCGTGCCCGCCTTGGTGAGCCGGGACTCCGTCAGATGGGGGTCGAGGTCGGCCGCCCCGGCCGGGGCGGGGTGTCCGCTCGCCGCGGTCAGCAGGGCCAGGGCCACCGCGGCCAGGCCGGCGCCCACCCGGTGGCGCAGCCGCCCGCTCATCGGGAGTTCCGTCCGGTCGCGCGCATCAGCACCGGTGGCCCGACGACGATCATCAGCAGGGCCAGCGCGGACAGCGCCATGAGGGTGTGCTGTGGCTGCCACCCGGAGGCCTCGCCCACGGCGACCGACATGGCCATCGCCTGGGGACGGGACCCGTCGACGGACGTCTCGGCCAGGACTTCGCCGGTGTCCGGGTCGACCGCGCCCCCGATGCCGCCGGGCGCGGTGTCGACGGCAACTCCGGGATCGGGCGCACCCGGTCCGCCGGCACCCTGGTGACCGCCCGCGGCACCGGCCGGGCCAGTAGGTCCGCGGGTGGTCCCGGCACCCGTGTTCGGATTGCGGGCCGAGCCACCGGCGCCGGCGCCGGGGTTGGCCCCGGGGTTGGTGCCGGACCCGCCCGGAGCAGCACCGCCGCCGGTCCCGGCACCGGTGGCCGAGGTGTCGCACTGCGCCGGCCCGGCCTTGTCACAGGCCTTCGGCTGGGGTGCGTTGAGCGCCAGGGTGTTCTGCCCCGACGGGGAGAAGGTCGGGTTGTTGCAACCGGCCAGGTTGATGTTCTGCGGGTTGACTCCGGGGATCCGCTTGACCTGGTCGAGACCGGCCTGCACGAGGTTCATCGGCAATGGTGAGTAGCCACGGCTGTCGGCGATCTGTTGCCCCGCGCACAGGAAGTAGTAGGCGAACGTGCTGAGGGTCTTGCCCTTCTCGGCGGTGAAGTTCGACTCCAGCGCGGTCGGCAGGATCATGTAGGAGTAGGACGACAGCGGGTAGGCGCGGGCGTCCCGACTGCTGTAGACACCCGAGAGGTTCTGGGTCAGGTAGGTCGCCGGGTTGGCCTGGTTGGTGTCGATGGTCGCGCCGAGCAGCCCGACCGCGACGTTCTGGGCGGTGGGCAGCGTGTAGTAGCCGGCGTCGTTGAGCAGCTTGGCGACCGGGAACTGGGCGTTGCGGGCGTAGGAGTACTCGACGTAGGTGATCGAGCCCTCGTTCTGCGGCTGGCGGACGAAACCGGACACGCCCTCCGACCCCGACTTGGCGACCATGCTGCCCACCAGCGGGTAGTTCGAGGTCTGGGTGCAGGGGTTGCGGCCGGCCTTGGCGCAGAACTGTCCGTAGATGTCGCGCTGTTTGGCCATCATCCAGGCGGTGAACTGGGCCGTCGTGCCTGAGCCGTCGGAGCGGACCACGGGGGTGATCGAGCGGGCCGGCAGGCGCAGCCCGGGGTTCTCCGCGGCGATCGCCTGGTCGTTCCACTGGGTGATGACGCCGGTGAAGATCCGCGCGATGGTGGCCCCGGACAGCCGTAGCTGGGTGACCCGCTTGCCGCCGATCGTCAGGTTGTACATGAAGGCGGTGCCGCCGGCCACGATCGGCATGTAGGCGAACTTGCGTCCCGGCAGCGGGTCGAAGGACACCCCGTCCTGCAGCCCGTAGGGGATCTCGGACACGGCGAAGTCGACGATGCCGTTCTTGAACTGCTGGCGACCCTGCGACGAGCCGCCACCGGCGTAGTCGATCGTCATGCCGTACTGCTTGACGTTGGCGATCCACGAGGTGAGGGCGTTCTCGCTCCACGTCGATCCCGACCCGGACACCCGCTGGTAGGTCTCGGCCCAGGCCTGACCACCGCTGCTCATGACGACGAGCAACGTCGTCAGGGTGACCCCGACGAGTCGCCAGGTGCCCGGTCGCCGGGCCGGTGTGGGTGAGTGCGTCACGATGTTCCCTCGGCACGGTCGATAGTCGGCAGCCCACGGCGGCCCCGCTCGCGCTGCTCGAAGCGGGTCAGGTCGGCTCGGGAGCGGGCGGTGCGGCGACGCTGCTGCCAGCGCGACAGGTCGCCAGGTGCCCGGCCTCCGAAGAGACGGGCGACGACGAACAGGACCAGGACCAGGACCATCAGGGCCGTCGCGGCTCCGAAGCCGCGGACGATGAGCCCCGGCTCACCGCTCAGGGTCAGCTTGTAGGTGACCAGGGGAAGCGACACCATCGGCCCGTCGAAGGGGTTGAGGTTGAAGCCGGTCGTGTAGCCGGCGGTGAGCAGCACGGGTGAGGTCTCCCCCACCCCGCGGGCGGCTCCGAGGATGATCGCGGTCATCAACCCCGACCGGGCGGTGGGCAGCACGACGTGCCACACCACCCGCCACCGGGGGGCACCCAGCGCCGCCGCGGCCTCCTTGAGGTTGCCCGCGACCAGCCGCAGCACGACGTCGGCGGCCCGGATGATGATCGGCAGCATCATGACGCTCAGCGCGACCGACGCGGCCAGGCCGGACTGGCCACCGACGCCCAGCAGCGACTGCAGGGTGATGATCGCGGCGTAGACGAACAGCCCGGCGACCACCGAGGGCAGGGCGGCCATCGCCTCGACGATGGTCCGGGTGAACCTCGCGAA
>CAZYHR010000041.1:13724-25227 GCA_964647395.1 uncultured Intrasporangiaceae bacterium | reverse complement strand
TCGAACAGGTGGGTGCCGAGGCGCCGGTCCGCGCCGAGGCCGAACAGCGCGGCGGCCAGGACCGGGAAGATGATGAGGATGAGCAGCGAGGTCACCAGGGCGGTCCAGGTGAACACCGGCATCCGGAACATCGTCATGCCCGGCGCCCGCATGCACAGGATCGTCGTGATGAAGTTGACGGCACCGAGGATGGTGCCGAAGCCGGACAGTGCCAGGCCAAAGACCCACAGGTCGCCACCGATGCCCGGCGAGAACGTGGTGTTTGAGAGCGGCGCATACGCAAACCAACCGAAGCTAGCAGCACCCTGAGGGGTGAAGTAGCTCGAAACCGCTACGAGTGAGCCAAAGAAATAGAACGAGGATGGTGCCGAAGCCACCCATGGTCAGGCCGAAGATGCCCAGGTCGGTGCCGATGCCGGGGCTGTACTCGGCGGTCGACAGCGGGACATACATGAACCACCCGAACGACGCCGCACCCTGCGGGGTGAGGAACCCGGCGGCGGCGATGAGGCCGCCGAACAGGTAGAGCCAGTAGGCGAACATGTTGAGCCGCGGGAAGGCGACGTCCGGGGCGCCGATCTGCAGCGGGACCAGCGCGTTGGCGAAGCCGGCGAACAGCGGCGTCGCGAACAGCAGCAGCATGATCAGCCCGTGCATGGTGAACAGCTGGTTGAACTGCTCGGGGTTGTCGACCACCGACAGCCCCGGGGCGGCCAGCTCGGCCCGGATGATCAGCGCCATCGCGCCGCCGATGAGGAAGAAGAAGAACGACGTGACGAAGTAGAGGTTGCCGATCAGCTTGTGATCGGTCGTCGTGATGATGCGCACGAAGTACGACCCCGGCCTGGGCCGCGGGTGGACGACTCGCGCGTCGGCGTCAGGACGCTCGAGGGTGGCGGTCATCAGTTGCTCCTGGTGGGGGTCGGAACGAGGTCGAGGTCACGGGTGTCCAGCTCTTCCCGGCTCAAGGTGTTGGGCAGCTGCCCGACCTGGCCCATGGAGCGCAGCTGCTGGATGTGCGCGTCGTAGTCGGCCTGGCTGACGACCTTGACCTTGAAGAGCATCTGGGAGTGGTAGGCGCCGCACAGCTCGGCGCACTTGCCCTGGTACTCGCCGAGCTGGGTCGGGGTGACCTGCAGCTTGTTCGTCTTGCCCGGGAGCATGTCCAGCTTGATGAGGAAGGCCGGCACCCAGAACGAGTGGATGACGTCACGGGCGTTGAGAACGAACTCGACCCGCTGGTTGACCGGCAGGTAGAGCACCGGCATGAGGGTGCCTTCGATGCCGCCCTTGGGGTTGATCTCGGAGTGCACCCCGGACTCGTAGACGTTGGCCTCGACGTAGTTGAAGTCCCAGGACCATTGCTTGGCCACGACGTTGACGGTCACGTCCGGCTTGGCCCGGGTGTCGAGCAGCACCGCCTCGTCGCGCGCGGTGTAGTAGAAGATCACGCCGACCATGAGGATCGGCACGACGGTGTAGAGCAACTCGATCGGCACGTTGTAGCGCAACTGCGGGGGCAGTTCGGGGTCACCCTGCTTGCGCCGGTAGGCCACCATGCACCAGATGGTCAGCCCCCAGACCAGCAGCGCCACGAAGATGCCGGCGATCCACATGCCGACCCACAGGGACGTGATGCGGGCGGTGTCACTGGTGATCTGCTGGCCGCCCTCCCCCGTGGGGAAGTAGCCGGTGCTGATGCTGCTGTTGACGTTGGCGCAGCCGCTGAGGGCCAGGGTGACGAGGACCGCCAGCCCGGCGAGGGCCAGGCCCCGGCGTGTGCGACCTGTGGTGACGGCGTGCTTGCGCAACGGGCGCACCCTTCCGATCCGAAGTGACTCGTGTCGGCGCCACCCTACCGCGCCCTCCCGGCCCCGGCGGGGGAGGGTGCGCATTAACCTTGCGCCCGTGGCGGATCGCGGCACCCGCGTGCTCCTCGACGCCGGCAGCGCGCCGATGCTGCCGGCCGCCCGGGAGACCCTGCTCGCGGCCCTGGACCTCGGTTGGGCCGATCCGCGCCGGCTCTATGCCGAGGCTCGCCAGGCCCGCCGGCTGCTCGACCAGGCCCGCGCCGTGGTGGCCGACGGCCTGGGGGTGGGCCCGGACGAGGTGAGCTTCTGCCCCTCCGGTCCCGCGGCCCTGCGCACCGGGCTGGCCGGCCTGCAGTATGCCGCCCGCCGCCGCGGGGCGCGCACGGTCGCCTCCGCGGTCGAGCACTCGGCGATCCTGCTGGCCGTGCAGCACGCGGCCGCCGCCGCGGACGATCCCGCCCTGGCCGGGTTGGTCCCGGTCGACGCGGCCGGGCGGGTGTCCCTGCCGGACTGGGCGCAGGCCCTGCAGGCCCCCGGCACGGCGGTGGCGGCGCTGCAGGCGGCCAACGGCGAGGTCGGCACCCGGCAGCCGCTGGAGGCGGCCCACGCGCAGTGCCGCGAGCACGGCATACCGCTACTCGTGGACGCAACCGCAGGGCTGGGCCGCGACCCGGTGCCGGACGCCTTCGACGTGCTGGCCGGGGACGCGCGGTCCTGGGGCGGACCGCCCGGGGTCGGGGTGCTCGTCGTGCCCGCGCGCACCCGGTGGCGCCGGGATGCGCCGGTGAGCGACCTCGAGGGCGGCCGCACCGACGTCGAGCCCGTGGTGCCGCTCGTGCTGGCGGCCGCCGAGGCGTGGCAGCAGACCGCGGCCGCGCGCGAGCAGGACGGCGCCGACGCCCGGGCCCTGGTCGCCCGGATCCGGCGGGCCGCCGCGGCGGTGCCCGAGACCGAGGTCGTGGGCGACCCGGACGACCGGCTGCCGCACATCGTCACCTGCTCGAGCCTGCTGGCCGACGGGGAGGCGCTGGTCCGTGAGCTCGACCGGCGCGGCCTGGGCGTGGCCAGCGGGTCGGCGTGCACCGCCAGCACCCTGGAGCCCAGTCACGTGCTCGCGGCGATGGGGGCGCTGACCCACGGCAACGTGCGGATCACCCTGCCCCTGGCCGCTGCGGTCCCGGACCGCGCCGCCGGCGTCGAGCGGCTCGTCGCGGTCCTCGCCGAGGTCGTCGCGGCGGTGCGCGGCGAGGGGGGGTCCCGGGGAGCGGCCAGGACCCCGCCGCGGCGGCCGGCGCCGGTGGGCCGGAGCCGGTGCTGGTCGACGCCCGCGGGCTGCGCTGCCCGGTGCCGGTGCTGCGGCTGGCCCAGGCGCTGGCCCGGCTGCCCGACCGGGCGGTGGTGCGGCTGCTGGCCACCGACCCGGCCGCCCGCACCGACGTGCCGGCCTTCTGCCGGATGCGCCGGGTCGAGCTCGTGGCGGTGCTCGAGGTGGCCGAGCCCGGGGGGCCGGGCCACACGGCATACCTGGTGGCTCAGGTCAGGCCCAGCGAGCCGGCGCCGGGGCCTGCAGCGCCGGCCGCAGGCGGGCCAGATAGTCCGCCCGGCTGAGTTGGCCGGCTCCGAGCGAGGCCAGGTGCGGGGTGAGCCACTGGACGTCGAGCAGCCGGCGCGGGTCGCCGTCGTCGAGCAGCCCGACCAGGGCCACCAGCGCGACCTTGGAGGCGTCGGTGGCCCGGTGGAACATCGACTCGCCCGAGAACAGTCCGCCCACCGCCACCCCGTAGAGCCCGCCGACCAGGGCCCCGTCCTGCCACACCTCGACCGAGTGCGCCCAGCCCAGCCGGTGCAGTTCGGTGTATGCCGCGGCGATCTCGGGGGTGATCCACCGGCCGTGCCGGCCCGGGTCGGCGCAGCCGGCCACCACCCCCGCGAAGTCCGTGTCGACGGTGACCCCATAGCTGCGCACCGACCGGCGCAGGCTGCGGCTGACCCGCAGCCCGGCCAAGTCGATGACCCCGCGGGGGTCGGGGCTCCACCAGCCCAGCGGCCGGCGGCCGCGACGACCGACGCCCATCGGGAAGACCCCGCTGCGATAACCCTCCAGCAGGGTGGCCGGAGCCAGGTCGGCGCCGATGCCGACCAGGTCCTCCCCCGCCGGGGTGGCGGCGACGGGGAAACGGAACGCGGCGGGCCCGGGGTCGATCGGCACGACGCTCAGGGCCGGCTCACCCGGACCGCTGCGGTGATCGTCTCGGCGGCGGGCCGCCCGTAGGCGGCGGACAGCCGCTCGTGCAGGGCGGCGGCGCTGAGCAGGTATTCCTGGGTGCCGACGGTCTCGATGACATAGGCCGCGAGGGTCGAGCCGAGCTGCGCGCACCGGCGGTCGTCCAGCCCGGCGGACAGGCCGGTGAGGAAGCCGGCCCGGAAGGCGTCGCCCACCCCGGTGGGGTCGAGCGGCGCGACCCCGGGCACGACCTCGACGTCGAGCGGCGGGTGGCCCCGGCGCCGGATGGTGGCCCCGTCCTTGCCCCGCGTGGTCACCTGCACCTCGACGGCGCCGGCGATGTCCCGCTCGGACCAGCCCGCCTTCTGGGCGATCATGTGCGACTCGTACTCGTTGGTGAACAGCAGGGCGGCCCCGTCGATGAGGTCGCGGATGCCCGGCCCGTCGAGCCAGGCCAGCTGCTGGGAGGGGTCGGCGGCGAACGGGATGCCGCGGTTGCGGCACTCGTCGGTATGCCGCTGCATGGCCACCGGGTCGTTGGGGCCGACCAGCACCAGGTCCAGCCCGCCGACCCGGTCGGCGACCGGCTGCAACTCGATCTCCCGGGCCTCGCTCATCGCCCCCGGATAGAAGGTCGCGATCTGGGCCAGGTCGACATCGGTCGTGCAGACGAAGCGCGCCGTGTGGGCCTGGTCGGACACCCGCAGCGACGCGCAGTCGACGCCGTGCCGCTCCAGCCAGGACCGGTAGTCGGCGAAGTCCTCGCCGACCGCCCCGACGAGCACCGGCCGCTGCCCGAGGGCGGCCATGCCGAAGCTGATGTTGGCGGCCACCCCGCCGCGGCGGATCTGCAGGTCGTCGGCGAGGAAGGACAGCGAGACCTTGTCGAGCTGCTCGACGACCAGGGAGTCCGCGAAGCGACCGCCGAAGGTCATCAGGTGGTCGGTGGCGATGGACCCGGTGACGGCGACGCGCATGGGTCCCACGCTAGTGCGCGGCGACGCCGCGAACACGCGGGCCGCGCGCCGCCGGACGTCGGCCGCCGAGTGGCGACGAACGCGCCCGGCGGGCGGATCGGGGGCGCTGAGCTACCTGCCGACGTGGGTGATCGTCCCCGATCCTGGATCAGCCGAGCCCGACCGCACGATTGGGGACGATGAGCTACGTCCTGGCGTGGGTGATCGCCCCCGATCCCCGGTATGCCGCCCGCGCGGCTCAGGCGGGCAGGCGCAGCTGCTGGCCCACGTAGATGATCCTCGGGTTGGCGATCTTGCCGCGGTTGAGGGCGAAGATCGCCGGCCAGCCGCCGCTGACCCGGTGGCGCTTGGCCAGCCCGGTCAGGGTGTCGCCGGCGCGCACGGTGACGACGCGGCCCGAGTCGACCGGGGCGGCTGGGGGCGCGGGGGCCGGCGCGACGACCGGGGCCGGCGGGGCGGGGGGCAGCACCGGGACCGCGGTCGCCGACGCGCCGCCGTTGTCCCTGGTCAGGCCGGCCCGCTTGGAGCACACCGGCCAGGCTCCCGGCCCCTGCCCGGCCAGCACCCGGCGGGCGATGGCGATCTGCTGCTCCTTGGTGGCCTGGTGGGCGTAGGCGGCGAACTCGGCGCCGCCGAACTCCCACCAGGTCGTGTCGCGGAACTGCAGCCCGCCGTAATAGCCGTTGCCGGTGTTGACGTCCCACCGGTGGCTGCTCTCGCACCGGGCCACGTCGTCCCAGACGTCGGCGTGGGCAGGGGCGGCGGTGGCCACGCCCGTGGCCAGCAGGCCGGCCCCCGCGACGCCGGCCCCGACGGCGCGGGCCCGGGCGCGGGTCTGCTTGTCGGCCGGCTGCCTGTCGGCCGGCTGCGTGTCGGCGGGCTGTTGGTCGGCCGGGCCAGTGCTGCGGCGGGCACCGGCCAGCAGGGCGGACGAGCGGGCCAGGACGGGGGTGACGCGGTGACGGGTCATCGCGCCAGGCTAAGGATGTGACGAAAGTATTGCAAAGTGACGGCACGACACGGCTGTGACAGCAGGGACGGTGCAACGGGTCCCCACGGGGCGGTCCCGGGAGCCGGCACGCGCGAAGGCCCCCGAGGGGTCTCGGGGGCCTTCGGGTGTCGCGTCGCTCAGCTGAAGCTGTCGCCGCAGGCGCAGGACGAGCCGGCGTTGGGGTTGTCGATGGTGAAGCCCTGCTTCTCGATGGAGTCGGCGAAGTCGATCGTCGCGCCCTCGAGATAGGGCGCGCTCATCCGGTCGACGACGACCTCGACCCCGTCGAAGCCGCGGACCGCGTCGCCGTCCAGGGTGCGCTCGTCGAAGTAGAGCTGGTAGATCAGGCCGGAGCAGCCGCCCGGCTGCACGCCGACCCGCAGCCGCAGGTCGTCGCGGCCCTCCTGCTCGAGCAGGCTCTTGACCTTGGTCGCGGCGACGTCGGTGAGGATGACGCCGTGGGTCTGGGTGGAGGTGTCGTCCTGGACGCTCATCGTGATTCCTCGCGAGGGTGTGGGATGCCGGTCTGCTGGGTCAACCGGCGCGGTGGCCGATGTGTTCCCGACAGCCTACGTCCCCCGGTGCCGATTGCCTAAGGGCACGCGGCGCGGCGGTATGGACGGCACCGCACCACGGCAGTCCCGGATGTCGCGGTGGAATCTCGGTCAGCACCCGCGTCGACTCGCCCAGGATGCCCGCGGTCACCGCCGTGGCCGGACCGCCCGCCCGACCCGCAGCGGTCAGCAGCGGCCCGGCGGTGACCAGGTGCGGGCGACGGCCTCGCCGCGGGCGGCCAGTCGGGCGGCCAGGTCGGCTGCGACCGCGGGCCACGCGGCGACGGTGTCGGCCAGCGCATAGGTGCCGTTGAGGCCGGCCGCCATGGTCTCGCGGCGTCCCGCGCTCACCTGCCCCGCCACGACGACGACCGGTATGCCGCGTGCCTGGGCCAGCTCGGCGGCCGCCGTCACCGGCGACCCGCGCAGGCTCTCCCAGCTGAGCACCGCCTCTCCGGTGACCAGCAGGTCGGCCGACCCGAGCGCCCGGTCGATGCCGAGCACCTCACAGCCGGCCGAGGGACCGGGGCGGACCCGGCCGCCGAGCAGCAGCACGCCCAGGCCGAGGCCCCCACCGGCCCCGGCGCCGGGGGTGCGCTCCCGGCGCAGCCGGGTCCCGGTCAGCAGGTCGACCGGGTCGGGTCGCACCCGGCGCAGCACGTCCAGGGCGTGCCCGACCGCGGCCTCGACGGCCTGGCCCACCTCCCGGTCGGGCAGCTGCGCGGCCACGCCCTGCAGGCCGAGCAGCGGCTGGCCCAGGTCGCCCAGGGCGGTGATGGTGACGGACTCCAGCCGCTGCGCGGCCCGGTCGAGCCGGCGCAGGTCCTCGACGGTGAGCAGCGCGAGGCCGCGGGAGCCCACCCCGAGCACCCCCGGGTCGTCGCCCAGGCCGGCGACGATGCCGAGCCCGGCGTCGGGCACGGCGCTGCCGGTCAGCCCGACCACCAGGTGGCGGGCGCCGAGGTCGAGCGCGTGGCCGAGCAGCCGACCCAGGCCCATCGAGCTGGCCAGCTGCAGGTCGTCGCCCGGGCGGCGCAGCTGGGCCCCGCACACCTGGGCCGCCTCCAGATAGGCCGTCGCCGGACGACCGAGCTCCGGATCCGGCGCGCCGAGCAGGACGGTCGCCGGCGCCGGCCGGCCCCACGGGTCGGTCGCGGTGACCGGCACCAGTTCGCCACGATGGCGGTCGGCGACGGCCCGCACGAAGCCCGGGCCCCCGTCCGTCAGGCCGACCACCGACAGCCCGTCGTGCGGGGCGCCGACCGACCAGCCCAGGGCCAACGCCTCGGCCGCCTGGGCCGCGGTGAGCAGTCCGCCGAAGCGATCGGGGGCGATGAGCACGCGCACGGCCACATCGTGGCAGACCGCCGGGCGCACCGGAGGCCGGCGTCCGGTCGGTCAGCGGCCGGCGAGCACCTGGGCGATGATGATCTTGGCGATCATCGCGGCCGGATAGGCCAGGGCATAGCCGACGCCGACCCGCAGGTCGTGGTTGCTGCGCTCGTTGGCGAAGGCGAGCACGGCCGGCTGGGTCTGGGTGCCGGCGAGCAGGCCGGCCAGGTGCCCGGGCTGCACCCCGCGCAGCCGCCCGCCGACGACGACGAGCACGCCGACGGTGGTCGTCACGGCCGCGCCGAGCACGAAGACCTTCCAGCCCAGGTCCGAGGTCACCGCCGCCATGAAGTGCTCCCCGGCCCGCGAGCCGGCGTAGGCGAGGAAGGTGATCATCCCGAAGGTCGACAGCGAGGTCGCCGACGAGTTGGACATCGAGACGACCAGCGGCCCCAGCCGGACCAGCCGGCCGAAGAGCAGGCCGACCAGCAGGGTCCCGGCCGCGGACCCGATGGTGAAGCCGCCCCCGATGGGGATCGGCACCAGGCCGACCACGACGCCCAGGGCCAGGCCCAGCGCGAAGCCGATCGGGTTGATGTCGGACAGCCCGCGCTCGCTGTCGCCGAGATAGCGGCTGACGTCGGTGAGCTGCTCGACCGGCGCGAGGACCCGGATCCGGTCGCCCATCTGGACGATCATGTCGTCCTGCGCGATGAGGTCGCGATCCCCCCGGCGGACCCGGGTCGCGCGGGCGCCGAAGCGGTCCTCCAGGCCCAGTTCGGCGACGGTGCGACCGGCCAGGCCGGGCTGCGACACGGTGATCCGGCGGATGTCCAGCTCGCGGCGGTGCTCCTGCAGGGTGTGCGACGAGGGGTGGCCGAGCCGGTCGGCGACCCGCCGGACCAGGCCGGCGGGGCCGACCACGGTGACCAGGTCGTCGCGGCGCAGCAGTTCGTGGCCCTCGACGACCTCGACCGGGTTCTGCTCGCCGTGCTGCACCCGGGAGAAGACGACCTGGTGGCCGTAGTCGCGGGCGACGTCGTCGGCGCACACCGGGTCGACCAGGTCCACCCGGACCGTGAGGTTGGTGATCGGTTGCGTCTCGGCCTGGCCGCCGCGACGGCGCAGCGCGAGGATCGCCAGCCCGATGAAGGCGAGCACGCCGTAGAGATAGGCGATCGAGTAGCCGATGGCCGGCCCGGCGGCGTCACCGGCCCGCTGGCTGGCCGCGGCCAGCGCCGGGGTGTTGGTCAGCGCCCCGGCGAAGGTGCCCGCGACGGCCCCCGACGACAGCCCGAGCGCGCGGCCCACCAGGACCGCGACGACCGCCCCGCAGGCCAGCACCCCGAACACCGCGGCCATGGCCACCCAGCCCCGGCGCAGCGAGGCGAAGAAGCTCGGCCCGGACACCAGGCCCACGGTGTAGGTGAACAGCACCAGCCCGAGGGTGCCGACCACCTCGGGCAGGGCGAGCGCCACCCCGTGGGCGGCCCCGAGCGAGCCGATCGCGATCGCGGCGAAGAGCACCGCCGCCGGGCCGAGGTGGACGCCCTTGAGCTTGACCGAACCGAGCAGGGAGCCGATGCCGAGCAGGATCGCCAGCAGCAGGACGGGTTGGCTGGACAGCAGCCGGAGCGGGTCGGACACGTACTTCATCCTCCCATCCGGCCCGGTCCCCGCCCCAATCGGTGGCCGTCCGGTGCCACCGGCCGGCCCGGCCCACCGGGCCGGCCCGCGCCTGGCCGGCACCGGCCGGCACTGGGGGATGCCGCGCGGCCACCCCAGGGCGCGCGCACGGCATACCCTGTGCTGGTGAGCACCGACACCGTGGCACCCAAGAACGCCCCCCTGCCCCTGCTCGTCCTGGGTCACGGCCGCGACCTGGGCACCGAGCGGGGGGTGGAGTGTCCGGGGGACCTGCCGGCGCCCTCCGACCCCGACCTGGTGGCCCGGGCCCGCGCGGCCAAGGCGACCCTCGGTGACCGGGTGTTCGTGCTGGGCCACCACTACCAGCGCGACGAGGTCATCGAGTTCGCCGACGTCACGGGTGACTCGTTCAAGCTGGCGCAGCAGGCGGCGGCCCGACCGGAGGCGCCGTGGATCGTCTTCTGCGGCGTGCATTTCATGGCCGAGTCGGCCGACATCCTCACCAGCGACGAGCAGACGGTGATCCTGCCGGACCTGGCCGCGGGGTGCTCGATGGCCGACATGGCCACCGCGGCGCAGGTGGCCGACTGCTGGGACGACCTGGCCGATGCCGGCGTGGCCGAGCGGACCATCCCGGTGACCTACATGAACTCCTCGGCGGCGATCAAGGCCTTCACCGGCCGGCACGGCGGGACGATCTGCACGTCGTCCAACGCGCGCACCGCGTTGGACTGGGCGTTCGGGCAGACCGGCGGGGTGGACGGCGACGGCAAGGTGCTGTTCCTGCCCGACCAGCACCTGGGTCGCAACACCGCGGTGCGCCAGCTCGGGCTGTCGCTGGAAGGCTGCGTCGTCTACGATCCGCACCGCCCGCACGGCGGGTTGACCCGGCAGCAGCTGCAGGCGGCGCGGATGATCCTGTGGCGCGGGCACTGCTCGGTGCACGGCCGGTTCACCGTCGAGGCGGTCGAGGCGGCGCGGCGGGAGATCCCGGACGTCAAGGTCATCGTGCACCCGGAGTGCCGTTACGAGGTCTGCGAGCTGGCCGACGAGATCGGCTCGACCGAGCAGATCATCAAGACGGTCGCGGCGGCACCGGCCGGCACCTCGTGGGTCGTCGGCACCGAGCTCAACCTGGTCAAGCGGCTGGGCACGATGTTCCCCGAGCAGTCGGTCGCCTTCCTGGAGAAGAACGTCTGCTACTGCTCGACGATGAACCGCATCGACCTGCCGCACCTGGTGTGGGCGCTGGAGTCGCTGGTCGAGGGCCGGGTGGTCAACCCGATCCGGGTCGACCCGGAGGTCGCGCACTGGGCCCGGGTCGCGCTGGACCAGATGCTCGCGTTGCCGGGGCCGTCGCACAAGGACTGATTCCCGGTATGCCGCTCCGCGGGTTCGCCCGGACGGCGGCCCGGCCCGTCTAGGCTCGGCCGGGTGACCGAACCGATCCTGTCCGACGCCGACGTCCAGGCGATCCGCGCCCGCGTGCGCGACCTGCTGCCCCAGTTGCGTGCCGACCTCGAGGAACTCTCGCGCATCCCCAGCGTCAGCCTGCGCACCGTCGAGGGCTACGACCAGGCGCACGTCGACGGCAGCGCCGAGCGGGTCGCGGCCCTGCTGCGGGCCGAGGGGCTCGAGGTCGAGATCCTCCGCGAAGGGGGCCAGCCGGCGGTCATCGGTCATCTCGCCGGTCCGCCCGGTTCGCCGACGGTGACCCTCTACGCCCACCACGACGTGCAGCCCACCGGCGACCACGCCCTGTGGGACTCCGACCCCTGGACCCCGACCGAGCGCAACGGCCGGCTGTACGGCCGCGGGGTCGCGGACGACAAGGCCGGCATCACCGCGCACCTCGCGGCGATCCGCGCCCACCGGGACCACCTGCCCTGCAGCGTCACGGTTTTCGTCGAGGGTGAGGAGGAGGTCGGGTCCGAGTCACTGCCGACGATCCTCGAGCGGCACGGTGA
>CAZYHR010000041.1:0-13685 GCA_964647395.1 uncultured Intrasporangiaceae bacterium | reverse complement strand
CGGCAACTGGGAGATCGGCCAGCCGGCGCTGACCACGACGCTGCGGGGGCTGATCCGGGCGGACATCACCGTGCGGACCCTCGGTCACGGGGTGCACTCGGGGATGTTCGGCGGCCCGTGTCCCGATGCGCTGACGACCCTGTGCCGGGTGCTGGCGGGCCTGCATGACGCGGACGGCAACGTCACCGTGCCCGGCCTCGCGCAGGGCGACGCCGCTGAACTCGACTACGACGAGCACCGGCTGCGCGCCGAGTCGAGCCTGCTGCCCGGGGTGCGGCTGCTGGGCAGCGGGTCCATCCTGTCCCGGCTGTGGACCAGGCCGAGCCTCACCGTCATCGGCATCGACGCGCCGAGCGTGGCCAACTCGTCCAACACGCTGGTGCCCTCGGCCACCGCGCGGGTGTCGATGCGGATCGCCCCCCACGAGGACCCCCAGCGCGCCTACGACCTGCTCGAGCAGCACGTGCTGGCCCAGGACGCCTGGGGGGCCACCGTGACCGTGCGCCTCGTCGACGCCGGCCGGGGCTTCGCCGCGCGGACCACCGGGCCGGTCTACGACCAGGCCCGCGCCGCCCTCGCCGACGCCTGGGAGGGCACCGAGCCGGTCGAGATGGGCGTCGGCGGGTCGATCCCCTTCATCGCCGCCTTCGCCGAGCGCTTCCCCGACGCGGCGATCCTGGTCACCGGCGTCGAGGACCCGGACAGCCGCGCCCACGGCGCCAACGAGTCGCTGCACCTGGACGAGTGGCAGCGCGCCTGCGTCGCCGAGGCCGTGCTGCTCGCCCGGCTCGGCGCCATGCGCCGGTAGTCGCTGCGGTCCCGGGGGTCGGTCCCGCAGCGCCGGCTGGGCCGGCGAGCGTGGCAGGCTGGGGCCATGAGCACGCCCTTCAGCACCGGTGCCCAGACCTGGCTGGGCCGGCTGGGCAACCTGCGCAACGTCGTGCGCCAGGAGGTCATCGCCCGGCAGGTCGCGGCCCACCTGCCCGAGGCCGCCCAGCCGCTGCGGGTGCTCGACGTCGGGGCCGGCCAGGGGACCCAGGCCACCTGGCTGGCGCGCCGCGGCCACCAGGTCGTCGCGCTCGAGCCCGACCCCCACATGCGGGTGGCGGCCAAGGCGACCCGGGCCGACGAGGACCCCGAGACCCAGGGGCGGCTGCGCATCGTGCCCGGCGAGCTCGGCCGACTCGCCGACTCGCTGGCCGACGCCGGCCGGCCGGTGACCGAGCAGGAGCACCGCTTCGACGTCGTGCTCTGCCACGGCGTGCTCATGTATCTCGACGACCACCGCCGCGCCGTGGCCGAGTTGGCCGGGTGCGTCGCGCCCGGCGGACTGCTCTCGCTGGTCGCCCGCAACGCCGAGGGCCTGGCCATGCGGCACGCCATGCGCGGCGACTGGACGCAGACCCTGCAGGTCCTCGACGAACTCGCCGCCGCCCAGGCCGAGCAGCGCGACCCGCGCTACGTCAACGAGATCGGCGTGCCGGCGCGCGCCGACCGCACCGAGACGCTCGCGGCCGCCCTGCGGGTCGAGGGCCTGGCGGTGGAGGGCCACTACGGGGTGCGCATCGCTTCGGACACCGTGCCGCTGGAGGAGCCGACCCCGGACGACGACGAGCTCGAGCGGGTCATCGAGGCCGAGCTGCGCCTGGGCGCCGTCGACCCCTATCGCCGGGTCGCATCGCTGGTGCACCTGGTCGGTCGCCGAGCCTGACCCGCCCGGGCGCGCGTCGGCGCGCCCGCGGGGGGGTCCGCACGGCATACCATCAGGTGGTGCTGTGGAAGAAGAAGGACCGACCCGCCGACGCCGTCCAGGACGCGCCCGCCGAGCGGCCGGGCGCCAAGAACCGGCCGACGCCCCGGCGCCGCGACCAGGAGGCCGCCAACCGCCGCCCGCTCGTCGTCACCGACCGCAAGGCCGCCAGCAAGGCTGACCGCGAGAAGATGCGCCAGGCCCGCCTGGAGACCCGGCAGGCGCTGCTGTCCGGCGACGAGTCCAAGATGCCGGTGCGCGACCGTGGGCCGGTGCGGCGCTATGTCCGCGACTTCGTCGACGCACGCTTCAGCCTGGGCGAGATCCTGCTGCCGATCATGCTGCTGTCGCTGCTCATCTCGTTCATCCGCGAGCCGTGGGCCTTCACCCTGGTGGCCGCGATCGTCTACGGGCTGTTCGCCGGGTCGATCATGGACGCCTTCTTCATGTGGCGGGTGCTCAAGCGGCGGCTCATCGCCAAGTTCGGCGCCGATCAGATTCCCCGCGGCCTGCTCATGTATGCCGCGATGCGCGCCTTCCAGCTGCGCCCCACCCGGCTGCCCCGCCCGGTGGTCAAGCGGGGTCAGTGGCCGAGCTGAGCTCGCCGAACGCCAGCGGTTGCCGGGTCACCGGGTAGGTCGCCAGGTAGAGCCGGTCGACGGTGCCGTCGGGATGCCGGGCGACCTCGAGCCGCTCCCCCAGCTCCCGGCCCCGGTCGACCCGGAACAGGTCCGGGCCCACCTGCTCGAAGCGACTGTCGTGGACCGCCGGCTCGCCGACGACCTGACACCACAGCCGGCCCTCGCGCACCGAGAAGCGCACCTGCTCGCCCTCGACCCACCACGAGCCGAGCAGTTCGTCCCACTCCGGCCGGGGCTGCTCGGGGTGCCAGGGCCGCGCGGGGGTCGGCTCGGCCTCGAGCACCAGGTCCAGCAGGTCCGCGGCCAGCGCGATCGGTGCCGCCCCCGCGGTCGTGTTGGCCCAGACCACCGCGCCCAGCCGGTCCGGGCGCGACACCCGCAGCCCGGTGAGGAAGCCCGGCATGGCGCCGCCGTGGCCGACGTAGATGCGCTCGCCCCGCCGGATCAGCCCCAGGCTCAGCCCGTAGGCCATGGTCCAGCCGTCCGGGTCGACGAAGACCACCGGCCGGGTCATCTGCTCCAGGGTCGCGGGCGCCAGCACGGCCGGGTCGGGGTCGGCGAGGAACGCGGCATACCGGAGCAGGTCGGTCGTCGTCGTCCACAGCCCGCCCATCGGGGCGGTCGCCCCCAACCCGACGACCGGCTCGGCGGTCGCCACCCCCGAGAAGGGCTGCACGAAATAGCCGGTGGCGCGACCCGGCGGCGGGGTCAGGCCGGTCCCCGTCAGGCCGAGCGGGCCGAGCACCCGGTCGGCGACGACCTGCTCCCAGGAGCGCCCCTCGATCCGCTCGACGACCTGGCCGAGCAGCGCGAAGGCCAGGTTGGAGTAGTGGAACGCGTGATAGGGGTCGATGACGTGCTCCGCCTCGGCCAGGCCGGCCAGCAGGTCGGCGGCATCGGGGGCCCGCAGGCTCTCCCAGACCCGGCCGGCCGGCTCGCGCTGCAGCCCGGACAGGTGCGCCAGCAGCAGCCGGATGGTCAGCCCGGCCGGTCGCGCCGCGAGGTCGGGCAGGTGCGCCGACACCGGGTCGTCCAGGCGCAGCCGGCCCTCGTCGCGCAGCGCCAGCACCAGCACGCCGGTGAACGTCTTGGTGACCGAGCCCATGAGGAAGCCGGTCGTGTCGTCGGCCGGCCGGGGCGGGTCGAGGCAGGCCGACCCGACGTGCACGGTGTGCACGACCTGGCCGTCGCGGATCAGCCCGGCGCTGAGCGACGGGGCCCGCCAGTCGCGTTGGGCGGTACGGACCGCCGCGTCCACCCGGTGCCGGGTCGACTCGCGGAGGGCCGGCGCGCCGGCCGACCCCCCGGTCACTTCGCCGGGCGCAGCGACATGGGGCCGTAGACGACGGCGTCGTCCTCGCGCAGGGTGACCGCGTCGACGCCCGACTCGAGCAGCACCGGCCAGTGCTCGCCGATCCAGGATTCGGCCTCGGACTGGGTCGGGAAGCTCGAACCCGACCCCTCGCGCTCGACCGGGTGTCCCGACTCGTCCAACAGGTCCCACCGCCACTGGCTCATGACCTCACGCTAACCGACCGTGAGGTCGGTCACCCACCCGTCGGGTGCTTTGACAGCGGGCCGCCGTCCGTGGGAACGTCACGGCACCGAGACCCGTCCGCGGGGGAAGCCGGTGCAAGACCGGCACTGTCCCGCAACCGTGACCGCTCGCCCGGCGAGCGGGAGTCGGAACGCCCGCGGCGGTGTCGGCTCCACCACTCAGTCCGTCGCGGAAAGCGGACCGGAGCGACGTCGTCGGGCGACCTGCCCGGAGGCCTCTCCCCCGGCCCCGAGGAGGTTCACCCGATCATGCGTCCCATCCCACCCCGGGCCCGCACCCTGCTGGCCGTCGCCGCCCTCACCCTGGTCGCGCTCGTCGCGGGCCCGGCCTCGTCGGCGCAGGCCGCCAACTACCGGTTCTGGGGCTACTGGCAGCTCACCGGCGGCAGTTGGGCCTTCGCCCAGACCGGCCCCGACCAGACCAAGCCGGCCGACGGCGCCGTCGAGGGCTGGCGCTTCGCCGTCGACGACGGCAGCGGCACCCGCACGCCCCGGGTCACCGCGACCTTCGACCAGCTCTGCGCGGCCACCCCCGCCGCTGCCGGCAAGAAGCGGATCGGGGTGGTCATCGACTCCGGCCGCACCGCCGACGGCGAGGCCGGGGCCACCCCGCCGGCGCCGGTCACCCGCTGCGTCAGCGTCGCCGACACGGCCACCGGCTCCGAGATCCTCGCGGCCGCCGCGTCGGTGCGCGTCGACAAGGGCATGGTGTGCGGCGTCAACGACTACCCGGCCACCGGCTGCGGCGGCGAGGTCGCCACCCTGACCGACGAGCAGAAGGCCCCCGACACCGCGCTGCCGGCGCCGGGCCTGTCACCGAGCCTGGCCCCGACCACGACCGGACCGACGGCCACGACCGGCGCGGCGAGCACCGGCACCACCGGCCCGGCCAGCACCGGCACCACCGGCACCACAGCCACGAGCGGCACCACAGCCACGACCGGTACCACAGCCACGACCGGCACCACCAGCAACACCGGGTCGGGCCTGTCCGCCGGCTGGATCGCCGGCATCGTCGTCGTCGTCCTGGCGCTCGGCGCGGCCCTCTACCTCGGGCGCCGCCGGCGTCCTGACGGCGCCTGAGCGCACCCCCACCCGGATGCCGCCCACCGCACCCGCCGTCGTCGCCTCGCCCCCTCGGGGCGGCGGCGACGCGCGGGTGCCCCGGCGCACTCCCCGGATGCTGCACCCGGTGGCCTGGTGGGTCTGGGCGGTCGGGCTGGCCACGGCCGCGACGCACACGACCAACCCGTGGCTGCTGGCTGCGGTGGTCGCCGGGTGCGCGGTCGTCGTCGTCGAGCGACGCGAGGTCGGCGCCCGCAACGCGTTCCTGCCCTTCCTGCTCATCGGGCTGGTCGCGATCGCCCTGCGGGTCGTGCTGGCGATCGTCCTGGGCAACGGCGTGCCCGGCCGGATCGTCGTGGTCCGCCTGCCCGAGCTCGCCCTGCCGAGCTGGCTGGCCGGCCTGCGGCTCGGCGGCCCGGTCACCCTGGAGAGCGTCGTCGCCGCCGGCCTGGACGGGCTGCGGCTGGCCACCGCGCTGGCCTGCCTCGGCGCCGCCAACGCCCTGGCCAGCCCCCGCCGGCTGCTGCGCTACGCCCCCGCCACGCTCTACGACATCGGCACCGCCGTGGTCGTGGCGCTGACCGTCGCACCGCAGCTCGTCGAGCTGGCCGGACGGGTCCGCACCGCCCGGCGGCTGCGCGGGCACTCCGGGTCCGGCCCGGCCGAGCTGGCCCGGCTGGCGGTGCCCGTCCTCGAGGGCGCCCTGGACCGGTCGCTGGACCTCGCCGCGTCGATGGAGTCCCGCGGCTACGGCCGCAGCCCGGTCCGCGGTTCCCGGCAGCGGCTGGTCGGCAGCCTGCTGGCCATGCTCGGCGCGGGCGCGACCCTGGCCGGCCTCTACGGCCTCATGACGCCCTCGGCCGGCGGCTGGCTCGGGCTGCCGCTGCTGGCCGGCGGCCTGGTCGTCGGGGCCGCGTCGCTGCTGGCCGGGGCCCGCGCGGATGCCCGGACGGCATACCGGCGCGACCCGTGGCGCGCGCCCGAGTGGGCCACCTGCGCGCTCGGGGTGCTGGCCGCAGCGACCCTGCTGCTGGCCGAGTCGCGCGCCGTGCCCGGCGTCATCGTCACCCAGGTGCCGCTGCAGGTGCCGCCCGTGCCGCTGCTGCCCGCGCTCGCGATCGGGCTGGCCGCGCTGGCCGCGGTCGTCACCCCCGTCCCACCCCGGCTCGCCCGGGCGCGGGCCCGCACCCGGCCCACGGAGGCACCGGCATGATCACCCTCGACCAGGTCACGGTCACCTACGCCGAGGCCGCCGCGCCGGCCATCCGGGACGCGGACCTGCACATCGACGAGGGCGAACTGGTGCTGGTCGTCGGACCGACCGGCAGCGGCAAGTCGACCCTGTTGCGCTGCCTCAACGGACTGGTCCCGCACTTCTCCGGCGGCACCCTGGCCGGCCGGGTGGTCGTGGCCGGCCGCGACACCCGGGACCACCGCCCCCGGGACCTGGCCGACCTGGTCGGGTTCGTCGTGCAGGACCCGGTCGCCTCCTTCGTCACCGACACCGTCGAGGAGGAGATCGCCTACGGCATGGAGACCCTCGGCGTCGAGCGCCAGGCGATGCGCCGCCGGCTGGAGGAGACCCTCGACCTCATGGGCCTGGCCGACCTGCGCGACCGCCCGCTGCGCGAGCTGTCCGGCGGGCAGCAACAGCGGGTCGCCATCGCCGCGGTGCTGGCCGCCGGGCCCCGGGTCCTCGTCCTCGACGAACCGACCTCGGCGCTGGATCCCGTTGCGGCAGAAGAGGTCCTGGCCGCGCTGCACCGCCTGGTCCACGACCTGGGCATCACCGTCGTGCTCGCCGAGCACCGCCTCGAGCGGGTGGTCCACCACGCCGACCGCATCGTGCTGGTCGACCGGGGATCGGTGTCGCCGCTGCTCGCCCCGGCCGAGGCCATGCTCGCCTCCCCGGTGCATCCGCCGGTCGTCGAGCTCGGCCGACTGCTGGGCTGGTCGCCGCTGCCGCTGTCGGTCCGCGAGGCCCGCCGCGCGGCCGCCGACCTGCGCCGGCAGCTGACCGGTATGCCGCCCGCTGCCCGCCCGCTCCCCGCCGCCCCGGCCGCGCCCGACTCGGGCGCCAGCCTGCAGCGGATCACCGTGCGGCCCGGCCTGGTCGACGCGCTGTCCGAGGTCGACCTGACCCTCGCGCCGGGCACCGTCACCGCCGTCATGGGCCGCAACGGCGCCGGCAAGTCGACCCTGCTGGCCGCGCTCGCCGGGCTGCTGCGCCCGACCCACGGCCGGGTCCGGGTGGGTGACACCGACCCCGCTCGACTGGCCCCGGCGCGGCGCTGCCAGCAGGTGGGCCTGGTGCCCCAGGACCCCGACATCCTGCTCTACGCCGACTCGGTGGCCGCCGAGTGCGCGACCGCCGACCGGGACTTCGCCGCCGCCGCGGGCACCACCGCCGGGCTGCTGGAGCAGATCGCCGGTCCGGTCGACCACGCGGTGCACCCGCGGGACCTGTCCGAGGGGCAACGGCTCGCGCTGGCGCTGGCCGTGATCCTGGCCAGCCGCCCCGGCGTCGTGCTGCTCGACGAGCCCACCCGCGGGCTGGACTACCCCGCCAAGCGCCGGCTGGTCGTCGTGCTACGCGAGCTGGCCACGGCGGGGCACGTCGTCGTGCTGGCCACCCACGACGTCGAACTGGTCGCCGAGGTCGCCGACCGGGTCGTCGTGCTGGCCGACGGACAGGTCGTCGCCGACGGTGCCACCCGCGAGGTGCTGGCCGGGTCGCCCGCCTTCGCGCCGCAGGTCGCCAAGATCCTGCACCCCCTGGGGCTGCTCACCGTCGCCGACGTCGAGCGGGCCCTGGAGCGAGCCTCGTGACCACCGCACCCGCCACCCCGCCTACCTCCCAGGCTCCGGCCACCCCGACCCCCGCCACGGCGGGGCCGTTGCGCTGGCGCCCGGCGGGCGCGGTCACCCTCGCGCTGACCACGGTGGTCGGGCTGGCGGCCTTCCTGTGGCCGTTCGCCGCGGACGCAGCGTTCGCGCGGTCGCGCGGCAACGACGCGCCGTGGCTGTTCGCCGTGCTGCTCGCGCTGCTCGTGGCGGTGGTGCTCGGCGAGGTCACCTCCGGCGGCCTGGACGCCAAGACCGTCGCGGTTCTCGGGGTGCTCGCCGCGCTGGGTGGCGCGATGCGGGTGCTGTCGGCCGGCACCGCCGGCCTGGAGCCGATCTTCGTCGTGCTCGTCCTCGGCGGCCGGGTGCTCGGCCGCTCGATGGGCTTCCTGCTCGGCGCGCTGGCCCTGCTGACTGGGGCGTTCCTCACCGCCGGCATCGGGCCGTGGCTGCCGTTCCAGATGATCGCCTGCGGCTGGGTCGCGCTCGGCGCGGCCTGCCTGCCCCCGGTCCGGGGGCGCGCCGAGATCGGCCTGCTCGCGGCCTACGGAGTGGTCGCCGGGCTGGTCTTCGGGCTGGTCATGAACCTGTGGTTCTGGCCGTTCATGTCCCCCGCGACCGCGCCGACCGGGGCGGGTTTCGTGCCCGGCGCCGGCTGGGCCGACAACCTGCGCCACTACCTGACCTTCTGGGTCGCCACCTCGCTCGGCTGGGACCTGCCGCGCGCCCTGCTCACCGGCGTGCTCACCGTCGTCGCCGGGCCGCCGGTGCTGCGCACCCTGCGACGCGCCGTGCGGCGGGCCGCCTTCACCGCGGCGCCGGTCTTCCGCAGCGGCCGGCCCTCCTGACCGCGTCCCGCCGGCCCGACCGCGCCTACTGCTCGCGCACCTGCACCTGCACGAACGGCGGCTTGGTCACCTCGGCCGGGACCGCCCGCCCCCGCACGTCGATCGTCACCGCGGCGCCGTCGGGCACCGACGGCGCGAGCAGCGCGAGCGCGATGCCCTGCCGGCGGGTCGGCGAGAAGGTGCCCGAGGTGACCTCACCCACCGGCTCGCCGTCGACGAGCACCGCGCAGTGCGCCCGAGGTATGCCGCGCCCGGTCACCACGAGCCCGCGCAGCACCCGCTGCGGTCCGGCCGCGCGCTCGGCCAGCAGCGCCTCGCGGCCCCAGAAGGCGTCCTTCTGCCAGCCGACCGCCCAGCCGGCGCGGGCCTGCACCGGGGTGATCTGCGCCGAGAGGTCCTGCCCGTGCAGCGGATAGCCCATCTCGGTGCGCAGCGTGTCGCGGGCCCCGAGGCCGCACGGCAGCCCGTCGAACGGGACCATCGCCTCGACCAGGGCGTCCCAGACCTCGGGCGTGTCGTCCCATCTGGTGACCAGTTCGTAGCCGCGCTCGCCGGTGTAGCCGGTGCGGCACACGGTCATCGGCCGGCCCTGCCACTGGGCCTGGACGAAGGCCATGTAGTCGTGACCGGTCGGCAGCCCCAGCGCCTCGAGCACCTCGTCGGAGCGGGTGCCCTGCACGGCGATGACGCCGTGCTCGCGGTGCCGGTCGACGACCTCGACGCCGGTGGGGGCCGCGGCGCTGAGCAGGCGGCATACCTGCGCGGTGTTGGCCGCGTTGGGGATGAGGAAGACGTCCTCGTCCGAGCGCAGGTACTGGATCAGGTCGTCGACCACCCCGCCGTCCGCGGCGCAGCACATGGTGTACTGCGCCCGGCCGGGACCGATGCGGCGCAGGTCGTTGGTGAAGCAGGAGTTGACGAAGTCGGCGGCGCCGGGGCCGGTCACCGTCGCCTTGCCCAGGTGGCTGACGTCGAAGATGCCGACCCGCTCGCGCACCGCGGTGTGCTCGGCGACCACGCCGCCCCCGGGGTATTCGATCGGCATCTCCCACCCGCCGAAGTCGGCCAGTTTGGCACCCAGGGCGACGTGCCGTTCGTGCAGGGGCGAGCGCTGCATCCTCAGCCGCCGGCCTTGCGGCGGAACATCCGCTGCGCGCTGACCGGGCCGTGGGCGTCGTGGACCTTGCCCTCGCCCTCGACCGAGGCGTCCTTGCCGCCGTGCGCCTGCTTCTTGTCCAGGGCCTGGCGGAACTTGGCCTTGACCTCCTCCGAGGGGCCGTTCTTGGCGGCCTTGGCGGGCTTCTTGCTCATCTGTTGTCTCCCTTGCGTTGCCGTGAGGTCCACTCCCGCATGCGGGGCGGGTAGCCGGTGAGCAGGACGTCGTAGACGGGGATGCCGATCGCGTTGGCGAGGTCGTAGGCCGCCTGGCGCCGGCCGACCGCGCGCCGGGTCCACTCCCCGTCGGCGGCGACCAGGGCCATCGTCGTCGGGGTGACCGAGGTGCCCGGCTCGACATAGGCCTCGACCCCGCGCCGGGTCTGGGCGAACTGGCCGAAGTGGTCGCGGACCGCCATCAGGTCGATGTCCATCGCCGGACCGTCCGAACGGCCGGGAAAGGCGATCCGATCCTTGCGCCTCCCGAATCGACCGAGCAGTCCCATGGGCGCAACCTTATGCTCTTGACTCATGAAGCAGCGCTCGGATCTCGGCTGGGCGCTGTCCGTCGTCGGGGTGCTCGCGCTGACCCTGGTCAGCCTGGTCGGGCACGGCCTGCTGGCCTTCGTCCTGCTGCCGGCGCCGACCCCGACGCCGGTCGCCGGACCGGTCACCACGCCGACGTCCACCGGCACCGGCACCGACCCCTCGGGCGCTCAGTCCGGCGGCTCGAGCACCGGCACCGGCACGGCGACCGCCACGGTGCCGCCGGTGCCCGACTTCGACGCCGCCGCCTGCCTCAAGCGGGACAACCCGCCCACCGGTGCCAAGATCCCCGCGGGCAACCCCTACGGCGACGACATCACCGACCTGGGCACCAAGGCCGAACTGCAACGCCTGTATGCCGTGACGAACGGCACGCTCGTGCCGATCGACGGCGGTGGGGCGGTGCGCCGGTGCGACCAGCAACTCTGGGACGTGGTCCGGGCCACCGCGCCGTCGATGGTGGCGCACATCGGGGAACTGATGATCTTCGACGCCAACCCCAACCCGAGCGCCGACGAGTTCGTCATCGACGGCGAGGCCCGGCCCAAGCGACTGTCCGCGCGCACCTTCGACACCAACCTGTGGCGGCTCTCGTTCGCCCCCAACGGGCTGGCCCGCGACGAGGTCGCGTGGCTGGTCGCCCACGAACTGGCCCACCTGCTCAGCCTCAACGCCGACCAGATGCTCAGCGGCATCGGGCGGGACTCCTGCGCCACCTGGTACGTCGGCACCGGCTGCCCGCTGCGGGACTCCTACTTCTACCGCTACTTCCAGAACACCTGGTCCGACGACATCTTCCGCGAGTGGGACAAGGCCGACTCGGCGCCGGACGACGCGGCCCAGCGCAAGGCCTTCCAGGCGCTCTACGACCGGCACCCGGACTCCTTCGTCACCAGCTATGCCGCGACCAACCCGCTGGAGGACTTCGCCGAGTCGTTCGCCATGTGGTGCACCTACGCCCCGGACGAGACCGAACGCAAGAACCTGCCCAAGGGCGACCAGCAGGCCGGCGGCAAGGTCGAGTGGTTCACCGCCGCGCGCCGTGACCTGGTCCCCGAGGTCGGGGCGGGCTGCCAGATGCTGCGCGAGTTCGCCGTCTCGTAGCGCTCCGGCCCGGCCATCGCCCGAACTCGACCGGTGCCCGGGCGCGGCGGGGTCTGCGGGCACTGGGCCACGGACGCGGCCCAATGGTGCAAAGATGGCGGGACGTCCGCCGATCCGCCCCAAGGGAGCGCGCATGTCTGACGAGGCTGCACCGACGCACGACATCGTCGTGCTCGGCGGCGGCAGCGGCGGCTACGCCTGCGCCCTGCGCGCGGCCCAGCTGGGCCGGACCGTGGCGCTGGTCGAGAGCGACAAGCTCGGGGGCACCTGCCTGCATCGGGGCTGCATCCCCACCAAGGCGCTGCTGCATGCCGCCGAGGTCGCCGACTCGGCCCGCGACGGCGCCCGCTACGGGGTGGACTCCCGGGTCGAGGGCATCGACCTGGCGCGGGTGAAGACCTATCAGGAGTCGGTGGTCGGGCGTCTCTACCAGGGCCTGCAGGGCCTGGTCTCGGCGGCCCACATCGAGTTCGTGGCCGGCACCGGCACGGTGACCGGCCCGCGCACGGTGACCGTCGACAGCCGGGTGCTGGTCGGTCGGCACCTGGTGCTCGCGACCGGGTCCGCGGCGCGCACCCTGCCGGGCCTGACGCTCGGCGGCCGCATCGTCACCAGCGACGGCGCGTTGGGCCTGACCGAGCTGCCCGGGTCGGTCGTCGTGCTCGGCGGCGGTGTCATCGGCGTCGAGTTCGCGTCGGTGCTGCGGTCCTTCGGGGCAGAGGTCACCGTCGTCGAGGCCCTCCCCCGCCTGGTGCCCGCCGAGGAGCCGGAGATCAGCTCCGCCCTCGAGCGCGCCTTCCGCAAGCGCGGCATCACCGTGCGCACCGGGACGCGCTTCGCCTCGGCCGAGCAGGACGACACCGGCGTCACCGTCGGCCTCGAGGGTGGCCAGACGCTGCGCGCCGACCTGCTGCTGGTCGCGGTGGGCCGCGGCCCGGTCAGCGACGGGCTGGGGCTGGAGGCGGCGGGTGTGCGGACCGAACGCGGCTGGGTCGTCACCGACGAGCGGTTGCGCACCTCGGCCGACGGGGTCTACGCGGTCGGCGATCTGGTCCCCGGTCTGCAGCTCGCGCACCGCGGTTTCGCCCACGGCATCTTCGTCGCCGAGGACATCGCGGGCCGGCGGCCGGCCCCGGTGGCCGACCGCGGCATACCTCGGGTGACCTACTGCGACCCCGAGATCGCCAGCGTCGGGCTCACCGAGCAGCAGGCCCGGCAGGCGCACGGCGACGTGCAGACCTACAGCTACCACCTCGGTGGCAACGGCAAGTCACAGATCCTGCGCACCCAGGGTTTCGTCAAGGTCGTGCGCGCCCCTGCCGGACCGGTGGTCGGGATCCATATGATCGGAGCCCGGATGGGTGAGCAGGTGGGTGAGGCGATGCTCATCGTGGGGTGGGAAGCCACCCCCGACGATGTCGCACCCCTGCTGCACGCCCACCCGACCCAGAACGAAGCGCTCGGCGAGGCACACCTCGCCCTCGCCGGAAAACCGTTGCACGCCCACGCCTGACCTATCGTTCCCCCGTCCCGAGGAGATGACACAGATGTCCAATCGCGTGACCATGCCGGCCCTGGGAGAGTCCGTCACCGAGGGGACGGTCACCCGGTGGCTCAAGCAGGTCGGCGACCAGGTCGAGGTCGACGAACCATTGCTCGAGGTGTCGACGGACAAGGTGGACACCGAGATCCCGTCGCCCTTCGCGGGGACGCTGCAGCAGATCCTCGTCCAGGAGGACGAGACCGCCGAGGTCGGTGCCGAACTGGCCGTCATCGGCGACGGACCGGCAGCCGGGGGCGGCGACTCCGGCTCGGGCGAGCAGGAGCAGCCCGCCGAGCCCGCCGAGCCCCAGCCCGCGCCCGAGGCGCAGCAGGCCCCGCCGGCCGAGGTGCCCTCGACCGAGGCGCCGATCTCTGCGCAGACCTCCTCGCCCGAGGCTCAGTCCGGTGGCGATGGCGGTGGCGGTGGCTCCACCGGTGGTGGTGGTGGTGGTGGTGGCCAGCAGGTCGTCATGCCGGCGCTGGGCGAGTCGGTGACCGAGGGCACCGTCACCCGGTGGCTCAAGCAGGTCGGCGACGAGGTAGCCGTGGACGAGCCGCTGCTCGAGGTGTCCACCGACAAGGTCGACACCGAGATCCCCAGCCCGATCGCCGGGGTGCTGTCCCAGATCCTCG
>CAZYHR010000040.1:0-25468 GCA_964647395.1 uncultured Intrasporangiaceae bacterium | reverse complement strand
CTGTGCAACATGTCCATCGAAGCCGGCGCGCGGGCCGGCATGATCGCGCCGGACGAGACGACCTTCGCCTATCTGCAGGGCCGCGACCGGGCGCCGCAGGGCGCCGCCTGGGACGCGGCGGTCGCCCAGTGGCGCACCCTGCGCACCGAAGACGACGCCGTGTTCGACGCCGAGGTCGACCTGGACGCCTCGACGTTGACCCCCTTCGTCACCTGGGGCACCAACCCGGGCCAGGGCCTGCCGCTGGCCGCCGCGGTGCCCGACCCGGCCACCATCGCCGACGAGACCGAGCGCGCCGCAGCAGAATCCGCGCTGGCCTACATGGGCCTGCAGCCGGGCACGCCGCTGCGCGAGGTCGCCGTCGACACCGTCTTCGTCGGGTCCTGCACCAACGGGCGCATCGAGGACCTGCGCGCCGCCGCCGGCATCCTGCAGGGCCGGCGGGTGGCCGACGGGGTGCGGGTGCTCGTCGTGCCCGGCTCGGCCCGGGTGCGCCTGCAGGCCGAGTCCGAGGGGCTGGACAAGGTTTTCGAGGCCGCCGGCGCCGAGTGGCGGCTGCCGGGCTGCTCGATGTGCCTGGGCATGAACCCCGACCAGCTCGCGCCGGGCGAGCGCAGCGCCTCGACCTCCAACCGCAACTTCGAGGGACGCCAGGGCAAGGGCGGGCGCACCCACCTGGTCAGCCCGCTGGTCGCCGCGGCGACGGCGATCCGGGGCACCCTGTCCTCGCCCGCCGACCTCGAGCCGGTCGCCGGCTCCGACCCCCAGGAGGCCTGAGCCATGGAGGCGTTCACCACGCACACAGGCATCGGGGTGCCGTTGCGCCGCAGCAACGTCGACACCGACCAGATCATCCCCGCGGTCTATCTCAAGCGGGTCACCCGGGACGGCTTCGAGGACGGGCTGTTCGCGGCCTGGCGCGCGGACGGCCAGTTCGTGCTCAACAACCCCCGGTATGCCGCCGGGTCGGTCCTCGTCGCGGGCCCGGACTTCGGCACCGGCTCCTCGCGTGAGCACGCGGTGTGGGCGTTGCTCAACTACGGCTTCCGGGCGGTCCTGTCGTCCCGGTTCGCCGACATCTTCCGGGGCAACTCCGGCAAGCAGGGGCTGCTCACCGCGCAGTTGGCCCAGGACGACATCGAGCTGATCTGGAAGTACCTCGAGAACGACCCGGGGGCCCAGGTCACGGTCGACCTGGCCGCGCGCACGGTGACGGCCGGCGACATCGTCGCGCCCTTCGAGGTCGACGACTACACCCGGTGGCGGCTCCTGGAGGGTCTGGACGACATCGGCCTGACGCTGCGCCACGAGGACCTCATCACCGAGTTCGAGGGCACCCGACCGGCCTACCGTCCGGTGACGAGCTGATCGCGACACGCCGGACGGCGCGGCGCAGCACGGTCCGCGCCGCGGCCCCGGGCGCTGCGGGCGGCCCGGCCCGAACCACCCTGTCCGGCGCCGGTCCTCGCCCGACGCGGCGGCTGCTGCAACGGGGGCCGTTGTCCGACAAGCGTTTTCACTGTCGTCGCAGCGGTGCGACCGGCCGGCTCTGCTGATCCCGCTCGGCGCCGGGCCCGGCCGGGATGCGGCCGGCGCGTCAATGACGTTGGGGCGCACGAGAATCCGTCGCTCAGGATAGTGGACACCCGCAGCGTGTGGCCTTACCGTCGTGTGCGGGCGGACGACCGTTCGCGCACACCGCGCCGCAGTGCGCACTGTTCTCTGGAGGGGAATGTGAACAAGGCAGACCTGGTCCTCGCCCTGGAAGACCGGTTGGGGGGCAAGAAGGCCGCCGTCGACGCCCTCGACGCGGTGCTCGACGTCATCATCCGCGAGGTGGCCCGGGGCGGCAAGGTCGCCATCACCGGCTTCGGCACCTTCCAGAAGGTGGCCCGCGGACCGCGCACCGGGCGCAACCCGCGCACCGGGGTCGCCGTGCCGATCAAGAAGACGACGGTGCCCCGCTTCCGCGCCGGCACGGCGTTCAAGGCGGTCGTGGCCGACCCCCGCAAACTGCCCAAGACCGGACTGGCCGGCGGCCGGGCCGCGGCCGGCACCCGCACCGCGGGAGTCGCTGCGGCGCCGGTGAAGTCGACCGCGAAGAAGGCCGCGACCACCAAGTCGGCGACCACCAAGGCCGCCCCCGCCAAGGCCACCCCCGCCAAGGCCGCCCCCGCCAAGACCACCCCGGCCAAGTCCGCCCCCGCCAAGACCACCGCCACCACCAAGGCGGCACCCGCCAAGGCGGCCGGCAAGGCCGCGCCGGCCAAGTCCACGGCCAAGGCGACGCCGGCGAAGAAGACCACGACCAAGGCCGCGCCGGCCAAGACGGCGGGCAAGACCACGGTGACCAAGGCCACCAGCAAGGCGGCCCCGGCCAAGAGCGCCGCCAAGAAGACCGCGACCAAGGCGACGGGCAAGAAGGCCACCGCCAAGCGCTAGGCGGGGTCGGGCCCAGCGGGCCGGCCGGGGTCCTCGGCGGGCAGCCACAGCCCGACGACCGACCGCCGGGGGCCGTCGTCGCCGAGCCGGACCGACACCCGCTGCCCCGGCCGCAGGTGACGCAGGCCGGGCGCGACGGCGTTCGCGGCATACCCCACCTCGGTGCCGTCGTCCAGGCGCACCGTGCCACCTCGGGCGTCGTGACGCTGGACTGTCGCGGGCCGTGCCGGCCGCCCGTCGAGCACCTGCGAGGTCGCCGCCCCGAGGCCGAGTCGGCTTGCTGCGTCGAGGGATTCGGAGTCGTCCACGTCCAGGCGCAGGGACGGCAGGTCGAGGTCGAGCCGGCGATGCCCGGCGGCCTCGTGCCGGGCCGCGGAGCCCGGGCCGAAGGCGGCCCGCAGCGCCTCGCCGCGGGTCGCGGTGAGCAGCACGGTGCCGGTCCCGGCGTGGTCGGGGACGAACGCCCGGGGGTATGCCGCGGCCACCCGCAGCGCCTCGCCGAGGTCCGCGGGACGCAGCGCGGGCAGGTCACCGAGCAGCGCTGCGACAGCGTCGGATCCGGTCCGCCCGGCCGCCTGCGCGCCGGCCAGCACGGCCGCGTCCAGCCCGAGTCCCGGGTCGGGGATCAGCCGCACCTCCAGGGCCCGCAGGATCGGCGCGAGAGCCGCCGACCGGGTCACCACCCAGACCTGCCGGGCTCCCACCACCGCTGCCGCTGCGGTCACGGTGTCGATGGCGATGGCCCGAGCCAGGGCGGCCCGGTCGGCGCCCGGCGGCGTGCGCAGCCGGGACTTGGCCGCCCCGCCCCCCTTGACCGGCACGACGACCTGCCACCCCGAGACCCGCCCGCCTGACATCGGACCAGTGTCCCCCGCGCCCGGCGGACGAGCCGAGGGGGGCCCGGCCGGGCCGGCCGCGAGCCTGCTCGACAGGATCCGTGACGGCCGAGAGAATACGACGACGAGCGAAGGAGTGGGGCAGTGTCCTCGAGAAGGCTGCCGGCGGCATACCGGTTCATCGTGCTGTGGCTGCGGCCGCTGCTGCGGGCGCTATCCAAGCGTGACTACCAGGGGCTGGAGCACCTGCCCGCCACCGGCGGCTTCGTCATGGCCCCCAACCACGTGTCCTACTACGACCCGATGGTCATCGCCCTGTTCGCCTACGAGACGGGCAACCCGCCGTTCTTCCTGGCCAAGGAGGCGCTGTTCCGGATCCCGGTCGCGGGCCGGCTCATCGCGGCGGCGGGCCAGATCCCGGTGGCGCGCGGCTCGGGCAAGGCGGCCGACGCCTACCACGGCGGGGTCGAGGCGCTGCGCGAGGGCAAGTGCCTGCTCGTCTTCCCCGAGGGCACGCTGACCCGGGACCCCGACCTGTGGCCGATGCTCGGCAAGACCGGCGCGGCCCGGCTGGCGCTGCAGACCCGGTGCCCGGTCGTGCCGGTCGCGCAGTGGGGCGCGCACGAGGTGCTGCCGACCTACGGCAAGCGGATGCGGCTGTGGCCGCGACGCACCATGCACGTGCGGGCCGGTGCCCCGGTCGACCTCTCGGCGTTCTACGACAAGCCGATGACCGCCACCCTGCTGCGCGAGGCCACCGAGGCGATCATGGCGGCCATCACCCGCGAGTTGGAGGTGCTGCGCGGCGAGCCGGCACCCGAGACCCGCTTCGACCCGCGCACCGCCGGGGTGGCCGAGACCGGCAATTTCAAGCGCCAGCAGGCCGGTCCGAAGGGGTGACCAGATGACGCGAGCCGCAGTCATGGGCACCGGCAGCTGGGGCACCGCCTTCGCCGCGGTGCTCGCCGACGCCGGCACCGAGGTGCGGATGTGGGGCCGCCGGCCCGAGGCGGTCGCGCAGATCAACGCCGGGTGCAACACCGACTACCTGCCGGACATCGAGCTGGACCCGGGCATCTCGGCCTCGACCGACCCGGCCGAGGTGCTCGCCGGCGCCGACCTCGTCGTGCTGGCCGTGCCGTCCCAGACCCTGCGGGCCAACCTCGCCGACTGGGCCGACCTGCTGCCGCCCGAAGCCGTCGTCGCCTCGTTGCTCAAGGGCATCGAACTCGGCACCAGCAAGCGGATGAGCGAGGTGGTCATCGAGGTGGCCGGCGTCGCACCGGATCGGGTCGCGGTGATCTCCGGACCCAACCTGGCCCGGGAGATCGCCGAACGGCACCCGGCAGCCAGCGTCGTGGCGTGCCGCGACGGCACGACCGCCGAGCGCGTCGCGGCGGCGTGCAGCACGGCGTACTTCCGGCCCTACACCCAGAGCGACCTGGTGGGCACCGAGCTCGGCGGGGCGGTCAAGAACGTCATCGCCCTGGCGGTCGGGATGGCCGAGGGCATGGGCATGGGCGACAACACCAAGGCCTCGATCATCACCCGCGGGCTGGCCGAGACGGCCCGGCTCGGGGTGCGTCTGGGCGCCGAGCCGACGACGTTCATGGGGCTGGCCGGGGTCGGCGACCTCATCGCCACCTGCATGTCGCCGCTCTCGCGCAACCGGACCTTCGGGGTGCGCCTCGGGCAGGGGCTGACCGTCGCCGAGGTGGTCGCCGAGACCCGCCAGACCGCCGAGGGGGTCAAGTCGTGCCACTCGGTGCGCGACCTCGGTGCCGCCCACGGCGTCGAGATGCCGATCACCGCCGCCGTGGTCGCGGTCATCGAGGGCGCGCGCACCCCCGAGCAACTCGTCGACCAGTTGATGAGCCGCTCCCGCAAGCACGAGCGCCTGTAGCCCCGGGTCCGGCCCGGCGGGCGGCACCCGGCCCGGCGGCCGGGGCCGCCGCGCAGAGGTTCAGCGGCCGGGCCCGCCCGCCGGCGCGGCTCGCAGCGCCCGGTCGAGGTCGCGCCAGAGGTCCTCGACGTCCTCGATGCCGACCGACAGCCGCAGCAGCGACTCGGGCACGAGCGGGGACTCCGCGGCATACTTGCGGCGTCGTTCGATGAGCGACTCGACCCCGCCGAGGCTGGTCGCGTCGAGCCACAGCCGGCAGGCGGCGGTGACCGCGTCGGCAGCCGGCGCGCCGCCGGGCACCTCGATGGCCAGCATCGCGCCGAAGCCCGGATAGCGCACCCGCTGCACGCCCGGGTGCCCGGCCAGCCGCCGCGCGAGCTCGGCGGCGTTGGCGCAGGAGCGCTCCAGGCGCAACGCGAGGGTGCGCAGGCCGCGCAGCGCCAACCAGACCTCCTGGGGTCCGGCGATCGCCCCGTGCCGGATGCGGTGGCGCGCCAGCGCGTCGTGCCGGTCGTCTTCGCGGGTCACTGTCACGCCGAGGACGACGTCGGAGTGCCCGGCGAGATACTTCGTGACCGAATGCACGACGACGTCGGCGCCGAGCGAGAGTGGTTGCTGCAGCAGGGGAGTGGCGAAGGTGTTGTCGACGCAGACCAGCACCCCGCGGTCCCGGCCCAGGGCCACCAGCGCGCCCAGGTCGGCCACCTCCATGAGCGGGTTGGTCGGCGACTCCAGCCACAGCAGGGCGGCGCCCGCCAGGGCGGCAGCCACCGCGGCCAGGTCCCGCTGGTCGACCCGCCGCACCTCGCGGCCGGCGTCGCGGGCGTCGTCGAGCAGCGCGGAGGTCATGTTGTAGCAGACGGTCGGTGCGACCACCGGCCCCGCCGGGGCCAGCGCCAGCGCCGCCGACACGGCCGCCATGCCCGACCCGAAGACCAGCGCCCGCCCGCCCTCGAGCCGGCCGACGACCTCCTCGAAGGCCTCCCAGACCGGGTTGCCGTTGCGGCCGTAGCCGGTCCGCCCCGGTGCGGCGGCGAACGTGCTGGACAGTTCGACGGGGACGTTGACCCCCGCTCCGGGCCGGCGCTCCGGCCGGCCGCCGGCGACGACCAGCGTGGCGGGAGCGAGGTCGTCCGGTGCGCCGGTGGTCATCCGGCCAGCCTAAACGGCCGGCCCACCCAGCCGCGTTATCGTCGGAGCCGATGAGCAGCCCCCAGCGCAGACCCCGCGTCGCCGTCGTCTTCGGCGGGCGTTCCTCCGAGCATGCGGTCTCCTGTGCCAGCGCCGCCAGCGTGCTGTCCGCGATCGACCGCAGCGCCTACGACGTCGTGCCGATCGGGGTGACCCGCGACGGGCGCTGGGTGCTCGCGCCGGACGAACCCGAGGCCCTGCGGCTGGCACCGGGACACGTCCCCCAGGTCGACGGCTCCGCCCAGCAGGTCGTCGCGCCGCTGGACCCGGTCGACGGTCGGCTGCACACCCTCGACGCGGCCACCGGGGTGCTCGCCTCGCTCGGCGAGGTCGACGTCGTCTTCCCCCTGCTGCACGGGCCGTTCGGCGAGGACGGCACGCTGCAGGGCCTGCTCGACCTGGTCGACGTCCGCTACGTCGGCTCCGGGGTGCTGGCCTCGGCGGTCGGCATGGACAAGCACCACATGAAGGTCACCTTCGCCGGGCACGGCCTGCCGGTCGGCCCGTATGCCGTCATCACCGACCGCCAGTGGCGGCGCGACCCCGCCGCCGCCCTGGACGCGTGCTCGGGGCTGGGGTGGCCGGTCTTCGTCAAGCCGGCCCGGGCCGGGTCGAGCATGGGGATCACCCGGGTCACCTCGCCCGACGGGCTCGAGGCGGCGATCGAGGCCGCCCGTGAGCACGACCCGAAGGTGCTCGTCGAGGCGGCGGTCTTCGGCCGCGAGATCGAGTGCGCCGTGCTGCAGGGCCGGGGCACCGACCCGCCGCGCACCTCCGCCGTCGGCGAGATCCGGGTCGTCCAGGGCCACGACTTCTACGACTACGAGGCCAAGTACCTGTCCGCCGGTGGCGTCGAACTCGACTGTCCCGCAGAGGTGCCCGAGGACGTCGCCGCCGAGGTGCAGCGGCTCGCGGCGGCTGCGTTCGAGGCGCTCGACTGCGAGGGTCTGGCCCGCGTCGACTGCTTCTACACCGACACCGGCCAGGTGCTGCTCAACGAGATCAACACGATGCCCGGCTTCACGCCGCACTCGATGTATCCGCGGATGTGGGCCGAGTCCGGTCTGACCTATCCCGAACTCGTCGACGAGCTCATCGCGCTGGCCATGGAGCGCCGGGTCGGGCTGCGCTGACCGCACCTGGTGGGAGCCCCTGCCGCCGACGGCGCGCCGGTCCGCTCAGGTGCAGTGCCGGCCGGTCTGCGGCAGCGAGCGCGCCGCGTCGCCGAAAGCCGGCAGCAGCAGCGGCTCGGGAGCATAGGCGCTCGGCACGAGCACGTCGAGGGCGGGGGAGCGGCCGTAGGTGGTGAACTGCACGCCGTTGCTGCGCCGTTGGACCAGCCAGTCGATCCCGTCCACCGACAGGCACTCCAGGGTGCTGGGCCCGGGGGCCGGGTAGCCGCAGATCGCCACGACGGCCGGATCGCCCCACGCGCGCGCGGCCGCCGAGTCCACCGACACCGGACGGGCCGACAGACCGGACACGCTGGCCGGCCACCGGTCGGCCAGCCCCTGGCAGGCGGGCCCGCCGGCCGCGTCGGGCAGGGCCACCTCGACCGCCCGCGAGCAGGCACCCAGGGCGAGCAGGGTCGCGGCGGCGACCAGGGCGGCATACCGGCGGCTGCCGACGGCACGATGAGGGGCGGCACCCCGGGCCGTGCCGGTGTGCCGCCCCAACGGCTCGGGCGCCTGCCTCAGATGTGGACGACGGTGCAGGTCAGCGTGCGGGTGATGCCGGGCACGTCCTGGATCCTGGCGATCACCAGCTTGCCGAGTTCGTCGACGGTGGGGGCCTCGACCCGGGCGATGACGTCGTAGGGCCCGGTGACGTCCTCGGCGGACGTGACCCCGGAGACCTCGCCGATGGCCGCCGCGACGGTGGCCGCCTTGCCGACCTCGGTCTGGATGAGGATGTATGCCTGGACCACGAACACCTCGCTTGTCGAAGACGGTGACGTTCAGACGCTACCGTGCCGCTCACCTGGTTGTCTGCCCAGGGGTCAGGAGGTATGCCGTGCAGCCACCCGAGGACGCCACCCTCGCCGACGTGGGCGAGGACGAGCTGCTCGCGCAGTTGCTGCCCCTGCTGCGTCCGTTGCCGCGGCCGCTGGCGCCACCGGCGCCGGCCACGATGCCGGGGCTGCTGCCCGCGCCGCAGCCCCGGCTGCCGGGGGAGGTCCTCGTCGGGGCCGGCGACGACGCCGCGGTGGTCGCCACCGACCTGGCGACCGTGGTGACCACCGACGCGCTGGTCCGCGGACAGGACTGGCACGACGAGTGGTCCGGGCCGCTCGACGTGGGACACAAGGCCGTCGCCCAGAACCTGGCGGACGTGGCCGCGATGGGCGCCCGTCCGACCGGCCTGGTCGTCGTGCTGCTGGCCGATCCGGCGACCTCCGTGGCGTGGGCCCTGGACCTGACCCGGGGCATCGCGGCGACCGCGCACGCGGCCGGGGTCGAGGTGCTCGGCGGCGACCTGTCGGCGGCGCCACCCGGGGTGGTCGCGGTGTCGATCACCGCCTTCGGCACCCTCGAGGGGCGCCGACCGGTGCTGCGCTCCGGTGCGCGCCCGGGCGACACGGTGTGCGTGGCCGGCACCCTCGGGTTGTCCGGCGCCGGTCTGGTGCTGCTCGAGCGCGGGCACGGCATGCTCGATCCGACGGCCGTGCAGGTGCACCGGCGGCCGATGCCGCCGCTGGCCGCGGGGCCGGCGGCGGCCCTGGCCGGCGCGACGGCGATGATCGACCTGTCCGACGGCCTGGTCCGGGACCTGGGGCGGGTGGCCCGGGCCAGTGGGGTCGGCATCGATCTCTCGCAGGTGGCCCTGGCACCCTTCGTGGCCCGGCTCATGCCCACCGTGGGGCTGGCGCAGGCCCGCGACTGCGTACTCGCCGGTGGCGAGGAGCACTCGCTGCTCGCGACCTTCCCGGGGCCGCCGGCGCCCGGCTTCCTGCCGATCGGGCGGGTGGTCGACGGGCAGGACGTGACGATCTCCGGTGAGCCGGTGCCGGCCCAGGGATGGGATCACTTCGGCGGCTGACGGACGTGACGCGTCAGACACGGCCGGGTGCGCCCCGGAGCGGCGGACCGACGGTACCGTAAGTTACGGAAGCGTAGGTTACGATTTCGTAGGTTCCGAGAGAGGCTCCGCCATGACCAGCCCCCGCCCCACCCCCCGCGTCGTCGACGCGCCGCCGCGGATCATCCAGGGCGGGATGGGAGTGGCGATCTCCGGCTGGGAGCTGGCCCGGGCCGTCTCCCGCACCGGCCAGCTCGGCGTGGTCTCCGGCACGGCCATCGACGTCGTGCTGGCCCGCCGCCTGCAGGACGGCGACCCCGGTGGTCACCTGCGCCGGGCGCTGGCCGCCTTCCCGGACCCACGGATCGCCGCGTGGATCATCGAGGCCTACTTCGTGCCCGGGGGCATCGAGCCGGGGGCGCTCTACCGGCCGGTGCCGCGGCATACCCTCAGCTCGGCACAGCGCCTGGTCGAGCTGACCGTGGCCGCCGGCTTCGTCGAGGTGTGGCTGGCCAAGGAGGGGCACGACGGGCCGGTCGGCATCAACGTGCTGCGCAAGATCGAACTGCCGCTGCCGGCGACGGTCTACGGCGCGATCCTCGCCGGCGTCGACGCCGTGCTGGTCGGCGCCGGCAGCCCGGCCTCGATCCCCGAGCTGGTGCGCGGTCTGGCCGCGCACCAGGACGTCGTGCTCGACGTGCGGGTGCTCGGGGCCCGGGAGAGCGACGGCCTGGGCGCGGTGACCTTCGCGCCGCGCCGGGTGCTGGCCGATCCCGGGCCGGCCCTGCCCCCGCCTGCCGTGCTCGCCATCGTCGGGTCGAACGACCTGGCGGCCGGCCTGTGCGCCAACCCCCGCACCCGGCCCGACGGGCTGATCGTGGAGGGCCCGACCGCGGGCGGGCACAACGCACCGCCGCGCGGGCCCCGGCGGGTCGACGAGCTCGGCCAGCCGGTCTATGACGAGCGGGACGTCGTCGACCTGCCTGCGGTGCTCGACCTCGGTGTCCCGGTCTGGCTGGCCGGCGGTCATGCGTCGCCGGAGCGGCTGCGGGCGGCCCTGGCGGCCGGGGCGGCCGGGGTGCAGGTCGGCTCGGTCTTCGCGTTCTGCGACGAGAGTGGTTTCGACCCGGCGCTGCGGGAGCAGGTCCGCGCCCGGATCCTGGCCGGCGACCTGGTCGTGCGCTCGGACTGGCAGGCCTCGCCCACCGGCTTCCCGTTCCGGGTCGCCGAGGTGCCCGGCACGCTGACCGACGAGGCGGTGCGGCGCGCGCGCAAACCGGTCTGCGACCTCGGCGTGCTGCGCACCGCCTTCCGCACCGCGGCCGGCGAGGTCGACTTCCGCTGTCCCGCCGAGCCGCAGGGCGCCTTCCTGCGCAAGGGCGGGCGCGAGTTCACCCGGGAGGGCCGGGTCTGTCTGTGCAACGCGCTGCTGGCCAGCTGCGGGCTGGCCCAGCGCCGGCCCGGGGGAGCCGTCGAGGCGCCCCTGGTGACGACCGGTGCGGACCTGGCCACGGTCCGCGAGCTGCTCGTGCTCGGTGCCGGCCGGTATGCCGCGCGCGACGTCGTCCAGCACCTGCTCGCCGGGTGCCTGGTCGGCTGACCGGCGCAGTTTTGGCCGTCCGAGCGTGGCTCGGCTATCCTTGACCGGTTGCCCGCCCCGGCCGCCGCCCGGCGCCATCGGCTGGGCCCCAGAGACACTCACCGACCCGACCAGGAGATCACCCGTGGCTGCCACCTGCGACGTCTGCGGCAAGCGACCGAGCTTCGGTCACAACATCTCGCACTCGCACCGGCGTACCAAGCGCCGCTGGAATCCCAACATCCAGCGCGTCCGGGTCAAGGTCGGTGGGGTGACCCCCAAGCGCGTCAACGTCTGCGCCGCCTGCCTCAAGGCGGGCAAGGTCAGCCGCTGACCGACCGCTCCGGCTGCGTCGAGGGCCGTCCCCGGCTGGGGGCGGCCCTCGCGGTTGTCCGCGTGGAGTTCGCGGTGCGGGAGGTGCGCGCGGTGCGGGACGTCTGTGCGGTGCCGGAGGTGCGCGCGGTGCGGGACGTCTGTGCGGTGCCGGAGGTGCGCGTGAGGTCGGAGGTGCGCGTGAGGTCGGAGGTGCGCGCGTGGCATATCAGCGCGTCGGGGAACGTTCCAGGCAACCGTTTCACCGGGGAGTCGTTCCGGCGAACGTTCCAGGCAACCGTTTTCACCGGGGAGTCGTGCCGGGGAACGTTCCAGGCAACCGTTTTCACCGGGGAGTAGTTCCGGCGAACGTGCCGGGCAACCGCTTTTCCCCGGGGGTGCGCGTGGGACAGGCGTCGGTGGCGCGCTCTAGTCTGGCGGTCGTGACCGGGGCCGCCGACCTGCAGCGACTCGACGCGACGGCGCTCATGCGCTGGGCGGCGGTGACGCGCGCCTCGTTCGCCGAGAGCCGGGCCGAGATCGACGCGCTCAACGTCTTCCCGGTGCCGGACGGGGACACCGGGACCAACCTCTACCTCACCCTCGACGGGGCGCTCGACGCCACCCGCACCGCCCTCGAGCGCCGGGCCCGGGCCGGCGAGCGCCCCGGGGTCGCCGAGATGTGCCGAGAGATGTCGCGGGCCATGCTGCTCACCGCGCGGGGCAACTCGGGGGTCATCCTCAGCCAGCTGTTCCGCGGGTTCGCCGAGAGCGTCGTCGAGGCCGCCGAGGAGTCGATCGACGGGGCCGGGCTGGCCGAGGCCTTCGCCCGCGCCGACCGGCTGGCCTGGCGCGCCGTCACCCAGCCCAAGGAGGGCACCATCCTGTCGGTCTCGCGGGCCACCGCCGCGGCCAGCGCCGCGCTGGTCGCCGACCGGCCGCGCGCCTCGCTGGCCGAGGTCGTCGACCTGGCCGCCCGGACCGCCGCCGCGGCCCTGGACCAGACGCCCACCCAGCTGCCGGTGCTGGCCCGGGCCGGGGTGGTCGACGCGGGCGGGGCCGGCTACCTGCTGCTCGTCGAGGCCCTGCAGCGGGTCGTCGACGGCGGTCACCCAGGGCCGACCGACGACCCGCTGCGCCGGCGGCACGGCTGGAGCCAGGGAGCCCACCCCCCGACGCCGCACCCGCCCGGCGACGCGCTGCCGGCCGGCGGACCGGCCTACGAGGTGATGTACCTGCTCGACCACACCGACCAGACCCGCGTCGACGCGCTGCGCGACCGCCTCGACGCCCTGGGCGACAGCCTGCTGGTCGTCGGCGGTGACGACGACGTGTGGACCGTGCACGTGCACGTCGACGACGCCGGCGCGGCGATCGAGGCCGGGCTGGCGGCGGGGCGACCGCACCGCGTCAGCGTCACCTACTTCGCCGAGCAGTCCCGGCGGCGCACCGACCCGGACGCGCTGGCGGTCGTGGCCTGCGCCGCGGGTGACGGCCTGGCCGAGACGCTGCGGGCCGCCGGTGCGACCGTGGTCATGAGCGGACCGGGCGGACGAGCCGCGGCCGGCGAGGTGCTGGCGGCGATCCGGTCGACGCACGCCGGGCGGGTCGTGCTGCTGCCCAACGACGCCGACACCGAGCTCGCGGCCCGGGCCGCCGCCCGCGCCGCGGCCGACGAACAGGTCGACGTGCGCATCGTGCCCTCGCGCAGCGCGGTCCAGGGGCTGTCGGCGCTGGCCGTGCTCGACGCCGGCGCCGACTTCGAGGACATCGTCGCGACGATGACCGCCGCGGCCGAGGCCACCCGGCACGGGGCCGTCACGGTGGCCCACAAGGAGGCGGTCACCGCGGCCGGCGTCTGCCACGTCGGCGACGTGCTCGGCGCGGTCGGTGGCGAGTTCGTCGTCATCGGCGACGACCTGGCCCGGGTGGCCGGCCAGGTCGTCGACCGGCTGCTCGGCCCGGACGGCGAGCTGCTCACCGTGGTCACCGGGGCGCAGGCGCCGCCCGACCTGGCCACCTCGGTCATCGCCGGTGCCCGGCTGCGCCGGCGTGACCTGGAGGTCGTGCTGGTCCACGGGGGCCAGCCGCTCTACCCCCTGCTGCTCGGGGTGGAGTGATGCCGGCCGGCTTCACCGAGGACACCCCCCTGCACCGCCTGGTCGGCAAGGCCCACGCCCCCGGGCTGGAGCGCAACAAGGGCCTGCGCACGCTCGGTGACCTGCTGACCTTCGTGCCGCGGCGCTACCTGCGGCCCTCCGAGCCCACCCCGTTCGCCGAGCTGCGCGACGGCGAGTCCGCGATGGTGCTGGCCAAGGTGCGCTCGGCCACCCGGATCGCGCTGCGCCAGCGGCACGGCTCCCGCCTCGTGGTCGTCCTCGACGACGAGGCGGGCGGCGACCTGGAACTGGTCTTCTTCCACGGCGTGCCGGGCCACGAGCGGGTGTTGCGGCCGGGCCGACGCGGGGTCTTCGTCGGCACCGTCGGGACCTACCGGGGGACCGTGCAGTTGGCGCACCCGGAGTACGACGTCTTCGACGACGAGCAGCAGGCCGACGTCCAGGCGACCTACCGGCAGTCGCACTGGATCCCGGTCTACTCGGTCACCGGCCGGGTGACCAGCCTCGCGCTGCGGCGCGCGGTGGCGGTCGCCCTGGACAGCCTCGCGGACCTGCCCGACCCGCTGCCGGCCACCCTGCGGATGCGCCGCGGTCTGCAGAGCCGGCGGGCCGCGCTCGAACTGGTCCACCGGCCGGCCCTGGACGACCCCATCGACGTCGGCCTGCGCCGGCTGCGCTACGACGAGGCGTTCGTCCTGCAGACCATCCTGGCCCAGCGGCGTCGCGCGGCCGCCGAGCTCGGCTGCATCCCCCGGCCGGCCCGGCCCGGCGGGCTGCTCGACGCCTTCGACGCTCGGCTGCCCTTCGACCTCACCGCCGGACAGCGCGAGGTCGGCGCCCTGCTGGCCACCGAACTGACCCGCGAGCACCCGATGCACCGGTTGCTGCAGGGCGAGGTCGGTGCGGGCAAGACGGTCGTCGCGCTGCGGGCCATGCTGCAGGTCATCGACGCGGGCGGGCAGGCGGTGCTGCTCGCCCCGACCGAGGTGCTCGCCGCCCAGCACCACCGCTCGATCACCGCGCTGCTCGGTGACCTCGCGCTGGGCGGGCTGCTGGGGGGCTCCGACCTGGGCACCACCGTCGGGCTGCTGACCGGCAGCCAGGGCGCCAAGGCCCGCAACCGGGCCCTGGCCGAGGCCGCCAGCGGCGCCGCGGGCATCGTCGTCGGCACCCACGCCCTGATCCAGAAGCACGTCGAGTTCCGCGACCTCGGGCTGGTCGTCGTCGACGAGCAGCACCGTTTCGGTGTCGAGCAGCGCGACGCCCTGCGCGAGAAGGGCCAGACCCCACCGCACCTGCTGGTCATGACCGCCACCCCGATCCCGCGCACCGTGGCCATGACGGTCTTCGGCGACATGGAGACCGCCACCCTGACCGAGTTGCCCGCCGGCCGCCAGCCGATCACCACGCACGTCGTCGACGTCGCCAGCAGGCCGGCCTGGGTCGAGCGCACCTGGACCCGGGTCGCCGAGGAGGTCGCCGTCGGCCACCAGGTCTACGTCGTCTGCCCGAAGATCGGCGACCCCGACGACGGCGCGGTGCTGACCCGGGACTCCTCCGACGAGGACGCCGACTGGGAGCCGCCCGACCCCGACGACGAGGGCGCCGACCCCGACGCCGCACCGATCTGCGGGGTCTATGCCGTGGCCGCGCTGCTGCGCGAACACCCGGCTCTGGCCGACGCCCGCCTCGGCATCCTGCACGGCCGGCTGCCGGCCGAGGACAAGGACGCGGTGATGACCGCCTTCGCCGCCGGCCGGATCGACGTCCTGGTCGCCACGACGGTCATCGAGGTCGGGGTCGACGTCGCCAACGCGACGACCATGGTGGTCATGGACGCCGACCGGTTCGGGATGAGCCAGCTGCACCAGCTGCGCGGCCGGGTCGGCCGCGGCACCGAGCCCGGGCTGTGCCTGCTGCTCACCGCCGGCCAGGGGAAGCCGGCGCGGCAGCGGCTCGAGGCGGTGGCGGCCACCGCCGACGGCTTCGAACTGGCCCGGCGCGATCTGCAGCTGCGCCGCGAGGGTGACGTCCTGGGCGCCCGGCAGAGCGGGGTCGGCTCGTCCGTGCGGTTCCTGCGGATGGGCCATCGCGACGACGAGGAGCTCATCACCATGGCGCGCGAGGACGCCCACGAGCTGGTCACCGAGGACCCGACGCTGCGCCGGCACCGCCAGCTCGCCGACCTGGTGCGCCGCCGGCTCGACGAGGAGCAGGCGGCATACTTGGAGCGTGGCTGAACGATGACCCGCATCATCAGCGGGGCCGCCGGCGGCCGGGCGCTCGCGACGCCGCGGGGAGCGGCGACCCGCCCCACCGCCGACCGGGTCCGCGAGGCGCTCTTCTCGCGCCTGGACCACCTCGACCTGCTCGACGGGACGCGCGTGCTGGACCTGTATGCCGGCTCCGGGGCCCTCGGGCTCGAGGCGGCCTCCCGAGGTGCCGGCGACGTGCTGGCCGTCGAGTCCGACCGGGCCACCGCGGCGCTGGTGCGCCGCAACGCCCGCAGCATCGGGCTGGCCGACCGGGTCACCGTGCTCACCGACACCGTCGAGCGGGTGCTGCTGGCCGGCCCCGGGGGGCCCGGACGCCGCTGTGCCCTGGTGCTGCTCGACCCGCCCTACGACCTGCCCGAGGACCGGCTCGGCGACGTGCTCGCCCTGCTGGTCACCCATGGCTGGCTGGCCCCCCGGGCGGTCGTCGTCGTCGAGCGCTCGTCCCGTTCGCCGGAGCCGCGCTGGCCGGCCGGGCTGGAGCTCACCGGCGAGCGGCGCTACGGGGAGACCAAGATGTGGTTCGCCCAGGACCCCACGCCGGACGACGTCGCCTGACCGTCGGGCCGCCCGGACGTGGCGCCAGGTGGGCGGCACGGGCTAACCTCACGCGGGTGACCAGGCGCGCCGTCTGCCCCGGCTCCTACGACCCCGTGACCAACGGGCACGTCGACGTCATCGAGCGGGCCGCCCAGATCTGCGACGAGGTCGTCGTCGCGGTGCTGCACAACCCGGCCAAGCGGGGCACCTTCCCGGTCGAGCAGCGCCTGGACCTGCTGCATCAGGTGCTCGGCCGACGGGACAACCTGCGGATCGAGGCGTTCGCCAACACCTTGCTCGTCGACGTGTGCCGCCGGTTGGCGGCGACGGCGATCGTCAAGGGGCTGCGCGGTAGCACCGACTTCGCCTACGAGATGCCGATGGCCCTGATGAACCGCCACCTCACCGGCATCGAGACCGTCTTCCTGCCCGGCGACCCGCGCTTCGAGCACGTGTCGAGCAGCCTGGTCAAAGAGGTCCACCTGCTCGGCGGTGACGTGTCCGGGCTGGTGCCGGAACTGGTCCTGCAGGCGCTGCGCGCCCTGCCCGGCAGCCCGGACGCGGGCGCCGGCGGTTGATTTTGGTGCGCTGCCCGGCTCCGGTAGGCTAGGGGGTCGGTCTGCGTCCGTCCGGACGTGCCGTTCCCCGACTCGCCCAGTGACCAGCCATGACACGCCTCGATCCCCGCGCGCCGCTCGTGCTCGATACCCGAGACCTGCGTCGGGAGCCCGGTGCGATGCAGCAGGTCACCAGGGCGGTCGAGGCGCCCGAGGAGTTGGGCACCGACATCATCTCGGTGCCCGCCGGAGCGACGCTGCACCTGCAGGTGCGGCTCGAGTCGGTCTCCGAGGGAGTGCTCGTCTCGGGTGCGGTCGACGCGACGGCCAGCGGCGCATGCGTGCGGTGCCTGGAGCCGGTGACCCTCCCCGTGGAGGCCACCTTCCAGGAACTGTTCGCCTACGCCGACCGGGCAGCGCACCACCGTGAGGTGGCCGCCGACTCGGACGAGACCGACGAGGTGCGCGAGTTGCAGGACGACCTGGTCGACCTGATGCCCGTGCTCCGGGACTCGGTGGTGCCCGCACTGCCGTTCCAGCCGGTATGTCGTGCCGACTGCCCGGGACTGTGCCCCCAGTGCGGGGTCGCCCTGGCGGCTGCGCCCGACCACCGGCACGAGGTGACCGACCCCCGGTGGGCGGCGCTCAGTTCGCTACTGGGCCCGACCGACCACGAAGAGACGAGGAACTGACGTGGCCGTCCCGAAGCGGAAGATGTCGCGCTCCAACACCCGTTCGCGCCGCTCGAACTGGAAGGCCGCCCCGGTCGTCCTGACCACCTGCTCGCGCTGCTCCGAGCCCGCGGTGCCGCACCAGGCCTGCCCGTCGTGCGGCCACTACAAGGGGCGCTACGTCGCCGCTGCCGAGCGTTCCGAGCACCAGGGCTGACCCGGCGCCTGCCATGGCAGTCACCGGGCCCACCGAGCGCCCTGCCACGGGGCTGCTCGACTACCTGCACGGGGTGGTCGGCGGCGAGTGCGACGAAGCGCTGCTCGTCCGTGCCTTGACCCACCGGTCCTACGCCTACGAGCACGGCGGCCTGCCCAACAACGAACGCCTCGAGTTCCTCGGCGACGCGGTGCTCGGGCTGGTCATCACCGACACCCTGTATGCCGCCCACCCCGACCTGCCCGAGGGGCAACTGGCCAAGCTGCGCGCCTCGGTGGTCAACATGCGGGCGCTGGCCGACGTCGGGCGCACCATCGAGCTGGGGTCCTACGTCCGGCTGGGCCGGGGCGAGGAGACCACCGGGGGCCGGGACAAGGCCTCGATCCTGGCCGACACGATGGAGGCGCTCATCGGCACCGTCTATCTGTGCGGCGGGCTGTCGGCCGCGGAGACCCTGGTGCACCACCTGTTCGACCCGCTGCTGGCCACCGCGGCCGGGCTGGGCGCCGGCCTGGACTGGAAGACCAGCCTGCAGGAGCTGTGCTCCCAGCTGAGCCAGGGCGCCCCCGACTACAAGCTCTCCGAGGCCGGGCCCGACCACGAAAAGGTCTTCACTGCGGTCGTGACCGTCGGCGAGGAGGACCTCGGCAACGGGTGCGGGCGCAGCAAGAAGGAGGCCGAGCAGGCGGCTGCCGAGCAGGCCTGGGTCGAGCTCGCGGCCCGCCGCGAGCGCCTGCTGCTGCCGGTCGACGGCGACCATCAGGTCGCCCAGCCGGCCGACGCCGCGGCCCCCCGGGGCGACGGGGCGCTGCCGCCGCCCAACTGCGTCTGCTGAGATGCCGGAGCTGCCCGAGGTCGAGACGGTCCGTCGCGGTCTGGCCGAGCACGTCGTCGGGCGCCACCTCGCCGACCTGCAGGTGCTCGGCTCCCGGGTCGCCCGCCGGCACCTGCCCGGACCCGACGATCTGGTGGCGCGCGCGCGGCATACCGACGTCGTCGCTGCGCGGCGCCGCGGGAAGTACCTCTGGCTGGTGCTGCGCGGCTCCGACGGCACCGACTCGGCGCTGGTGCTGCATCTCGGGATGAGCGGCCAGCTGCTGGTCCAGCCGGCCGCCGCCACCGACCAGCGGCACCTGCACGCCCGGCTGCGCTTCGTCGACGGTGGCCCCGAGCTGCGGTTCGTCGACCAGCGCACGTTCGGCGGTCTGGCCCTGGCCGAGCTCGACGACACCGGCATCCCCGAGCCGATTCGGCACATCGCGCCCGACCCCTTCGAGGCCGGCTACGACGAGCGGGCCGTGGCGAACCGGCTGCGGGCCCGGGACAGCGCCGTCAAGCGTGGGCTGCTCGACCAGCGCGTCGTGTCGGGCATCGGCAACATCTACGCCGACGAGGCGCTCTGGCGCGCCGGCGTGCATGGTGAGCGGCTGTCCTCGCGGCTGACCGGCCCGGCCCTGCGCCGGGTGCTCGGCCAGGCTCGGGAGGTCATGGCCGAGGCGCTCGAGCAGGGCGGCACGAGCTTCGACGCGCTCTACGTCGACGTCAATGGCGCCTCGGGCTACTTCGACAGACGACTACGGGCCTATGGCCAAGAGGGGCGGCCCTGTCAGCGGTGCGGGACGCCGATCCGGCGGGAGCACTTCATGAACCGCTCATCGTTCTTCTGCCCGCGCTGTCAGAGCGCGCCTGCCGGCTCGGCCCACGGGGCGCGGCGTAGCTAGAGTGTCCACCCGTGACCACGAGCACCGCGTTGACCCCGCAGGACCTGCCCCCGCCCGAGGCCGCCGAGACCTGGCTGTCCGAGCGTGCCGACGCCGGACTGGCCCGGGCCCGTGAGCTCGTGGCCGAGCTCAAGACCGACCCGCCCGGCGACGCGTTGACCGTGCTCGAGCGCTGGAACGAGGTGACCATGACCATCGGCGCCGTCGCCTCGGTCAGCTCGCTGTTCAGCGAGGTCCACCCGCTCGAGGCGGTGCGCAGCCGGGCCGAGGTCGCCATCCAGCAGGTCCAGCAACTGGCCACCGAGTGGGAGCTCGACCGGGAACTCTACGACGTGTTCGCCGCCGTCGACGGCCAGCCCCTCGACCCCGAGGCCGACCGGCTGCTCGAGCGGACGCTGCGCGACTTCCGCCGCGCCGGAGTCGACCTCGACGAGGCCGCCCGGGCGCGGATCGCCGAGATCAACGAGCGGATCGTGCTGGTCGGGCAGGAGTTCAGCAAGAACATCCGCGACGACGTCCGCTCGATCCGGGTGCGGCCCGAGGACCTGGCCGGGCTGCCGCAGGACTGGCTCGACGCGCACCCGGCCGGGCCGGACGGGCTGGTCACCGTGACCACCGACTATCCGGACTACGTGCCGGTGGTGACCTTCTGCTCGGTCCGGCAGACCCGCCGCGCGATCCGGCACGAGTTCCTCAACCGCGCCTGGCCGGCCAACGACGCGCTGCTGCAGGAGCTCTTCGCGCTGCGCGAGGAGTTGGCCCACACGGTCGGCTACACCGACTGGGCCGACTACGACGCCGAGGTCAAGATGATCGGCGACGGCCAGGAGATCCCGGAGTTCATCGACCGCATCTCCGCCGCGGCCCAGGAGTCCGGCCTGCGCGACCGGCAGGTGCTCATCGACCGGCTGCGCCAGGACGACCCCGACGCCGAGTCGATCGACGCCACCGACGCGACCTACTACGAGGAGGTGGTGCGCCGCGAGCAGCACGACGTCGACGCCCAGCTGGTGCGGACCTTCTTCGACTTCGGCCGGGTCCGCCAGGGCCTGCTCGAGGTCACCGGCCGGCTGTTCGGCCTGAGCTACGTCCCCGCCGCCGACGCGGTCGTGTGGGACCCCGACGTCGCGGCCTACGACGTGCACCTGGGCGACGAGCAGGGCGAGCGGATCGGCCGGATCTATCTCGACCTGCACCCGCGCGAGGGCAAGTACAAGCACGCCGCCCAGTTCGACCTGCGAGCCGGCGTCGCCGGCCGGCAACTGCCCGAAGGCGCCCTCGTGTGCAACTTCCCGCGAGGTCTGATGGAACACGACCAGGTCGTCACGCTGTTCCACGAGTTCGGCCACCTGGTGCATCACGTGCTGGCCGGCCGGCAGCGCTGGGTGCGGTTCTCCGGGGTGGCGACCGAGTGGGACTTCGTCGAGGCCCCCAGCCAGATGCTCGAGGAGTGGGCCTGGGACGCCGACGTGCTGCAGACCTTCGCGACCGACGCGGCCGGCGCGCAGATCCCGACCCAGCTGGTCGAGCGGATGCGCCGGGCCGACGACTTCGGCAAGGGCTACCGGGCCCGCACCCAGATGTTCTACGCCGCGATGTCCTACTACTTCCACGTCGAGCGGCCCGCCGACATCACCGCGCGCACCCGCGAGCTGCAGCAGCGGTACTCGCTGTTCCCCTACGTCGAGGACACCCACATGCCGGCCAGCTTCGGCCATCTGGAGGGGTATTCGAGTGGCTACTACACGTACATGTGGAGCCTGGTCATCGCCAAGGACATGTTCTCCGCCTTCGACCGGGACCACCTGTTCGACCCCGAGGTCGCCGGCCGCTACCGCGACCGGGTGCTGGCCCCCGGCGGCAGCAAGGACGCCGCCGACCTGGTCGCCGACTTTCTCGGCCGGCCCTACACCTTCGACGCGTATGCCGCGTGGCTGGCCGAGTGAGCGCCGGCGGGTGAGCGACCGGCATGGCTGACGACACGGGTCTGGAGCGGGTCACGGTGTTCGTCCGGGGCCGGGTGCAGGGGGTGGGCTTCCGCTGGTGGACCCGCGCCGTGGCCAAGGAGCTCGGGCTGGCCGGGCATGCCCGCAACCTGGACGACGGGCGCGTCGAGGTCGTCGCGCAGGGCCCCGCCCGGGCCGTCGACGAGCTGGTCCGGCTGCTGCAGGAGCAGCCCAGCACCCGCCGCCGCCCCGGCCGGGTCGACGGGGCCGTGCTGCAGTACTCCGAAGTGCGAAAAGAGTTTCGGGGTTCGCCGAGCGCTGAGCCGGGCGCCGCGGATGACGATGCGGTGACGAGTTTCGGCAACGGCCTGCCGGCACCCCGCGCCAGGCCCTAGAGTGCTCCGCTATGGACGAGAGAGTGTCAATCACTGTCCGGGGGAATGTCCAGGAAATGGGTCTGCTGTGGTGGGCCCGTCGCCGCGCACACGCCCTCGGCCTGGCCGGTCACGCGCGGAACACCGTCGACGGGGGAGTCGAGATCGCGATCCAGGGCCAACCGGACTGCATTGTGGAGTTCTTCCAGATGATCCACGAGACGCCGACGACCACGTGGCGACCCGGGACGATCACCCACGTGGAGTACCACGTGGAGGAGCCGGTCGCCGGGCTGGTCGGTTTTCACGCCGCCTGACCGAGCCGGGTCGCAGCCCGACCGGCGGCCGGGTCGCTCAGCCCCTGGGCCGACAGCCACTGAGCCGACAGCCCCTGAGCCGACCAGCCACTGAGAAGGGCGTGCCCGCGCGGGAGGCGGGCGGCATACCCTGCCGCGTGTGAGCGAGATCCCCGCCGAGCTGGCCCGGTTGCGCGCGAGCATCGACAACCTCGACGCCGCGCTGGTCTACCTGCTCGCCGAGCGCTTCCGCTGCACCCAGCGGGTCGGCCACCTCAAGGCCGACCTCGGCCTGCCGCCGGCCGACCCGGCCCGCGAGGAGCAGCAACTCGCGCGGCTGCGCCGCCTGGCCACGGAGTCCGGGCTGGATCCGGTGTTCGCCGAGAAGGTCCTGGCCTTCATCATCGCCGAGGTCATCCGCAACCACGGGGTCATCGCGGAGCGGCGTGGCTGACCGGCCCGAGCCGGGTCACCGGCACCTGCCGCTGCGCGACGCCGAGGGCAGTGACCGCTTCGAGCTGTTCCTGGTCAGCGCCGTCGCGTCGATCGCGGTCACCCGACTGTTCCTCGTGGTGACCGGCTATCCGCAGCTGGGCTCCGGCGGCCCGGACGGACTGCACCTGGCGCACCTGCTCTGGGGCGGCCTGGGCATGGTGGTCGCGCTGCTGGTCGGGATGCTGTTCCTCACCCGCACGGCGCGGACCGTCGCGGCGGTGGTCGGCGGGGTCGGCTTCGGGCTGTTCATCGACGAGGTCGGCAAATTCGTCACCGGGGACAACGACTACTTCTACGAGCCGGTCGCCGCGATCATCTACGCCACCTTCGTCGCGATGTACCTGCTGGTCCGCGGGGTCGTCGACCGGTCGCCGCTGACCGCCCGCGAGCGGGTGGTCAACGCGGTCGAACTGCTCAAGGAGTATGCCGCCCACGACCTCGACGACGCCGAGCGCCGCCGCGCGCTGGAGTTGCTGCGCGACCTCGGCCCGGGCGAGCCGCTCGTCGCGCCGCTGCGCCGGCTGCTGGCGGCGGTCGCGCCGCAGCCGGCCTCCCGGGCCTGGATCGGGCGCGGGTATGCCGCCGCCCGCCGCCTGGTCGTGTCGGTGCCCCGGATCGAGCTGGTCCGCTCCTGGTGCGTCGTGGTCTTCCAGGTCTTCGTCGTCGTCGCGCTGCTCGACGCGCTGTGGGCCGTCGGGCAGCAGCCGTCGGTGCGCAACACCGTCTACGTGGTCTGGGCCGGTGTCTCCGCGCTGATCGGAACGGTGGCGACGGTGCTGTGGGTGCGGGGCGGGCGGCAGCGGGCCCTGGGCCTGTTCGAGGTGACCCTGCTGCTGCAGGTGCTCGTCGTGCAGTTCTTCCGGTTGCTGGCCGCGCAGTTCCAGGGCTATCTCACGGTGTTCGTCGCGCTCGCGCTCATCGGGCTGGTGCGGGCGCTGCGGTTCCAGCAGCGGCACGGCGCGCCGACCAGCGCCGAGCCGAGCATCCCGCTGGGCCGGCCGGAGGACCCAGCCGCGGGCTGACGGTCGCCGACGCGGCGGCCGACCCACCCGAAACGCTCGCTCAACCGCCACGATCCCGCGGCCGGGCGCCGGGCGAGCGCCGGGCGTCCGGTCCGGCAGCATCCGGCGCCCCGACCGAGGTCTGCCGCGGCCGAGGTATGCCGCCCGCGCGACTCGCGGTCGCGGCATACCACTTGCGTCACACCAGTCACTCGAACCACCGCGCGGCCGACCTGCTCGGGCGATCCGGACCGCGCGGGTAGCCTGAGCCCGTCCGCCGTCCCCCGCCGAAGGTCCGCGTCGCGCCAGATGTACGTCAAGAGCGTCACCCTCAAGGGCTTCAAGTCGTTCGCGTCGGCCACGACGCTGCGGCTCGAACCCGGCATCACCTGCATCGTCGGTCCCAACGGCTCGGGCAAGTCCAACGTCGTCGACGCGCTGGCCTGGGTCATGGGCGAGCAGGGTGCCAAGAGCCTGCGCGGCGGCAAGATGGAGGACGTCATCTTCGCCGGCACCGCGGGCCGCGCGCCGCTGGGCCGGGCCGAGGTCAGCCTGACCATCGACAACTCCGACGGGGCGCTGCCGATCGACTACACCGAGGTGACGATCGGGCGCACGATGTTCCGCAACGGCGGGTCCGAGTACGCCATCAACGGCACCCACTGCCGGCTGCTCGACATCCAGGAGTTGCTGTCCGACAGCGGCATCGGCCGCGAGATGCACGTCATCGTCGGGCAGGGCCAGCTCGACACGGTGCTGCGCGCCACGCCCGAGGAGCGCCGCGGTTTCATCGAGGAGGCCGCCGGGGTCCTCAAGCACCGCAAGCGCAAGGAGCGCGCGCTGCGCAAGCTCGAGACGATGGAGGCCAACCTCACCCGGGTGCAGGACCTGACGACCGAGATCCGCCGCCAGCTCGGGCCGCTGGGCCGCCAGGCCGAGACCGCGCGCCGGGCCGGGGTGATCCAGGCCGAGGTCCGCGACGCCCGGCTACGGATCATGGCCGACGACCTGGTCCAGCTGACCTCGACCCTGCAGCAGGAGGTCGCCGACGAGACCGCGCTCATCGCACGGCGCACCGAGGTCGAGCAGGACCTCTCGCGGCTGGCCGCCCGGTTGCTGACCCTGGAGTCGCAGGTCGAGGCGGCCCGCCCCGAGCTCGCCGCGGCGCAGGAGCGCTGGTTCGCGCTGACCCGGCTGGCCGAGCGGCTCGGCTCGACGGCCACCCTGGCCGGCGAGCGGGTGCGCCTGCTGGCCGAGGACGACGACGGGGCCGCCGGCCCAGCCCCGACCCGCGACCCCGAGCAGTTGCGCGCCCAGGCCGCCGAGCTGCGCGACCAGCACGAGGGCCTGCTGGCCGAGATCGCCGCCGCCGCGGCAGCGCTGGCCGAGGCGGTCGCCGCCCGCGGCGACGCCGAGAGCCGGTATGCCGCCGAGCAGCAGCGCCTCGCCGCGCAGGTCCGCGCCGCCGCCGACCGGCGCGAGGGGCTGGCCACCCTGGCCGGCCAGGTCGCCGCCAAGGCCTCGCGGGTCGAGGCCGGCGAGGCCGAGATCGGCCGGCTGCGCGAGAGCGTCGAGCAGACCCAGGCCCGGGCGGTCGCCGCCGAGCGGGAGTTCGCCCAGCTCGAGACGAGCATCGCTGGCGACGAGGCGGGCGAGGAGGGCCTCGACGCCGCGCACGAGCAGGCGGCCCCCCGGCTCGCCGAGCTCGAACAGCGGGTCGAGCAGCTGCGCGAACAGGAGCGCGCGGCCGATCGCGACCGGCGGGCCGCCCAGGCCCGGTGCGAGGCGCTGGCGCTGAGCCTGGCCCGCAAGGACGGCGCCGGCGCGCTGCTGGCGACCGGCGTCGACGTGCTCGGCTCGGTGGCCGCGCTCGTGCAGGTCGCCGCCGGGCAGCAGCGCGCGGTCGCCGCCGCGCTGGGCGTGGCCGACGACGCCGTCGCGGTGCCGTCGGTCGACGCGGCCGCCCGGCACCTGGC
>CAZYHR010000039.1:18260-25789 GCA_964647395.1 uncultured Intrasporangiaceae bacterium | reverse complement strand
CGCGAGGCCGCCCCGCCGCGCGCCGTGGCCGGCTGCCGCGCCGCGGCGCGCTAGCCTTCGAAGCGTGTACTTCACCGATCGGGGCATCGAGGAGCTGGCCGAGCGGCGCGGCGACGAGCAGGTGAGCCTGGACTGGCTGGCCGACCAGCTGCGCACCTTCGTCGACCTCAACCCCGAGTTCGAGGCGGCCGTCGACCGGCTGGCGACCTTCCTGGCGCGGCTCGACGACGAGCCCGACGAGCAGGAGTGACGTGAGCAGCGAGGGCCCCGCCTGGCCGAGCGCGACCGACGGTGAGCCGCCGACCGAGTTCACCCCGACGGCGAGCTTCCACATCGACGCCGAGGGCCGACGTGCGGTGGGCGTGGTCTTCGTCGGCGACTCGCTGACCCTCGGCTACGGCGACGGCAAGGCGTTGGGCTGGGTGGGCCGGGTCGTCAGCCGCAGCCAGCACGCGGACCTCGACCTCACGGCATACAACCTCGGGGTGCGCGGCGCCGACTCCGGTGACGTGGCGGCCCGGTGGCGGGCCGAGTGCTCCCCGCGGTGGGTCGACATCCCGGAGCGCCGGCTGGTCATCGCCGTCGGCCTGAACGACCTGCGGCGCAACCTCACCACCGCCCGGTCGCGGCTCAACCTCGCCAACGTCCTGGACGATGCCGCTGCCGCGGGCATCGCCGCGTTCGTCGTCGGGCTGACCCCGACCCTCGACGACGCGCTCAACACCCGCATCGACGTGCTCGCCCAGGCCCAGGCCGACGTGTGCGTGCGTCGCGGCGTGCCCTACGTCGACTGCTACCGCCCGCTGGTCGACCACGACCAGTGGCGCTCCGACCTCGCGGCCGGTGACGGTGTGCACCCGGGGCAGGCCGGCTACAGCCTGGTCGCCTGGCTGGTCCTGCACGGCGGCTGGCGGGCCTGGCTGCAGTTGCCCTGACCGCCCGCCGGACCGGCGGCCCCTTGCTCTTCCGGTAGACGCGATATATCGTGACTCCGAACGCGATATAGCGCGTGCTGCCAAGGAGGGTGCCATGCAACGCTGGGAGATCACCGGGCCGCGCGTCCTGGACATCGGCGAGGAGGGGCAGCGGGTCGAGCGGCTCAAGGTCCAGTTGGTGGGCGGGCAGGTCGACGTCGTGACCCAGAGCGCCGACGAGGCCACCGCCACCGTCCAGGTCAGTGACGTGTCGGGGCCGCCGCTGCAGGTCAGCTGGGACGGACGCACCCTCACCGTCGAGCACCGGCCACCGAGCGACCCGGCCGAGCTCATCGCCGCGCTGCTGGCCACGGTGTCGGCCCGCGCGCTGGTCAGCATCTGCGTCCCGCCGCAGACCCGGGCCCGGATCAACACGGCGACCGCCTCGGTCGTCGCGAGCGCGCTGACCGGCGGCCTGTCGGTCAACACGGTCTCCGGTCGGCTCACCCTCGAGGGGCTGCGCGGCAAGGTCGACCTCAACACGGTGAGCGGGCCGGCGGAGTGCGCCGGCCTGGACGGGCCGCTCTGCGTCAACACGGTGTCCGGGGCGGTCACCGTGCAGGCCAGCCGGCTGCCCTCCGCCTCGCTCAACAGCGTCAGCGGCGAGGTTGCTCTCGATCTGCGCGACGGTCACGCCGACCTGAGCGCCAACAGCGTCTCCGGACACCTGACCGTCCGGGCCCCGTTCACCGGCTACGCGGTGCAGGCCTCGGCGACCTCGGGCCAGGTCGTCGTCGACGGGGTGAGCTATCGCGGCCGCGAGGCCCGCTCGGTGCTGCGCTCCGGCGACGAGTCGCTGTCGCTGCGCGCTCACACGGTCTCCGGCGACGTCGTGCTGCTGCACGCCAACGGCACGCCGCAGGACGCCCCGTCCGCACCGCCCGGTGCGCCCGACGCGCCCGACGCGCCCGACGCGGAGGCGACCCGATGAGCCCGGTCTTCGCGCACGGTCAGCTGCGGCTCTACCTGCTCGCCCTGCTCGCGGACGGCCCCCGGCACGGCTACGAGGTCATCCAGGACCTGCAGGACCGCTTCCACGGGCTCTACTCCCCCAGCGCCGGAACGGTCTATCCCCGGCTGGCCAAGCTCGAGGAGGAGGGGCTCGTGGCCCGGTCGGACGAGGGTCGCAAGGCGGTCTACCAGATCACCGACGCCGGCCGGGCCGAGGTGCGCGAGCGGGCCACCGAGATCGCCGGCCTGCAGATCGACCTGGACGATTCGGTGCGTCGCCTGGCCGAGCAGGTGCGCAGCACGGTGCAGGATCGCGCGGCCGAACTGCGGGCCGAGCTGCGCGCGGCGGCGCAGGCCGCCCGGGCCTCCGCCCAGCCGGCGGCGGACCGGCCGGCGCAGCAGCGGCAGCGGCCGGGGCGGCACCCGGAGCACGACGTGGGCCAGGCCCGCCCCGACCACGCCCAGCCCGGCCGCAGTCACCCCGACCACCCGGACCGGGACCGTCCGCACCAGGACCGCCCGCCCCAGGACCGCCCGCCCCAGGACCGCCCGTACCAAGGACACCCGCACCAAGGCCACCCGCACCAGGACCGGGTCCACCCGGACGAGTCGCCCAACCCCCTCGAGCGGGAGGCCTGGCTGTGGGCCGACCCACCCGAGGACCGGTCGTGGACCGACTGGGTCATCGGCTCGGTCGACCGCGAGTGGGCCGACTGGCGGGGCGGGTCCCGGCGCTCGTCCGCGGGGCGCTCCCAGGACTGGGCCGAACTGGAGATGGCCGTGGCCGCCTTCCGCTCCCAGGCCCGCCGCGAGTGGCGCCGGCAGGCGTTGACCCCCGAGCAGGTGCGCGACATCCTCGCGATCATCGCGGACGCGTCGGCGCGGGTCACCGACGTGCTGCGCCGGGGCTGACGGCCCGCTCGCCGGACGGTCCGGCTCCGGCGGGCCGGTCAGTCCACCGCGCTGCCGCGGGCGGCCATGGTCGCGCCGATGGCGGCGACGACGGCGCCGGCCAGCAGCAGGCCGACCAGCAGTTGCCCGGACTGCAGCAGGGCCACCACCACCGGCACCAGCAGCAGGTGCCACACGACGGTCGGGGTGGCGGGCCAGCCGCTGCGCCCCCACCACAGCCGGGCCAGCGTGGCCAGACCGACCGCACCGAGCGCGATGAGAGCGCCCTCGGTGAGCACCCGGGCGGTGTCGGAGGCGCGTCCGGTCGCCAACTGCACGACGTAGAACACGGCGAACCCGGCCAGCACCAGCGCCTCGACCGCGCAGACGATCCCGGCCACAGATCGAGCCCGGGTCCGGGAATCTCCGTGACCGGTCGCTCGTTGCCGTCCATGGATGGTCACAGCGGACCAGCCTACGGTGCGTCGGCTTCGACCCTTCGCGCGAGGTCTCCCGGGACCAATGTCACGAAGGCCACATGTCAGGCGCGGCACACCGAGCCCCACACCCATTGCCACAGACGACCAGGTGCGCCACAATTGCTCGTTGGCCTCTCACGGGACTGGCGCAGCCGCCAGGTCCAGAGGGGCCTTTGCTCGGATCGCGCACACACGCAAGGATGACGGCCCAGACATGACGATGACGACGATGCGACCGCTTGGCCCCAGACGCAACACCCCGACAAGGAGCACGATCCACATGGACTGGCGCGACCGCGCTGCCTGCCTCGACGAGGACCCCGAGCTGTTCTTCCCGATCGGGAACACCGGCCCGGCGATCCTGCAGATCGAGGAGGCCAAGGCGGTCTGCCGTCGCTGCGAGGTCGTCGACACCTGCCTCAAGTGGGCCCTCGAGTCCGGCCAGGACGCCGGGGTCTGGGGTGGCCTGTCCGAGGACGAGCGGCGTGCCCTCAAGCGCCGCAACGCCCGCGCTCGACGCGCCGGCTGAGCCGGCACCCTCTCCCCAACGTTCGTCGCGTATGCCGCGGAGCCTCGGCTCCGCGGCATACCTGCGTTTCGGGGTGCCGCCACTGGTGGTGCCGCTGCCGGCTGGCAGCGCGTCAGGGGAGCACCGGTCCGGCCGGCGAGCGGTCCCGCGACGCCGAGGGCGGGTGGCGCAGCCGCGCCGTGAACTTCACCTCGGTGCCCTTCGGGGAGCGGGGGGTCCAGGAGATCTTGCCGCCGAGATCCTGGACCAGCGAGTGGACGATCTGGCTACCCAGGCCGGCCCCGGCGGGCAACCGGCCCCCGGGCAGCCCCGCGCCGTCGTCGCAGATCGTCACGGTGAGCAGATCGGACCGGCCGCCGTCGGCGGCGGCGCGACCGGCCCGCCGCCGCGCCCGGACCACGACCTCGCCGCCGGTCTCACCGACGCCGTGCTCCACCGCGTTCTGGGCCAGCTCGCTGACGACCATGGCCAGCGAGGTGGCGTCCTCGGCGCGCACCTGGCCGAAGCTGCCGACCCGGCGCGCGGTCACCGGCCCGGCGACCGGGGCGACCTCGACCACCGCGCGGACCGCGAGGTCGGCGACCTGGTCGAAGTCGACCGTCTCGTCCAGACCGTGGCTCAGCGTGTCGTGCACGAGGGCGATGGTGCCGACCCGCCGGACCGCCTCCTGCAGCGCGGCCCGGCCCTGCTCGTCGGGCATCCGGCGAGCCTGCAGCCGCAGCAGCGCGGCGACCGACTGCAGGTTGTTCTTGACCCGGTGGTGGATCTCGCGGATCGTCGCGTCCTTGGTCAGCAGTTCCTGCTCGCGGCGGCGCAGTTCGGAGATGTCGCGCATCAGGACGATCGCGCCGAACCGCTGGCCCCGCTCGGTCAGCGGGATGGCCCGCATCGACACCGCCTGCCCCGCGTTGGTCACCTCGGTCCGCCACGGCTGCCGGCCGGTGAGCACCAGGGGCATGCCCTCGTCCACCGGCACCGGGTCGCGCAGCACCGAGGTGATCAGCTGGGCCAGGGACACCCCGATGGTCTCGCCGACGTAACCCAGCCGATGCAGCGCCGACACCGCGTTGGGGCTGGCATAGGTGATGTTGCCGTCGACGTCGAGCCGGATCACCCCGTCGCCGGGCCGCGGCGCCCCCCGGCGCAGTCCGGTGGGCGCCGTCGGGTGCGGGAACTCGCCGACCGAGATCATCCGGGTCAGCGCGTCGGCGGTCGCCAGGTAGGTCAGCTCCAGCCGGCTCGGGGTGCGCATCATCGACAGATTGGTATGCCGCGACAACACGGCCATCGGGGTGCCCGCCCGCACGACCGGGATCGTCTCCTCGCGGATCGGGGTGTCCTCGGCCCACTCGCTGTCCCGCTCGCGCACGATGCGGGCCTCCCGATAGGCGGTCTCCAGCAGCCGGCACCGCGACCGGCTGGCCTTGCGGCCCACCTGGTCGCGGAAGTAGACGGTCTGGCCGGTGGTCGGCCGGACGTGGGCGACCGCGTGCCAGGCCACCGGGGAGGCCCGCACCCACAGGATCAGGTCGGCGAAGGACAGATCCGAGATGAGCTGCCAGTCCGAGACGAGCAGGCGCAGCCAGTCGGCGTCGGCGGTGGCGAGGGTCGCGTGCTGCTCGATGAGGTCGCCCAGGGTCGCCACGCAGCGAGCCTAATGGGCGTCGTTCGGGCTTGGCCGGGTGGGCCTGAGCGTGAGTCGGCCGGCCGCGACCGGTCGCGGTGGCCGATCTCAGCCCTCCGGCGAGGCCGTGCGCAGGAAGGCGCGCAGCGTGCGCAGGGCGACCGACAGCGCCGCGACGTTGGGGCTCTCCAGGCGCAGGATCGCCTGCAGGCCGGAGCGCGCCCGGTCGATCGCGTCGCTGTTGGCCGCGACCCACTGGTCGAACCGGGCCTTGGCCACCGCGTCGTCCGCGACGCCCTCGGGTCGGGTGCTGCTGGCCAGCACGGCCCGGGTGAGCCCCTCGAGGACCGAGTAGAGGTCGTCCCGCAGCGCACCGCGGGCCAGCGCGTCCCACCGGTCGTCGCGGGGCAGGTGCGCCACCCGGAACAGCATGTCGTCGATGCCGAGCCGCTCGGACACGTGGTAGTAGACCCGCAGGACCTCCTCGACCGACACCCCGGTGTCACCGGCGATGCCGACGATCTCGAGCGTCGAGAAGACGTCGAGCAGGGCCGCGACGCGCACCGCCAGGTCGGCCGGCACCCCCTGATCGCGCAACTCGTCGGCCCGCCGGTCGAGCCGGCGCCGCTCGGAGCCCTGCAGCACCTCGGGCACCAACGGGGCCACCTCGTGGACCGGCTGCTGGAAGCGCTCGATCTCGGCGGCGACGTCGATACCGTGCGGACGGTCGGTGAGCAGCCAACGCGCGGCGCGGTCGAGCAGCCGCCGGAACTCCAGGTAGAGCACGGTCTGCACCTCGGTCGGCACGACGTTGTCCAGCGCCTCGACGTCGGCCACGAAGCCGGCCAGCCCGAACACCTCCCGGCAGACGACGAACGCCCGGGTGATCTGCTCGAAGTCGGCGCCGGTCTCCTCGGCCGCCCGGAAGGCGAAGGTGATGCCGCCGCGGTTGACCAGCGAGTTGGCCACCGCGTTGACGATGATCTCGCGGCGCAGCGGGTGACGATCCAGACCCGCGGCATACTCGGCCCGGATCCGCTCGGGGAAGTAGTCCTGCAGGGTGCGGTGGAACCACGGGTCGTCGGGCAGCGACGAGGCCTGCAGCGCAGCCTTGAGATCGAGCTTGGCATAGGCGACGAGCACCGCGAACTCGGGTGAGGTCAGGCCCTTGCCGGCCGCCCACCGCGCCTGGATCTCGGCGTCGCTGGGCAGGTACTCCAGCCCCCGGTCGAGTTCGGCGCGCTGCTCCAGGTGGTGGATGAACCGCTGGTGCACGGGCAGCATGCCGTGCTCCTGCGCCCGGGCGTTGCCGAGCAGCACGTTCTGCTCGTAGTTGTCCCGCAGCACCTGTGCGGCCACGTCGTCGGTCATGTCGAGCAGGACCGAGTTGCGCTGCTTGAGCGTCAGGTCGCCCTCGGCGACCGAGCGGCCCAGCAGGATCTTGATGTTGACCTCGTGGTCGCTGGTGTCGACGCCCGCGGAGTTGTCGATGGCGTCGGTGTTGATCCGCACCCCGCGCTGGGCGGCCTCGATGCGCCCGAGTTGGGTGCAGCCGAGGTTGCCGCCCTCACCGACCACCCGGACCCGCAGTTGGCCGCCGTTGACCCGGATCGCGTCGTTGGCCCGGTCGCCGGCGTCCGCGTTGGACTCCGCCGCACCCTTGATGTAGGTGCCGATGCCGCCGTTCCACAGCAGGTCGACCCGGGCCAGCAGCACCGCGCGCATGAGCTCGGCGGGCGTCATCGCGGTCGTGCCCTCCGGCAGCGAGAGCGCCTGCACCATCTGCGGCGTCACGGCGACCGACTTGGCCGACCGCTCGAACACGCCGCCGCCCGCGCTGATCAGGCTGCGGTCGAAGTCGGCCCACGACGAGCGCGGCAGGTCGAACAGCCGCTGCCGCTCGGCGTAGCTGCTCGCGGCGTCGGGGGTCGGGTCGACGAAGATGTGCCGATGGTCGAACGCGGCGACCAGCCGGATGTGCTGTGAGAGCAGCATGCCGTTGCCGAAGACGTCGCCGGACATGTCGCCGACGCCGACCACGGTGAAGTCCTCGCTCTGGGTGTCCACCCCGAGCTCGCGGA
>CAZYHR010000039.1:4073-18250 GCA_964647395.1 uncultured Intrasporangiaceae bacterium | reverse complement strand
TTGTGGTCGTAGCCGGCCGAGCCGCCCGAGGCGAACGCGTCGTCGAGCCAGAACCCGTACTCCTGGGAGATGCTGTTGGCCATGTCGGAGAAGGTCGCCGTCCCCTTGTCCGCGGCCACGACCAGGTAGGAGTCGTCCGGGTCGTGACGCACCACGTCCGGGGGCGCGACGATGCGCTCGCCGACCCGGTTGTCGGTGATGTCGAGCAGTCCCGAGATGAACAACCGGTAGGCCGCCCGACCCTCGGTCAGCCACGCGTCCCGGTCGACGGCCGGGTCGGGCAGCTGCTTGGGATAGAACCCGCCCTTGGAGCCACTGGGCACGATGACGGCGTTCTTGACCATCTGGGCCTTGACCAGACCGAGCACCTCGGTGCGGAAGTCCTCGCGGCGGTCGCTCCAGCGCAGCCCACCGCGGGCGACGGTGCCGAACCGCAGGTGCACGCCCTCGACCCGCGGGCCGTAGACCCAGATCTCGAACATCGGCCGGGGCGCCGGCGAGTCGGGGATCTTGCGCGGCTCGAGCTTGAGCGACATGTAGGGCTTGGGCCCGCCGTCGGCGCCCGACTGGTAGTGGTTGGTGCGCACGGCGGCCTGCACGACCGCCAGCAGCGCCCGGATGATCCGGTCGTGGTCCAAGCTGCTGACCCCGTCGAGCGCGTCGGTGAGCACGGTGGTCAGGGCCTGCGCGGCGGCGGTGCGCTCCGGGCCGGCCTGCCCGTCGAACCGCTGCGGGTCGAACCGGACCTCGAACAACTCGACCAGCTGGGCGGCGATCGTCGAGTTGGTCACCAGCGCCGACACGACGTAGTCCTGCGAGAACGTCGACTGGGTCTGGCGCAGGTACTTGGCCAGCGACCGCAGCACGAGCACCTGACGCCAGGTCAGGTCGGCCTGCAGCACCAGGGCGTTGAACCCGTCGGACTCGGCGGTGCCCGCCCAGATGGCGGCGAACGCCTCTTGGAAGCGGACCCGGCGCACCTCGCGGTCGGCCCCCTCGCCCCACCGGCCGGCGTCGGCGACCCGCAGCCCGAAGTCGTAGATGTGCACGAGCACCCCGTCGCCGCGGTGCAGTTGGTAGGGCCGCTCGTCGGTGACCTCGACGCCCATATGGGTGAACAGCGGCAGCACCCGGGTCAGCGACATGAAGCCCCGGGTGTAGAGCTTGATCCGGCGCTCCTCGCGCGGGCTGCCGGGCTCGTGGTAGAGGTTGATCTCCAGCGCTTCCTCGGTGTCGAGCCGCTCGAGGCGCCGCAGATCGGCGACCGCGACCCGCGGGCCGAAGTCCTCCTTGTAGGCCTCGGGGAAGGCCCTGCCGTAGAGCCCCGCCAGCCGGGCGCCGACCTCCTCGCCGTGCTCGGCCCGCGCGGCCTCGATCATGTCCTCGTCCCAGGTGCGGGTCGAGTCGATGATCTCGCGCTCCAGGGCGGCCAGGTCGACGTCGGGGATGGCCTCGCCCATGGGCACCCGCAGCACGTAGTGCACCTGGGCCAGCGCCGATTCGGTGACCCGGGCGGTGTGGTCGGCGGTCTCGGCGTGGAACGCCTTGCGCAGCAACGACTCCATCCGCAGCCGCACCGCCGTGTTGTAGCGGTCGCGGGGCAGGAACACCAGCGCCGACACGAACCGGCCGTAGACGTCCCGGCGCAGGAACAGCCTGGTGCGCAGGCGCTCCTGCAGGTGCAGCACCTCCTCGGCGACCTCGGCCAGCGACTCGGCGTCGGCCTGGAAGAGCTCGTCGCGCGGATAGCTCTCCAGGACCTGGAGCAGGTCCTTGCCGGAGTGGCTGTCGGCGGCGTGGCCGACGATCTGCAGGATGTCGCGCACCTTGTCGTCGAGGATGGGGATCGCCTGGATCGACTCGCTGTAGGCCGCTGCGGCGAACAGCCCGAGGAACCGGTGCTCGCCGGTCACCGCCCCGCTCGCGTCGAACGTCTTGACGCCCAGGTAGTCCAGGTATGCCGACCGGTGCACGGTCGCCCGCGAGTTCGCCTTGGTGATGATGAGCAGTTCGGGGTCGCGGGCGCGGGCCTGCGCGGCCGGGCTGAGCCGGGCGAAGGCGGACGAGCCGGCGCTGTCGTAGCGCAGCAGTCCCAGCCCCGAGCTCGGCATCGCGAGCAGGGCGTCCTCCTCCCCCGAGCCGTCCTCGCGCGGGGCCCGGGTCAGCTCGTACTGCCGGTAGCCCAGGAAGGTGAAGTGGTTGTCGGCGATCCAGGTCAGGAAGCTCACCGCCCGCTCGACGTCGGTCGCCGACTGGCCGGTCGGCGGCTCGGCGCTGAGCTGCTCGGCCAGGTCGCGGCAGTGCTGGCGCATCTTGGGCCAGTCCTCGACGGCGTCCCGGACGTTGCCCAAGACCTGGACCAGGGCGTCGGCCACCCGGTTGCGCTGGGCGTCGTCGCTCATCCGGTCGATCTCCAGGTACATCCACGACTCGAGGTGCACGCCGAACTCGTGGTCGGTCGGCCGGTCGGCGTCGACCACCTCGATGAAGGCCCCCTCGGCGTCGCGGCGCACCACGAGCAGGGGGTGCACGACGAGATGGACCCCCGCGCCGAGCCGGGACAGGGTCATCGTCACCGAGTCGACGAGGAACGGCATGTCGTCGGTGACGATCTGCACCACGGTGTGGCCCGAGGCCCAGCCCTGCGACTCGACGCTGGGGTTGTCGACCTGCACCTTGGCGGTGCCGTCGGGGCGCCGCCGGGCCAGGTCGAGATGGGATAGCACCGCGCCGAGCAGGTCCTCCGGGGCCCGCGCGAGCAGGTCCTCGGTGGCCACGTGCCGGTAGTAGCGACCCAGCAGGGACTCCACGTCGGAGCCCGAGCGGGCCAGCGCGGCCGCGGTGTGCAGATGGTGGGCGCGGGACTGCTCGAGAGCAGATGACATCGTGGGCGAACCGTCCTGTTCGAACCGAGGGGACACGCCGATGTGTCCTCGGCTGAGCCTAGCGCTCCGGCTCTGCGCCGGGGGTGGCGTGGCTGGCGGGCGTGGCCTGGCCGGCGGGCCGGTGGGCGTCGATTAGGTTGCCTGCATGCGCATCACCGAGTCGTTCGACTACCCGGCGCCCGTGCTTCGCGTCTATCCGATGATGATCGACGAGCAGTTCCTCGGTCGGGTGTGCGTGGCGACCCACGCGCTGAGCCACGACGTGGCGGTGCGGGAGCACGGCGACGGAGCTACGGTGGTGACCACCCGCGAACTGCCGACGGCTGGTTTCCCCGACTTCGCGCGCCGCCTGGTCGGCGAGACGATCACCATCGTGCAGACGATCACCTACGGCGGACCCGAGCCCGACTCGGGCCGGCTCGCCGAGGTGCTCATCTCGATGGGGACGGCCCCGGTGTCGTTCCGCGGCAGCCTCAGCCTGGCGCCGAGCCAGGTCGGCACCCGGGTGCTCGTCGACGGCGACCTGACCTCGTCGGTGCCGCTGCTCGGTCGCAAGGTCGAGCAGTCCGCCGCGCCCTCGGTGATCTCGGCGATCCACAAGGAGCACGAGGTCGGCCTGGCCTGGCTGGCCGGCTGACCGGCCGGCGAACCCCCCGGTCAGCCCATCGCCGGGTAGCGGTAGTCGGTCGGCGGCACGAAGGTCTCCTTGATCGAGCGCACCGACGTCCAGCGCAGCAGGTTCTGGGCGGCGCCGGCCTTGTCGTTGGTGCCGGAGGCCCGGCCGCCGCCGAACGGCTGCTGGCCGACGACCGCGCCGGTCGGCTTGTCGTTGATGTAGAAGTTGCCCGCGGCGAAGCGCAGCTTCTTGCTCGCCGCGACGATCGCGGTGCGGTCCTGGGCGAAGATCGAGCCGGTCAGCGCGTAGGGCGCGAACGACTCCATCTGGTCGAGCATCCGGTCGTAGGAACGGTCGGCGTAGACGTGCACCGACAGGATCGGCCCGAAGTACTCGACCCGCAGCGCCTCGTCGGTCGGGTCGTCGACCTTGAGCACGGTGGGCCGCACGAAGTAGCCCTCCGAGTCGTCGTAGCTGCCGCCCGCGACGACCTGGATGCCGCTGGTCGCGTGGGCCCGGTCGATGGCGGCCCGGTGATCGCCGAACGCCTTGGCGTCGATGACCGCACCCATGAAGTTGGTGAAGTCGGTGACGTCTCCGACGGTGAGCGAGTTGACCTCGTCGGCCAGGTCCTTGCCCATCCGCTTCCACACCGAGGCCGGCACATAGGCCCGGGAGGCCGCCGAGCACTTCTGGCCCTGGAACTCGAAGGCACCCCGCAGCAGCGCCGTGCGCAGCGCGTCGGGGTCGGCCGACGGGTGCGCGACGACGAAGTCCTTGCCGCCGGTCTCGCCGACCAGCCGCGGATAGGTCTTGTACTTGCCGATGTTGCGCCCGACCTGCTCCCACATCGAGTGGAAGACGGCGGTCGACCCGGTGAAGTGGATGCCGGCGAAGTCGGGGTCGGCCAGCACCGCGTCGGACAGCGTGGCCCCGTCGCTGGTGACCAGGTTGATGACTCCCGGCGGCAGGCCGGCCTCCTCGAGCAGCAGCATCGTGTAGTGCGCGGCGAGCTGCTGGGTGCGGGCCGGCTTCCACACGACGGTGTTGCCCATCAGCGCGGGAGCCGTCGGCAGGTTGCCGCCGATCGCGGTGAAGTTGAACGGCGTGATGGCGTAGACGAAGCCCTCGAGCGAGCGGTAGTCGGAGCGGTTCCAGACGCCCGTGCTGTTGAGCGGCGGCTGCTCGGCCAGGATCTGCTGCGCGAAGTGCGTGTTGATCCGCCAGAAGTCGATGAGCTCGCAGGCGGAGTCGATCTCGGCCTGGGGCACCGTCTTGCTCTGCCCGAGCATGGTCGCCGCGTTGAGCCGGGCCCGCCACGGCCCGGACAGCAGTTCGGCGGCCTTGAGCAGGATGGCCGCCCGGTCGGCGAACTCGAGGTCCCGCCACATCGGCGCGGCGGCGCGGGCGGCGTCGATGGCGTCCTGGGCCTCCTGGGCCGTGACGAGCTTCATCGTGCCGAGGGTCTTGCGGTGCTGGTGCGGCTGGACGACCTTGGCGGTCCGGCCGCCCCCCATGACCTTGCGCCCGCCGATGGTGCTCGGCAGTTCGATCTGCTCGCCCCCCATCCTGACGAGTTCGGCCTCCAGGGTGGCCCGCTCGGGGCTGCCGGGGGCATAGCCGAGCACCGGCTCGTTCGCCGGTGCGGGGACGCGGAACAGACCATCCATGGGTCGCGGACTCCTTCGTCGCGGATGGGACCTGGTATGCCGCGGGCGCGGCATACCCATCCTGTCACCTTCGTCACGCCGCGCGGGTGCGTCGTTTCTGCCAGGCTGGACCGGTGGCACGAGGGTCCGGGGAGCGGGTCGCGGTCTTCGGCACCGGCAGCTGGGGCACGGCGTTCGCCTCGGTGCTGGCCGAGGCCGGGGCCACGGTGCGGATGTGGGGCAAGATGCCCGACGAGGTCGAGGACATCCGCCGGGAACGGCGCAGTGTCCGCTACCTGCCCGACCTGGTGCTGCCCGAGTCGGTGACCGCGACGACCGAGGTGGCCGAGGCGGTCGACGGCGCGGGCATCGGCGTGCTCGCCGTGCCGGCCCAGTCGCTGCGCGCCAACCTGGTGCAGTGGGGGCCGCTGCTGCCGCGCGGGCTGGTCCTGGTGTCACTCATGAAGGGCCTGGAGCAGGGCACGTCGCTGCGGATGTCGCAGGTCGTCACCGAGGTCCTCGGGGTGCCGGCCGCCCAGGTCGCGGTCGTCTCGGGCCCGAACATCGCCCGGGAGATCGCCGCCCGCGAGCCGGCGGCCACCACGGTGGCCAGCCCCTGGCTGCCGACCGCCCAGCGGGTGGCCGACGCCTGCGCCACGGCCACGTTCCGTCCCTACGTCCACGACGACGTCGTCGGGGCCGAGCTCGGCGGTTGCGTCAAGAACGTCGTCGCGGTCGCCTCCGGCATGACCGAGGGGCTCGGGATGGGGCACTCGGTCACCGCCGCGGTGATCACCCGCGGGCTGCAGGAGATGTGCGACCTCGGGGCGGCGATGGGCGCGCACCCGGCGACCTTCTCCGGCCTGGCCGGAGTCGGTGACCTGGTCGTCACCTGCCTGTCCCAGCACTCGCGTAACTCCACCTTCGGGCGCAACCTCGGCCGTGGCCTGACGGTCGAGCAGGTGGTGGCGATCACCCGGCAGACCGCCGAGGGGGTCGCCTCCTGCGGCGCGATCCTGGACCTGGCCCGGTCGCACGGAGTGGACCTGTCGATCGTCGCCAACGTCACGGCCGTGGTCCGCGACGGGCGCAGCGCCGCCGAATTCGGCGCGCAGATCATGCGATTGCTGCAGGCGACCGGCTGAGCCCGCACCCTGGGCCCGGCCGGCGGACTCAGCCGGCGGCGCTCGGCGCAGCCGTGCCGGCGGCCGTCGTGTTGGGCGAAGCCGCGGTGGTGGCGGGGGGCTTGGGGGCGGTGGTCGTCGCGGTGGGCACCCGCGGGCTCGGTGCCGGCGGCGCGGACGGCGGGTCGTCCGGGCTCGGGCTCGGCGTCGGGCTCGGGCTCGGGTTCGGCGGCGGGGTCGGGCTCGGGCTGGGGGCCGGCGCGGGCGCGGGTGGGGCCGGGGGCGCCGGGGCGGGGGCCGGAGCCGGCGCGGGGCCGGGCGCCGGGGCCGGCGGGGGGGCCTGGGTCGTCGTGGTCGAGGTGCTGGTGGTCGGGGCGGCGATCCCGCCGTAGGCCCGGCCGATCGTCATGACGTCGTTGACGTAGGCGGCAGAACCGTTGTAGGAGAACACCGCCCGCTCCATGGCCGCCTGGTCGCGCAGCGAGCCGAAGCGGCACAGGTAGGCGCCGGCCGCGAGGGCGGCGTCGTAGACGTTCTGCGGGTCCAGCACGCCGTCGCCGTTACCGTCCCGGCCCGCCCACGACCAGGTGCTCGGCAGGAACTGCATGGGTCCGACCGCCCGGTCGAAGGCCGGGTCGGCGTCCAGCCGGCCGCCGTCGGTGTCGGTGATGATCATCGTGCCGCGCAGGCTGCCGTCCAGCCGGGGCCCGTAGATGGCGCCCCGGACCTTGCCCGCGGCGTCGACCCGGCCGCCGGCCGCGTGGCCGCTCTCGACCCGGCCGATCCCGGCGATGAGCCACCACGGGATCCCGCAGCCGGACAGACGGGCGGCCGCTCGCTGATAGGCCGCGAGCGGGATCACCGGGATCCCGGCCCGGCCGGTGGCACCGGCCGGCCCGTAGACCCGGGAGGACGGGAGCTGCCCGGCGGCGGTGGTCTCGGTGGCCGCGGCCGCGTCGTCGACGACGGTGACCTCGGCATTGGTCGGGGCGGTGAGGGCCAGCTCGGCGGGCTCGGCGGCGGACGGCTCGGTCGGTGCCGGCGTGCTGGACGGTTCGGCGGTCTCGGGCGTCGTGGCCCGGTCGGTGCCGGTGGCGGCGCTGACCGCCGACGTGGGCTGAGCGCTCTGCCCGGCCAGGGCGTCGACGGCAGCCACCCCGCTGACGACCAGGCCGGCGGCGGCCAGGCCGGCCAGCACGATGGTGCTGCCTCGTCGGGGGAGCACGATCCGCCCGGTGGCCTGCCGGGCGGTTCCGTTGGAGGTGCGGGAGGTCGGCTTGCGCAGCACGATGGGCGAACCTTCGAGTCGTCGATCATTGGTGGCTCCCCCGAGCATGCAGCGCCTCCACGTTACGCGGGTGCCGGGCCGGGGCACATGGCCCGAACGGCTACCGGCGCTCTGGTGAACGGGCCGCGGGTCAGCGGCGGCGGCCCAGCAGGTGGGTGGCACCGGCCGTGGGCCGACCCCACCACCGGACGGGTCCGCGCGGTCCGGCCCCCGCGTGAGACGCTTGGCCGGTGAGCGTGGCCCACTATCCCTTCTTCGCGGACCATCCGGTGGGCCTGGCGCACCGCGGCGGGGCGCTGTACGGACCCAACGTGGGGTTGGAGAACACACTGACCGCGTTCGGCAACGCCTGGGACCTGGGCTACACCTACTTCGAGACCGACGTGCACGCGACCCGGGACGGTCGGGTCGTGGTCTTCCACGACGAGCATCTCGACCGGGTCACCGACCGCACCGGCGCCGTCGCGCAGTTGACCCACGCGGAGGTGAGCCGGGCCCGGGTCGGCGGCACCGAGCCGATCCCCACCATCGACGAACTGTTCGACGCGTTCCCGCAGGCTCGGGTCAACATCGACCTCAAGGCGGCCGGCGCGATCGAGCCGTTGTGGCGGGCCATCCAGCGCCACGGGGCGCACGACCGGGTGTGTGTCGCGTCGTTCTCCGAGCGTCGGGTGGCGGCCTTCCGGCGGCTGGCGGGCCCGCGGGTCGCCACCGCCGCCAGCCAGGTCGGCACCGCGGCGCTGCGCTTCCTGCCCCAGCGGCTGGCCTTCATCGCCCGGGCCCGGGTCCAGGTCGTCGAGGTGCCGGTCGCGGCCCTGGTCGCCGGCCGCACCGTGCCGGTGGCGACCCCCGAGCTGGTCGAGACCGCCCACCGGCTGGGCCTGCACGTGCACGTGTGGACCATCGACGACCCGGCCGAGATGCACCGACTGCTCGACCTCGGGGTCGACGGCATCCACAGCGACCGGATCGACGTGCTGCGCGACGTGCTCGTCGAGCGCGGTCACTGGCGGTGAGCAGCACCTCAGCCGACCGGGCCCCCGGGCCGATGTCCGCGGCATACCGGGTCGTCACGGTGGCCCTGGTCCTGCTGACGACGATGATCGCCTTCGAGGCGATGGCGGTGACCACGGCGATGCCCCGGGCCGCCGAGGAACTCGACGCCGTCGGCTCCTACGGGCTGGCCTTCTCGACGATGATGACCGCGATGCTGCTCGGCATCGTGCTGGCGGGCATCTGGGGGGACCGCTCCGGGCCGATCCCGCCGCTGTATGCCGGCCAGCTGCTCTTCGTGCTGGGCACCATCGGGTGCGCGGCCGCCCCGACCTGGGTGGCGCTGCTGGGCGGTCGCCTGGTCACCGGACTGGGTGCCGGGCTGGTCGTGGTCAGCGAGTTCGTCGCCATCGGCCGGGTCTATCCGGCGGCGGTGCGCCCGCAGGTGTTCACCTGGGTGTCGGCCGCCTGGGTCGTGCCGTCCGTGCTCGGCGCGCCGGTTGCCGGCTGGCTGACCTCGGTCGGCTCGTGGCGCTGGGTCTTCTGGGCCGTCGTCGGGCCCGCCGTGCTGGCCTTCGCCCTCATCGCCTCGCGCCGGGCCGCCGTGGCGGGGCCCGCGGACCACCCGCCGGCCGGCCGGACCGAGACGGGCCGGACCGAGACGGGCCGGACCGAGGCCGCGGAGCACCGACGCACCGCGCGCCTGGGCGGGCTCGTCGCGCTGTCCGCGGGCCTAGTGCAGCTGGCCATCCACGAGCAGGCCGCGCTCACCCCGACCGTCATCGGCATCGGCGTCGTCGGGCTGGTCGGTCTGGCCGCGGCCACCCCACGGCTCCTGCCGCCCGGGTCGTTGACCGGCCGGCGGGGCCTGCCGGCCGTCGTGGCCTCCCGGGCGCTGTTCAACGCGTCGTTCATGTCGACGGTCACCTATGTCCCACTGCTGCTGGTCACCCGCCGCGACCTGGGCCTGACCGCCGCCGGGGGCGTGGTGGCCGCCGCGTCGATCGGCTGGAGTCTGGGGTCGTGGTGGCAGGGCCGCCCCCGGCACGGCGCGACGGCCGAGCGCACCCGGCTGGTGTGGACCGGAGCGCTGCTGCTCGCCGGGTCGATCGGGGTGCTCACCCTCGTCGTCGCGCTCGCGCTGCCGCTGGCGCTGCTCGTCGTGACCCTCGTCGCGGCCGGCCTGGCCATGGGCTTCGGTTCGACGACGCTGTCCGTGCTCGTCCTCGACCTGGCCCCGCCCGCCGAGCACGGCCGCGCCTCGGCGGCCCTGCAACTGTCCGACGTGCTGGGCTCGGTGCTCGGCATCGGCGCCTCGACCGCGGTCTTCGGCGCGCTGCACGCCCGGGGCGACACCGCCTATGCCGCGGTGTTCGCCCTGCTCACGGTGATCGGCGCGGCAGCGGTGGTCACCGGGCTGCGGACCCGGCCCGGCACCGCGGTGCGCGCCGCCGTCGGCTGAGCTACCGGGCGACCACGTCACCGCCCCGGGCCCGCAGCCGCACCCAGGAGCCGTGCCGATAGACCGCGACCGGATCGTCGCCCGGCCGGACGAACCCCAGCACGTGGGCCGCGAACGCGGCACCCGCGGGCACCCGCACCGACGGGCCGGCCGGGTCGGACTCGACCGGCACCGGACGGGCCCAGACTCGCCGGCGCAGCTCCTGGACCGCGAGGGTGCCGGCGGTCGCCGGGGTCTGGGCGATCTCGGCGATGCCCGCGCGCGCCTGCCGGTCCAGCTCGGCCGGGTCGACCCGGCCGGCCGGCTCCCACCCGGACCGGCCCGGCAGCGCACCGGCCCACGGGGCGAAGACCGTGGCCGGCGGCACGGCCAGCCGGGTGGCGGCCTGGCCGTCGTGGGCGAAGCGGTCGGTCAGCGCGGCCGTCGCCACGACGCGGTCGAGCTGAGCGGGCTGCGCCAACAGGATGCCGCGGATCCCCACGGCCGCGCCCTCGGCCAGCAGCCCACTGCCGGGCAGCACCGCCGCCCACACCGCCAGCCGGTCACCGTCGGCGACCAGCCGCACGGCTGCCTCGGGGTCGGCGGTGCGCACCCGCCGCACGACGGTGCGCAGGTCCTCATAGGCCAGCGGGTCGGGGAAGACGAGGTGCTCGGACATCGGGTTTCCTTATCTGGGGGTCCTGCCTCACGGACCGTCGAGCAGAGTTGCTCAGCTGGTCACCGGTGCCGGCGCAGTGGCGCCGGCCCGCCCAGATGCGGGACCAGACAGTCCCGTTCCTGGGCGTTCATCCGCCGCGGGCGACCGGCGCCGAAGTCGAAGAAGGCCAGCGAGGTCTCCGCCACGGCATACCGGGTGCTGCCCACGTCGTCGGGGTCCCGGACGACGTAGCCGAGGTCGTAGCCCGCCCCCCCGATGCGGGTCACCCACAGCTCGACGGCGACCGGCTCCGGCCGGTAGTCGAGCTGGGCCAGGTAGTCGATCTCGTGCCGCGCGACGACGATGCCGCCGGCCAGCAGGCCCAGGCCGTCCGGGAACCACCGGTCGAGCCCGGCCACCCGGGCGTCCTCGAGCAGCCGCAGGAACTGGACGTTGTTGACGTGTCCGTAGGCGTCCATGTCCGACCAGCGCAGCGGCACGTGGACCTCGGTGACAGGAGTGTCGCGCATGTCCGCCATCCTGTCAGGGTGCGGGTGGGTACCCTCCCAGACATGGCATCCCTCCCCCCCGATCCGGCCGAGGACGCGGTCGCCGATCTGCTCGACGTGCTCGACCTCAAGGAGCTGGGCCAGGCCCGCATCCGCTGGGAGGGGCTGCCCGGCGACGAGGAGACCGAGCTCGGTGAGTTCGAGCCGATCGTCTTCCTCGGCCGCAGCCAGCAACGTCGCCACGGCCGGGTCTTCGGCGGGCAGGTGCTGGCCCAGTCGATCATCGCCGCCGGGCGCACCGTCGAGCAGTCCGACGGCGTGGCCCGACCGATCCACTCGGTGCACGCCTACTTCGTGCGCGCCGGCGACGCCAGCCACCCGATCCGCTTCCTCGTCGAGCGGGTCCGCGACGGCCGGTCCTTCTCCTCCCGGCGGGTCCAGGCGGTGCAGTACGGCCGGACCATCCTGTCGATGGGCGCCTCCTTCCAGGAGCCGGCCGACGGCCTGGACCACCAGGACATCATGCCGCCGGTGCCCGAGCCCGAGGACGTGCGCACCCTGACCGACGCGCTCGGTGACCGCCTGGACCCGGACGCCCAGCAGTTCTTCGCGGCGACCCGGCGACCGATCGAGTTGCGCCACGTCGAGGGCAACATCTACGTCTCGCCGGCCCGGCAGCGCGCGGCCCGGGAGAGCGTCTGGTGGCGGGCCCGGGCACCGCTGCCGCCGGACCCGCTCATCCACGCGGCGGTGGCGGCCTACGCCTCCGACTACCCGCTGCTGGAGGGCGTGCTGCGCCGGCACGGCATCGCCTGGGCCGACCCGCGGCTGCGGCCGGCCAGCCTCGACCACGCGATGTGGTTCCACCGGCCGATCCGAGCCGACGACTGGAACCTCTACCACATCTCCAGCCCCTCGGCGCAGGGCGGCCGGGGGCTCGGGGTGGCCCGGATGTTCTCGCACAACGGCCGGCTGACGATCAGCCTGGCCCAGGAGGGCATGCTGCGGATCAAGGAGGGTCGATGACCGAGCCGCCGGGCGTGGCCCGCCCGGACGACTACTCGGTCGGGCCACTGCTGCCCGTGCTCGACCTGCGCGAGGTCGGCACCGCGCAGCTGAGGCTGGACAGCGCCGATGTCGCGGGGCTGCAGCTGCCCGGCCGGCAGTGCCGGGTGTTCACCGGCCCGAGCCAGCTGCAGCGCTATCAGCGCACCTTCGGCGGCCAGCTCATGGCGCAGGCGATCGTCGCGGCGGCCCGTACCGTCGACGGGGCGGGCGCCGCCCGGCCGGTGCACTCCCTGCACGTGACCTTCCTGGCCGGCGGCGACGACACCCGCGAGGTCAGCTATGTCGTCGAGCCGCTCGGCGACGGGCGGTCCTTCTCGCAGCGCCGGGTGCAGGTCGTGCAGGACGGGGTGCTGCTGGCCGTGGTCACCGTGTCCTTCCAGCAGGCAGCCCCGGGCCTCGAGCACGGCGAGCCGATGCCGGACGTGCCGGACGCCGACTCGCTCCCGGAGGTCGCCGGCTGGCTGGCCGGGGTCCCCGGCCCCTACGCCCCGGTGTGCGTGCTGCGCGGTCCGATCGAACTGCGCCACGCCGAGGGGACGCTGTATGCCGCGGCGCCCGAGCGGCATACCGCCGGGCAGTCGGTGTGGTTCCGGGCCCGCGAGGCACTGCCCGACGACCCGGTCGTGCACGCCGCCGTGCTCGCCTATGCCTGCGACTACTCGGTGCTCGAGCCGGTGCTGCGGGCGCACGGCATCTGGTGGGGCGACCCGCGGCTGCGCCAGGCCAGCCTGGACCACGCGATGTGGTTCCACCGGCCGGTCCGGGCCGACGAGTGGGTGCTGCACTCGCTGACCAGTCCGTCCGCCTCCGGTGGGCGCGGGCTCGGCCTGGGCCGGATGTATGCCGCGGACGGCACCCACGTGGCCACGCTCGCCCAGGAGGGGATGATCCGGCTCAAGTCGTGACGCCGGCCGGTGACCGGCGGGTGGACCCGCGACGACGGGCCGGGAAAGTTTCTCGCGAAAGCGTGTCATGACCCGTGGGGGTGCCCGTCTTATAGTCGACCACGGCGCGCCGGGCGGGAGAGCCCAGCCGGACCGGAAGGCCGGGTCGCAGGACCGGGCTCATTCGCAGCACCCACCCTCGCGCGCCAGCCGGACTCCGACTTCCGGCCTCAGGAAGGCGACGGTGGGAGTCGGATCGCCAACTCCCGCAGCAGCACCCGAATCGGAACCCCCGAACCGAGCCGGTCAGTGCCGCGGATCGCACCACCCGCTGCCCGTGGCAGACCGGAAACCCCCGAGCCGGCGCCGCCCAGCACCGCAGCACCGCACCACCGGCCCACCCTGACGGGTAGGCGGAGCAGGCCCCCCCGACCTGCCCTGTCCACCACCGGCGAAGGCCACGACGAAGGGCCGCACCCATCCTCCGATGGGTGCGGCCCTTCGGCTTGTCGGGCCGCTGGATAGAGTGCGGACCGTGAGCACCGCACCCCGGACGACCCCCCGCACCGCGATCGTCACCGGCTCCGCCCGGGGCATCGGCGCGGCCATCGCCCAGCGCCTGGCCGCCGACGGGCACGCCATCGCCGTCCTCGACCTGGACGAGTCTTCTTGTGCCGACACTGTTTCGGCGATCGAGCAGGCCGGTGGGCGGGCACTCGCGGTGGGGGCCGACATCGCCGACGGCGCGCAGGCGGCCGCGGCGGTCGAGCGGGTGGCGGCCGAGCTGGGCCCACCGACGATCCTGGTCAACAACGCGGGCATCACCCGGGACGGGCTGGTGCACAAGCTGTCCGAGGACGACTGGGACCTGGTCATGCGGGTCAACCTGCGGGGCACCTTCCTGATGACCCAGGCCTGCCAGGCGCACATGGTGGCGGCCCGGTGGGGTCGCATCGTCGTGCTCTCGTCCACCTCGGCGCAGGGCATCCGCGGCCAGCTCAACTACGCCTCGGCCAAGGCGGGGCTGCAGGGCTTCGCCAAGGCGGCGGCCTTCGAGCTGGG
>CAZYHR010000039.1:0-4021 GCA_964647395.1 uncultured Intrasporangiaceae bacterium | reverse complement strand
TCACACCCGAAGCGTCGGCCCTGGCCCTCATCCCCCGCGCCGTGGCCGAGCGGGTCGGCATGCCCTACGACGAATACCTCGCCAGCAGGGTCGCGCTCATCCCGGCCGGGCGCCCGGGTCAGGTCGCCGACGTCGCCGGGCCGATCGCCTTCCTGTGCAGCGACGAGGCGGGCTTCGTCAACGGGCAGGTCATCTACGTCGCCGGCGGCCCGCGCGACTGACGGGGCGGGCGGCCGGCGCTGATCGGGTCCGGCTCGGTTCAGCGCCCGGCGTCGTGGACTCCGTTGCCGAGCAACGGACTACAACCCGAGATCGCGGCCGATGAGCTCCTTCATGATCTCGTTGGAGCCGGCCCAGATCTTCGTCACGCGCGCGTCGCGCCAGGCGCGGGCGGCGCGGTACTCGTTCATGAAGCCGTAGCCGCCGTGCATCTGGACGCACTCGTCGAGCACCTCGCTCTGCACCTGCGAGCTCCACCACTTGGCCTTGGCGGCGTCGACGGCGCTGAGCCGGTGCTCGGCGTGGGCGGCGACGCACAGGTCGACATCGGCCTGAGCGACCTCGAGCTTGGTGACCATCTCGGCGATCTTGAACTTGTTGTGCTGGAAGGCGCCGATCGGCTGGCCGAAGGCCTTGCGCTCCTTGGCGTAGCCGATCGTCTCGCGCAGGATCTGGGCGGCGTGCGCGACGTTGGACACGGCGGCCCCGACCCGCTCCTGGGGCAGCCGCTGCATCATCGCGATGAAGCCCAGGCCCTCCTCGCCGAGCCGGTTCTCGTCGGGCACCCGGACGTTCTCGAAGAACAGCTCGGCGGTGTCGGACTCGTCCTGGCCGACCTTGTCGAGCTTGCGGCCGTTGACGAACCCGTCCATGCCGCGCTCGACCATGAACAGCGTGATGCCCTTGGCGCCCTTGCTCGGGTCGGTGCGGGCCGCGACGATGACCAGGTCGCACTGGTAGCCGTTGGTGATGAAGGTCTTGCTGCCGTTGATGATCCAACTGTCGCCGTCGCGGACGGCGGTCGTCTTGAGGGCGGCCAGGTCCGAGCCGCCCGAGGGCTCGGTCATGCCGATGGCGATGATCTTCTCGCCCGAGGCGATGCCGGGCAGCCAGCGGTGCTTCTGCTCCTCGGTGCCCAGGTCGACGAGGTAGGGCGGGCAGACGTCGGCGTGGATGCCGAAGCACGCGGCGGTGGCGGCGTTGAAGTGCGCCCACTCCTCGGCGAGCACGGCGTTGAAGCGGTAGTCCCCCGCCCCGGCCCCGCCGAACTCCTCGGGGATGTCCATGCCGAACAGCCCCTGCTTGCCGGCCTCGAGCCAGATGTCGCGCGGGATCGACTTGAGCCCGATCATCTCCTCGGCGCGCGGCTTGAGGCTGCGCTCGACGAACTCGCGGACGCTCGCCCGGAAGTCCTCGTGCTCCTGCGAGTAGAGATTGCGCAGCATGTGGTGACCTCCGTGGACCCCGTTGTTACCGATAAGTAAGCGCTTGCTTAGCATCCCACAGGTGCGGCATGCTGTCCACCGTGACCGAGGCACCGCCCGTCGACGTGCCGGACGCCGCCCGCCGGATGCTCACTGCCGCGGCGGAGGCCTTCGCGGCCAAGGGGTATGCCGCGACGACCACTCGCGACATCGCCTCCCGGGCGGGCCTGTCCCCGGCCGGGGTCTACGTGCACTTCTCCTCCAAGGAGGACGTGCTCTACCAGCTGAGCCGAGACGGCCACCACGAGGCGCTGGCCCTGGTGCGCGCAGCCGTCCGCGAGGGCCCGACCCCGGCGGCGGCGCTGGGCCTGGTCATGGCGCGGTTCAGTGCCTGGCACGCGGACAACTACGCCGTCGCCCGGGTGGTCCAGCACGAGTTCCCCCACCTCAGCGACGAGCACCGCGCCGAGGTGCTCGACCTGCGCAAGCAGATCGACGCCACCTTGCAGGGCGTGCTCGAGCGCGGGCTGGCCGGCGGCGACTTCGAGCTCGACTCGGTCGCCGACACGTCGCTGGCGCTGCTGTCGATCATCGTCGACGTGGCCCGCTGGTACACCCCGCGGGTGCACCGCACCCCCGAGCAGATCGGCGCGACCAACGCCGCCCTCGGCCTGCGCCTGGTCGGCCATGCCGGCTCGCCGCTCGGGGCCGGCGAGCCGTCACCTGGCTCGAGCCCGGGGCCTGCGCTCGGCTGAAGTGGCCGGCCCGGACGGGGCGGCGCAGGTGGCCGGTCCGCCCGGCCCCGCCGGTCCGCGTCGGGCGGGGGCGGCCTACGGTGGGCCGCGTGGCCCACTCCGTGCTCGCGGTCCCCGTGCCCGCGCTGGAGGAATGGGTGCGGGGGCGGCACGAGCACTACGACCGCGACTACGTCTCCGCGGACCCGTCCTTCGCGCACGCGCACATCACCGTGCTCGCCCCCTGGCTTGCCGACCCGACCGCCGAAGACCTCGCCCGGGTGGGCGAGATCGCCTCGGCGACAACGGCTTTCGACTTCCGACTGGAGCTGGTCGAGACGTTTCCCAACGGGATCATCCATCTGGTGCCCGAGCCGAAGCAGCCGTTCGCGCGGTTGACCCGGGCGCTGTGGCGGGCCTTCCCGCAGTGTCCGCCCTACCAGGGGCGGTTCGGGGAGGTCCGGGCGCACCTGACGCTCGACGCGGTCGGCCCAGGGGTGAGCGAGCAGGTCGTGCGCGAGTGGCTGCGGCCGCTCGTGCCGGTCGTCACCCACGCCGACCGGCTGCACCTGTCCTGGTATGCCGCGGGCGACTGCCGGACACTGGCGGCCTGGCCGTTGCGGGCCGGCGCGGTCAGGCCGGCGGCTGCCAGTGGGGGTCCCGGCCGATGAACGCGATGAACCGGTCCCGCACGGGGGCGTCGTCGGCCACCGGCTGTCGCGTGCCGAACTGGCCGCTGGCGCGCAGCATGTCCTCCATCTGGGACATCCCCTCGAGCATGCCGGCGCAGGTCTGCTCGTCGAGCCGGTCGTCCTGGCCGGTGGCGCGGGCCAGGTCCCAGGTGTGCATGAAGACGTCGGCCGTGTAGAACTGCGTCAGCACCTGCTCCACGGTCAGCTCACCGAGCGCGTCGCTGCGATACGGCATGGCGGACCGCTGCGGGTCGTCGAGGAGTTCCTGCACCGCGTCGCGCTGGGCCCGCCAGGCCCCCACCGGGTCGTCGGCGGCCGCTGGGCCGGCCGGCAGACGCAGGCCCGAACCGGACTCCAGGAAATCCGGCAGCCAGGTGGTCAGATGGTCGACGATGTCGCGTGCCACCCACTCCTTGACCGGTGTGGGTGCCGCCCAGTCGGTCACCGCCTCGACCCGCTCGGTGAAGGTCGCGGCGGCCTGGCGGTGCCAGTCGGCGGGGCTCGGTTGTCCGGTCACGTTCAGTCTCCTTGTGGTTGGTCCGGACTGGCCTGGCGGTCAGTCCCGGGTGAGCTTGCGATGGGTGACCCGGTGCGGGCGGGTGGCCTCGGGGCCCAACCGTTCGACCTTGTTCCTCTCGTAGGCCTCGAAGTTGCCCTCGAACCAGTACCACCTGGCGGGGTCGTCGTCGTCGCCCTCGTAGGCCAGGATGTGGGTGGCCACCCGGTCCAGGAACCACCGGTCGTGGCTGATGACCACGGCGCAGCCGGGGAACTCGAGCAGGGCGTTCTCCAGCGATTGCAGGGTCTCGACGTCCAGGTCGTTGGACGGCTCGTCGAGCAGCAGCAGGTTGCCGCCCTGCTTGAGGGTTAGCGCGAGGTTGAGCCGGTTGCGCTCGCCGCCGGACAGCACCCCCGCGAGCTTCTGCTGGTCCGGGCCCTTGAACCCGAACTGGCTGACATAGGCGCGGGACGGGATCTCGACGTTGCCGACCTTGATGATGTCGTTGCCGTCCGAGACGACCTCCCACAGCGTCTTCTTCGGGTCCAGCCCGGCCCGGCTCTGGTCGACGTAGGAGATCTGCACGGTCTCCCCCACCTTGACCGAGCCGGCGTCCGGCTGCTCCAGGCCGACGCGGTCGACCGGCTGCCGGACGCGGTGGAGCACCAGCGC
>CAZYHR010000038.1:24631-26623 GCA_964647395.1 uncultured Intrasporangiaceae bacterium | reverse complement strand
TGGTGGCCGGCCCGGCGGGCGCGCCGCTGCGCAGCCGCGGCCCGCGCCGCCGCACCGATCCCGCCGGCCCGCAGCACCGCGCCCACCGCCTCGTAGGTGAGCAGCCCGGCCAGCGGAACGACGACGAAGAACAGCCACTCCTCCACCGGCAGCCCGAGCAGCCGCGGGCCGAGGGTCTGAGCCGGGTCGAACGACCAGTGCCCGGCCCGGGTGACCAGCACGTCCCAGGTGAGGAACAGCGCCGCGGCCGGCAGCACGGCCAACGCCACCCGGCGCGGCTGGCGGGCCAGGGTGAGCCCGAAGACCCGGTGCAGCGGCCAGGAGCCGGCCACGACGAAGGCGAGCATCGCGGCGTACGCCCAGCCGCTCATCGGGGACGGCTCAGAAGGCCAGCGCCTGGGCCCGGCGCCGGACCTCGGTCTTGTGGCCCAGGCGCAGGGCGTCCAGCGGGGCGCCGCTGCCGGGCAGGGTCGGGTCGACGGTGTGTAGCCAACGGATGATCTCCAGGTCGTTCATGCCGCCGTCGGCCAGCACGGTGAACGTGCCCTTGAGCTCGGCGCGCGGCCCGTCGTCGCCCAGGAAGCCCGCCGGCACGGCCACCGCGCGGTTGGGCCCGACCCGATGGGTCAGCACCTCGCGGTCGGCGACGAAGCGGCGCACCCGCGACAGCGGCAGGCCGTAGCGCTCGGCGATGTCGGGCAGATAGACCCAGTCGCCGACCAGCGCCTCGACCTCGGCGGCCTCGTCGGGCACGTCCGGGATGTCGGGGACGTCGGCGGCGCGGGGTCGAGGGGTCGTCGGCACGGCCCTTAGCCTGCCAGATCGCGCGGACCCGGCCGGCACCGCCGGGCCGAGCGCAGGCCGGCGCGGAGGCGCCTGCGTGAGCGGGCGGCATACCTTCCCTAGACTCACTGCGTGGCCACCGAGAGCGAGCAGCAGCCCGACCAGCGGGTGCTCGGTGGGCGCTATCGCCTGGTCCGCAAGATCGCCGACGGCGGCATGGCCTCGGTGTGGCTCGCGGTCGACCAGCGGCTGGGGCGCCGGGTCGCGGTCAAGATCCTGCGGCCCGACCTGGCCCGCGACGAGGCCTTCGTGGCGCGCTTCCGGCGTGAGGCGCAGCTGTCGGCCGGGTTGCCCAGCCACCCGCACATCGTCGGGGTGCACGACTTCGCCGAGACCGACGACGAGCTCTTCCTGGTCATGGAGTACGTCGACGGCCAGACGCTGCGCCAGCGCATCACCGACCGCGCCCCCATGCGGGTGCGTGAGGCGGTGCGCGTCTATGCCGCGCTGCTGTCGGCGCTGGACGAAGCGCACCGCAACGACCTCGTGCACCGCGACATCAAACCCGAGAACGTGCTCATGCGGGGCACGGACGTCATCAAGGTCACCGACTTCGGCCTGGCCCGCGCGGTGACCTCGAGCACCCGCACGAGCACGACCGGCGTCGTCATGGGCACGGTCTCCTATCTGTCGCCCGAGCAGCTCGACGGGGACCGCGCCGATGCCCGCAGCGACGTGTATTCGGCCGGGCTGGTGTTCTACGAGCTGCTCACCGGGCGCAAGGCCTTCCACGGCGAGAACCCCATGCACGTGGCCTATCAGATCGTCCACGGGGTCGTGCCGCGGGCCTCGGACCGGGTCTCGACGGTGCCGCTCGAGCTCGACGCGCTGATCCGGCACGCCAGCGCCCGCGACCCGGAGCTGCGCCCCGCCAACGCCGGCACCATGTTGCGCGAGCTGCTGCGCGCCGTCCGGCAGCTGTCCGACGACGAGCTCGACGCCGCGCCGGTGCTCGTCGGCGCCGCCGCGTCGGGTTCCGAGGCCACTGCGCGGGTGCCGGGCGAGGGCGGCGAGGAGCGGGCCGGCGCCGCGGCGGCGAGCGAGGGCGAGCCGGTCGGCGCTGGGGCGCCGCGTGCCGGTGCCGATGAGGTCGATGCCGATGAGGTCGGTGCCGATGAGGTCGGTGCCGATGAGGTCGGTGCCGATGAC
>CAZYHR010000038.1:0-24621 GCA_964647395.1 uncultured Intrasporangiaceae bacterium | reverse complement strand
CGACCCGCAACTCACCGTGCGCCGGTGTCACGGCGACAACCCGGTGCGGGGGGTGGTGGACCCGGAGCGGCGCCTGGACGGCAGCCAGCGGGTCTTCCACGACGGGCTGGCCGAGACGCTGCAGGCGCGCGGTGTCGACGGCATCGTCGTCGGTGCCGATGAGGTCGGGGCCGAGGCTGCGGAACCGGCCGAGGGTCCCGCCGAGGTCGATGCTGACGCTGAGGTCGAGGTCGAGGCTGACGGTGCGGCTGACGGTGCGGGTGCCGACACGGCGGTGCTGCCCGTCGGCGCGCCCACCCGGCGACTGACCGGGCTGCGGCCCGACGGCGCGGGTGGCCCGGCGGTCGCCGGTGCTGCAGGGGCCGGCGCTGCAGGGGCCGGCGCTGCGGTGGCCGGCGCGGGAGCCTCCGGGGTGACCGGCGCCGGGCTCGCCGGCTCGGGTGCTGGGCCCAGCGGTCCGGGCGGCGCGCCGTCGGGCCGGCCGGTGCCGCAGGACGGGGCACAGCCGGGCTCCGCAGCCGACGAAGCCCAGCCGACCACGCTCGTGCAGCGCCGCCCGGGTCGGCGCCGTCGCCCGTGGGTGGCCGCGCTCGTGGCCCTGCTGGTCGTCGGCGGCGGGGCCGGCGGCTGGTTCTGGTGGGACAGCCACGGCCCCGGCTCGCAGCGCATCGTGCCCGCCCTGGTCCACCTGTCGGTGGCCGATGCCCAGGGCGCGCTGACCGGCGCGGGGCTGTCCGCCTCGGTCACCGAGGTCTTCGACGAGGTCGAGCCCCGGGGCCAGGTGGTGTCCGCGACGCCGGCCAGCGGCGCCACGGTCCGCAAGGGCGACTCGATCGCCCTCGCGGTCTCGAAGGGGCCCGAGCGCTTCGCCGTGCCGGCCATCGTCAACCTCCCGCGGGACGCCGCCGACCAGGCGCTGACCGAGCGCACCCTCACCGCCGGGCAGGTCACCGAGGACTTCAGCGAGACGGTGCCGCAGGGGTCGGTCATCAGCCAGGATCCCGCGCCGGACACCCAGGTCAAGCGCGGCACCCCGGTCGCCTATGTCGTCAGCAAGGGCCGCCGGCCGATCGACGTCCCGGACGTCACCGGCAAGCCGCTCGCCGAGGCCAAGCAGACCCTCGAGGCCCTCGGGCTCCAGGTGGTCGAGGACCCCGCCGTCAACAGCGACACCGTCGCGCAGGGGTCGGTGGTCAGCCAGCAGCCCCCCGGCGGGCAGCTCCACCAGGGCGACACGGTGCGGCTGGTGCCGTCCAAGGGCCCGGTCCTCGTGGCGGTGCCGCAGGTCACCGGCGACACCCGCGCCGAGGCCACCTCCAAGCTGCAGGCGCTCGGGCTCCGGGTCGCCTACGAGAACATCCTCGGCGGCATCTTCGGCACCGTGCGGGACTCCAAGCCCAAGGCCGGCACGTTGGTGCCCAAGGGCTCGACGGTGACCCTGGTCATCGTCTGAGCCGGGCGGCATACCCTCCGATGCCCTGGTCCCCCAGTCGCGCCCGCACGCTCGCCACCGCCCTGCTGGTCGCGTTGACCGCGGTGTGGGGCTCGACGTTCTTCCTCATCCGCGACCTGGTCGAGACGGTGCCGTCGGTCGACTTCCTGGCCGTGCGGTTCAGCATCGCCGCAGCCCTCATGGTCGTGCTGTTCCGGCGGGCGTTGCGCGCGCTGGGGCGCCGGGACTGGCTGGCCTCGGTCGGGCTCGGTGGTCTCTACGGTGCGGCCCAGATCCTGCAGACGGTGGGGCTCGAGCACACCGACGCATCGGTGTCCGGCTTCGTCACCGGCACCTATGTCGTGCTCACCCCGGTCTTCACCGCGCTGCTGCTGCGCGAGCGGGTGCCGCCCTCGACCTGGGGGGCGGTGGGGCTGGCGACCGCCGGGCTGGCCCTGCTGTCGCTCAACGGTTTCGCCGTCGGCATCGGCGAGTCGCTGACCCTCGCGGCCGCGGCGCTCTATGCGCTGCACATCATCGGGCTGGGGCGGCTGTCCACCGCGGACCGGGCCACCGGCATGGCGGCGGTGCAGATGCTGGTCATCGCGGCGATCTGCGTCGTCGCGGCGGTCCCCGACGGCATCGTCTGGCCGCACGACGGCGGCCAGTGGGCGGCGGTGCTCTACATGGCCACCGCCGCCGGGGTGCTCGCGCTGTGGGCGCAGACCTGGGCCCAGGCACATCTGCCCGCGACCCGGGCGGCCATCGTCATGACCCTCGAGCCGGTTTTCGCCGCCGGTTTCGCCGTCGCGCTCGGCGGCGAGTCGTTCACCTGGCGGATGCTCGCCGGCGGCTCGTTGGTCCTGGCCGCCATGTACACGGTCGAACTCGTCGGCCGCCGCCGCGACGAGCGCACCCCTCCCGCCGAGTCGGTGCACCACGAGGTGTGACGGCCGCGGGCCGCGGTGTCGCTCGAGTTCACCGTCATCGGGGACGATCACCCACGCCCTGACGTAGGTGATCCACCCCGATCCCCCACCCGAACCGCAGAAGAGCCGCCGGGCGCGGTCACCGCGGCGGGTCAGCGCGAGCGCAGCAGCCGGGTCAGCACGTCGATCGCGTGATCCGTCCCGGCGTCGTCCACTTCGAACGACCAGACCAGACGCACGGCAGCCGGCCCCGCGGCATACCCTCGCACGCCCTCGGCGAGCGCGGCCGAGACCAGATCCACTGGCGCCCAACGAGTTCGCTCCGTCGACAGCATGACGATGTTGGTCTCGACGGTGGCCGGGTCGAGGCAACCGGGTGATGCCTGCGCGAGCGCTTCGGCGGTGCGGCGGGCCCGGGCGTGATCGTCGGCGAGCCGTTCGACGTGATGGTCGAGGGCGTGCAGGCCGGCGGCGGCGAGGATGCCCGCCTGCCGCATCCCGCCGCCGAGCCGCTTGCGCCAGATGCGCGCCTCGGCGATCGCGTCGGCGCTGCCGACCAGGACCGAGCCGACCGGCGCGCCCAGTCCCTTGGACAGGCACACCGACACGGGGACGAACCCGGCCGCACAGGGGGACAGCGGGATCCGGGTCGCGACGTGGGCGTTCCACAGCCGCGCGCCGTCGAGGTGCAGGCGCACCCCGTGCGGCCGGGTCGCCGCGCGGACCTGCCGGATCTGGTCGAGCGGCTGGATCGAGCCGCCGCCGAAGTTGTGCGTGTTCTCGACGACGACCAGGGCCGTGCTGACCTGATAGGGACCGGACCCGACGGACATCAGCGCGAGCGGGTCGGCCGCCCGCAGCACCCCGCGGGGCGCGGTCCAGGTGCGCGACGAGATGCCGGACAGCGCTGCGGCAGCGCCGAGCTCGGCCCGGATGACGTGAGCGAGCGAGTCGCACAGCAGTTCCTCGCCGGGCCGCACGTGCAGCCGCAGCGCGAGCTGGTTGGCCATCGACCCGCTCGGGGTGAACAGCCCCGCCGGGTGGCCGAGCAGGTCCGCCACCCGCTCCTCCAGGGCGCGCAGCGTGGGGTCCTCGCCGAAGACGTCGTCGCCGACCTCCGCCTCGACCATGGCCCGGCGCATCGCTGCGGTCGGCCGGGTCAGCGTGTCGGACAACAGGTCTGCGCGCAGCCGGGGCGCAGGGCTCACGCCGTCACTCCCCCAGCATCTCGGCCGCGAGGAAGGCCAGCTCCAGGCTCTGCTGATGGTTGAGCCGAGGGTCGCAGACCGTCTCGTAGCGCTTCTCCAGGTCGGCGTCGAGGATCTTCTCCGACCCGCCGATGCACTCGGTGACGTCGGTGCCGGTGAGCTCGACGTGCAGCCCGCCGGGCACCGTCCCGAGCGCGCGGTGCACCTCGAAGAAGCCGCGCACCTCGTCGACGATGTCGTCGAAGTTGCGGGTCTTGTAACCGTTGGACGACTCGAACGTGTTGCCGTGCATCGGGTCGCAGATCCAGGTCACCTGCGACCCCGACCGGGTCACCGCGTCGACGATGGGCGGCAGCGCGTCGGCGACCCGCCCGGCCCCCATCCGACTGATGAACGTCAACCGGCCGGGCTCGCGGGTGGGGTCGAGCCGGTCGACCATGCGCAGCACGTCGTCGGCCGTGGCCTTGGGCGAGAGCTTGACCCCGACCGGATTGCGGATCCGGGCGACGTAGTCGATGTGCGCGCCGTCGACCTCGCGGGTGCGCTCGCCCACCCAGACGAAGTGCGCCGAGGTGCAATACGGCTGGCCGCTGATCGAGTCGATGCGGGTCAGCGGGCGCTCGTAGTCCAGCAACAGCGCCTCGTGCGCGGCGAAGAACTCCACCGAGCGCATCGCCTCGAAGTCCGCGCCGCAGGCCGCCATGAACTTCATCGCCTTGTCGATGTCGTGGGCGATCCGCTCGTAGCGCGCGTTGGCGGCGTTGCTGACGAAGCCGCGGTTCCAGTCGTGGACCCGACGCAGGTCGGCGAAGCCGCCGGTGGTGAACGCGCGCACCAGGTTGAGGGTCGCCGAGGCGCGGTGGTATGCCGTGACCAGCCGCCGCGGGTCCGGGCGCCGCGCCGCCTCGGAGAAGACGAAGTCGTTGACCATGTCGCCGCGGTAGGCCGGCAGCGTCACCCCGCCCCGGGTCTCGCCGGCGCTGCTGCGCGGCTTGGCGTACTGCCCGGCCATCCGGCCCACCTTGACGACCGGCTTGGATGCGCCATAGGTGAGCACGGCGGCCATCTGCAGGATGGTCTTGACCCGGTCGCGGATGCTGTTGGCGGTCGCGCCGGCGAAGGTCTCGGCGCAGTCGCCACCCATGAGCACGAAGGCCTCGCCCCGGCCGGCCGCGGCCATCCGCTCCCGCAGGACGTCGCACTCGCCGGCGAAGACCAGCGGCGGAAAGGTCGCGAGCTCCTGGACCGCCGCCGCGAGCTCGGCGGCATCGGGCCACTGCGGCTGCTGAGCGGCCACCAAGCCCTCGGCGGCGCCGCCGAGCTCGGCATGCAGCTGCTCGTTGGTCTGCGTGCTCACCGGACCAGCCTACGGTCGACCCTCGGGCCGGGCCGGTGAGGTCCGCATCCCGGGCCCTGCGGACCTACGCTGACGGGGTGACCTTCTCGATCGTCGGCGCGCAGGGCGCGGCATACGGGGTCGCCGTGGCGAGCAGGTTCCTGGCGGTGGGCGCGGTGGTGCCCGTGGCCGAGGTGGGCGTGGGTGCCGTGGCGACCCAGTCCGCCGCGAAGTGGTCCTATCGGGCCGACTGCCTGCACCTGCTGGCCGCCGGAGCCAGCGCGCAGGAGGCGGTGGCCCGGGTGACCGGCGCCGACAGCCTGCGCGAGCAGCGCCAGCTCGGGGTCGTCGGGGCGGCCGGGTCGGCGAGTTTCACCGGCCGTGAGTGCCACCCCTGGGCCGGTGGCGTCGCCGGCGGCTCGGCCGCGGACGGCTGGTACGCCATCCAGGGCAACATCCTGGTCGGGTCGGCGGTCGTCGAGGCGATGGAGCGCGCCTGGCGCGCCGGCATCGGTATGCCGCTCGAGCGGCGCCTGCTCACGGCGCTGCTGGCCGGGGACGCGGCCGGTGGGGACCGCCGGGGCCGCCAGGGGGCCGCGCTCTACGTCGTGGCCGACGGGGCGGGCTACGACGGCAGCGGCGTCGTCGTCGACCTGCGGGTCGACGAGCATCCGCAGGCGGCCAGCGAGTTGGCCCGCCTGCTCGATCTCAACGACCTCTACTTCGGCTCCCCGCAGGACGTCACGCCGCTGCAGGGCGGGCTGGCCGACGAGGTGCGCGAGCGGCTGGCCCGGCTGGGCCACCACGCCGACGACGTGCACCGGGCGCTGGCCGACTGGGCCGGCGTCGAGAACTACGAGATGCGGCTGACCCCGGACGGCATCGACGCCAGGGTGCTGGCGGCGTTGCGCACGGCCACCGGCGGCTGACCCCGGCTCGCCGCGCTCCCCACCCCGTGAAAGCGGTTGCCTGGAACGTTTCCCGGGAGAGCCCGGCCCTGCCACCCCAGTGAAAGCGGTTGCCTGGAACGTTTCCCGGGGAGAACCCGGCCCTGCCACCCCCGTGAAAGCGGTTGCCTGGAACGTTTCCCGGGAGAGCCCGGCCCTGCCACCCCAGTGAAAGCGGTTGCCTGGAACGTTTCCCGGGGAGAGCCCGGACCGGCCGCCGACCGGCCCGGACCTGCGCGCCACGACCCGCTTGTTCCGTGATAGACAGGAAATATGGCTACCACCGCTTTCAAGGGCAACCCCGTCCACACCGTCGGCGAACTCCCGCAGCCGGGTGACCAGGCCCCACAGTTCTCCGTCACCGGCGCCGACATGCAGCCCATCGACTCGGACGGCCTCACCGGACGACGCCTCGTGCTCAACATCTTCCCGAGCGTCGACACGGGGGTCTGCTCGGCCAGCGTCCGGCGCTTCAACGAACTGGCCTCCTCGATGGACAACACCCAGGTGCTGTGCGTCTCGGCCGACCTGCCGTTCGCCCTCAACCGGTTCTGCTCCACCGAGGGCATCGACAACGTCAAGGCCGCCTCGACCTTCCTCAGCGACTTCGGCGACAGCTATGGCGTGACCATGACCGACGGCCCACTGCGCGGCCTGATGGCCCGGTCGGTCATCGTGCTCGACGAGGCCGGCAAGGTCCTGCACACCGAGTTGGTTCCGGAGATCGCCCAGGAGCCCGACTACGACGCCGCGGTCGCTGCCCTGGGTTGAGCCGAGGCGCTGACGACCGCGGCTGCGTCACTCGTGCAGCCCCCGGTCGATGGCGTAGCGCACGAGTTCGACCCGGTTGTGCATCTGCAGCTTGCCCAGCGTGTTCTGGACGTGGTTCTGCACGGTGCGGTGCGAGATGAACAGCTGGGCTGCGATGTCCTTGTAGGACATGCCGGTCGCCACGAGCCGCAGCACCTCGGTCTCGCGCTCGGTCAGCTCCGCCTCCGGCTCGGGTCGGGTCGCCCGGTCGTCGCCGATCCGGCGGAACTCCGCCAGCACCAACTCGGCCAGACCGGGCGTGAAGACGGCACGCCCGGCCGCGGTGCGCCGCACCGCCTCGAGAAACTCCTCGCGGCGCGCCGACTTGACCAGGTAGCCGGTGGCCCCCGCCTTGACGGCACCGAGGACGTCGGTGCGCTCGCCGCTGACCGACAGGATGAGCACCCGGGTGGGCAGTTGGGCCTGGGCGATCTGCTCGCACACCTGAGCCCCGGTCAGCCCCGGCATGTTGAGGTCGAGCACCAGCACGTCCGGCCGGGTCGCGAGGGTGCGCCGCACCGCCGCGTGACCGTCGGCCGCGGTGCCGACGATCTGATGCCCCGCGTCGGCCAGGTCACGGGCGACGGCATCGCGCCACATCGGGTGGTCGTCGGCGACGACGACCCGCAGGGGCAGATCCGCACGATCGGTGTCCTCGTCGGCGCCGTCCGGCTCGGCCGAGGGCACCGGCCCCGGGTAGTCGCTCATCGGGTCTCCTTCGGCACCCACATCTCGACGGTGGTGCCACCGCCTGGTCCGAAAAGATAGCGAGCCCGGCCGCCAAGGTCCTCGATGCGTCCGAGGATGGAGGCCGACACCCCCAGCCGGCCCCGGGCGGTGGCCGCGTCGATGTGCTCCTGGCTCACCCCCAGCCCGTTGTCGCGCACGGTGACGACGATGTCGCTGCCCAGATCGTCGAGCAGCACCCACGACCGGGCGTCCGGGCCCGCGTGGCGCCGCACGTTGTCCAGGGCCGCCTCGACCGCCGCGACGATCTCCTCGGCCACCCGCGGGTCGACGTCGACCGGCTCCTCGGGCGCGACGAGCACGGCCGTGCCGGTGGCGGCCACCTTGAGCTCGTCACGCAGGTCCACCGGGCCGTCGAGGGTCGCCTCGAGTTCGGGCAGCGGCATACCACTGGCCAGCGCCCGCAGGTGACGCTCCTGCTGGGCGGCCAGCAGCCCCAGGCGCGCCGCCTCACCGCCGAGGTCGAGCCCGCGCCGGTGGATGAACGCCAACGCCTGCAGCACCCCGTCGTGCACGGTGCGCGCCAGCCGGTCCCGCTCGGCGACCTCGGCCTGCTTGGCCAGCGCCTGTCGCAGCGCCGCCTGCTCCTTGCGCGCCACGTCGGCGCCGTAGCCGACGCAGGTGCCCAGGATCACCAGCAGCCCGGCGTTGCTCACCGGCTCGGCGTCGAGCCGGCCGACCACCGCGATGAGCACGGCGGTGACGAACAGCGCGGCGGCCAGCCCGCCGCGCCAGCCCAGGCTGATGCCCAGGGCCACGACCGGCACGGCCTGCCACACCCCGGGCACCGTGGTGACGCCGTTGACCGCCGCGTCGGGGGTGTCCAGCCAACGGGTCGACAGCACCGCCGCCATCGCCAAGCCCAGCTCGACGAACAGGATCGGCAGCTCCCGGCGCCGGCTCACCGACAGGTATGCCGTCCACAGCGCCAGGATGACGAGCACCACGAGCGCCCAGCCGGGCCGGGCCATGTCCTCCCGCCGCACCCAGGCGCCCCAGGCGGCATACAGGACGGCGAGCACGCGGAACACCCGCACCGCACCCCAGAGCGCGTTGAGCACCAGGGAGTCTCCGTCGCGCACCTCGCGCCGGGTGAGCAGGGGTGGCATCGCCGGCCTCAACTGGCCTGGCGCACGTCCGTGTCCTCGGCGACGACCGGACCCGGGTCGGCCGGCTCGCCGTCGCGGTCGGCGGCAGCCGGCTCGCCGCTCGTCGAGTCACCGCCGGCCGAGTCGCCGCCGGTCGAGTCACCGCCGGTCGAGTCGGCGCCGATCCGGTCGGGCCCGGCGAACTGGTCGCCGGTCTGGCCCTGATCGCCGGCCGCGCGGCCGGCCGCCACCTTGGCCGAGGCGGCCTCGACCCGCTGGGAGGCGACCTCCTGGATCTCCTTGGCCTTGGCCACCGCCGTCTGCACGGTCGTCTGCACCGTGTCCTTGATGACGTTCTTCTTCAGCGACGTGGCGTAGACGTCGACGTACTCCTGGCCGGACAGCAGCATGAGCTGGTACATGATCTCGTCGGTGATCGAGCGCAGGACGAAGCGGTCGCCCTCCATGCCCTCGTAGCGGCTGAAGTCGAGCGGCGCGCCGATGCGCACCCCGATGCGCATGATGTTGGGGATCTTCTGGCCGGTCGGCTGCGCCTTGTCGGTGCCGATCATGGCGACCGGGATGACCGGCACCCCGGCCTCGAGAGCCATCCGGGCCACGCCGGTCTTGCCCTTGTAGAGCCGGCCATCCGGAGAGCGGGTGCCCTCGGGATAGATGCCGAACAGGTCACCCCGGCGCAGCACCCTGAGGCCGGACTGGATCGCGGCCTCGCTGGCCCGTCCGCCGGACCGGTCGATGGGGATCTGCCCGACGCCCCGGAAGAACGCGGCGGTCAGTCGGCCCTTGACACCGCGGCCGGTGAAGTACTCCATCTTGGCCGGGAAGGTGATGCGCCGGGTCAGCACGACCGGCAGGAAGATCGAGTCGGAGAAGGACAGGTGGTTGCTGGCCAGGATGGCGCCCCCGTGCGCGGGGACGTGCTCGGCCCCCTCGACCCACGGCCGGAAGAGGAGCTTGAGGATGGGCCCGAGCAGGACCCGCTTGAGCAGCCAGTAGAACAATCCTGGGCACCTTCCCGTGTGACTTGCAGCACTCTACGGCACTACCCCACCCAGGTGGCTGCGTGCGAGCATGGACGCACCTGCGACTGCCCAAGGAGCCACCCGTGCGGATCATGCCCGGTGCCGAGCCGTTCAGCCACGACGGCAACGAGATCGGGGTCCTGCTCTCGCACGGCTATCCGAGCACTCCCCAGTCGATGCGGCCGTGGGCCGAGCACCTCGCGGCGCAGGGGTACACGGTGCGGCTGCCCCGGCTGCCCGGGCACGGCACCCGGTGGCAGGATCTCAACCGCACCCGGTGGACGGACTGGTATGCCGCGCTCGACCGGGAACTCGACGACCTGCGGTCGCGCTGCGACCAGGTCTTCGCCATGGGCCTGTCGATGGGCGGGCTGCTGACCACGAAGCTCGCTCTCGAGCACCCCGACGAGATCAGCGGCCTCGTCGTGGTCAACCCGATCTTCCAGCACGACCACCCCGCCCTGCCGCTGCTGCCGGTGCTGCGCCACGTCGTGCCGTTCTTCCCCGGGATCGCCGGCGACATCAACAAGCCCGGGGTCACCGAACTGGCCTATCGGGTCAACCCGCTCAAGTCGATGCACTCCCAGACCGAGCTGTGGCGCATCGTCGGCGAGCAGCTGCCCCAGCTGACCATGCCGGTGCTGCTCCTGCGCTCGCGGGTGGACAAGGTCGTGCCCGCGAAGTCTTCCGACTTCTTCCTGTCCCGCATCAGCAGCAGCGACGTCACCGAGATCTATCTCGAGGAGTCCTTCCACGTCGCCACCCTCGACTACGACGCCGAGCGGGTCTTCACCCAGTCGGTGGCCTTCGTCGAACGGCTGCGCACCGGGCGGCGCGACCCGTGACCGACGACTGGCGCACCCGGCGCGACAAGGACGACGACCTGGACGAGCAGTTCGCCCAGATCGTCGGCCACTGGGACGAGCAGGCCACCGACTCCGGGTCGCACCGGCTGGGGCTCGGCTCGCCCGGTGGCGATCCGGGCGGCGGGCCCACGATCGATCCCGACCGGGTCGCGCCCGCGGGTGACCGGCCGGCCCGGCCGGACGACGCAGCCGCCCCGGACGACGCAGCGGGGCCGGACGATCCGGGCGGCCCGGACGCTGCGGTCGGGCCGGACGATGCCACTGGCCGGGCCGATCCGGTCGAGCGGGCCGGGTCGGCCGAGGCCGCGCCCGCAGGCCCGGCGGGGACGCCGGGCGACCCCGGGCCGGGAGCCGGCGACGCGGCATACCGGCTGGAGGAGCTGGACCTGAGCGCGTGGCGCAGCTTCCTGCCGGCCGAGGACGACGAGCACTTCGAGCCCCCCGAGCCCGAGTTGCCGCCCGCGCACGACGCGACCTACTGGCTGGCGGTGTTCGGGGTCGTGGCCGGGCCGCTGCTCGTGCTGTGGGCGGTCGTCCTCTCCGGCAACCCCGACCCGGGATGGTGGGTGCTGAGCGGGGTGTCGCTGACGGTGGCCGGGTTCGGGCTGATGATCCTGCGCGGGTCCGGCGACCGGGACCCCGACGACGGCGCCCGGGTCTGAGCGCACCTGGTCGGGGCGGGGCTAACGCCGGCGCCACCACCGCCGACGGGCCGCCTGGGACGCGTCCGACGCCACCGCCGGCCCGGTCTCGACGGTGTCCGCCGGCGGCAGCGCCTCGACGGCCGACTCGAGGGTCACCTGCTCGGCGGCGTCGACCCGCGCCAGGTCCGCAGCGCCGATCACCCCGGCGTCGTTGCCGAGCTGCGCGGCCTCGATGCGGGCCTCGGGGCGGTAGCCGCGGCCGGGGAGCTGACGACGATAGGTCTCCCGGGCCGGGCCGAGCAGCAGGTCCCCCGCTGCGCTGACGCCACCCCCGATGACGAAGATGCCCGGGTCGAAGGCCGCGGCCAGGTCGGCGATGCCGATGCCGAGCCAGTGACCCACCTCGGCGAGCAACTCCACGGCGGTGCGATCACCGGCCCGGGCCGCTTCGGTGACCAGCGGCCCGGTCAACGTCGACGGGTCGTCCCCGATCCGGCGGCGCAGGTCGTCGGCCACCGGCGAGTTGGCGGCCAGCAGCGTGCGGGCCTCGCGGACCAGCGCGTTGCCGCTCGAATACTGTTCCCAGCAGCCCCGATTGCCGCACTCGCAGCGCAGCCCGTCGGGGACCACCTGCATGTGGCCGAACTCCCCGGCGATGCCGTAGCGGCCCCGCTCGACCCGGCCGTCGATGACGATGCCCCCACCGATGCCGGTGCCGAGGTTGACCATGACCAGGTGGGTCTCGCCCCGGCCGGCGCCGAAGCGTGACTCCGCCCAGGCCGAGGCGTTGGCGTCGTTGTCGACGGTGATGGGTAGCCCGAGACGCTGAGCCAGCGCGTCCCGCAACGGCTCCTGCCGCCAGGACAGGTGCGGCGCGAACACCACCGTCGCCCGGTCGGCGGCCACGAAACCGGCCGCGCCGACGCCCACCGCGGCCACCTCGGCCCGGTCGACCCGGCCGAGCAACTCGTCGACGACCCCGACGATGGTGTTCTCGACGACCTCCGGCGACGTGGACCGGTGCGGGGTGTCGGCGCGGGCTCGCGCGACGATCCGGCCCCGGTCGTCGACGACGCCGCCGGCCACCTTGGTGCCGCCGATGTCGATGCCGATGGTGTATGCCGCGCTCACCCCGCGTCCTCGGGGCGGCCCCGGTGCTCCGGGCCGGGCTCGCGGCGCCGGGCGGCATAGCTGCGCAGGCCGTCGCTGAGCAGGTCGACGAGGTCGGCGGCCCGGTCGAGCGCCTCCGGCGGGATGCCGCGCACCACGGCGAGCACGCGGCATACGGGGCAGGACCGGCAGGTGCTCGGGTCGGTGGGGTCATGGCTGCACGACTGGGCCGGACCCGACGGCGACCCGGCCGCCGCATCCGGCGCGTCGTCGGGTCCGGCCGCCCGACGACCGGCCGCGCTCGCCTGCTCCGGCGTGAGGCCCTGGTTGAAGAGGGTGATGAGTCGGGCGGCCTCCTCGGCGACGGACCCGACGTGGGGGGTGTTGCTGGCCGCCTCGGACACGCTCAGGCCTCGACCCGCTTCTTGAGCTCCTTGAGAGCGGTGTCGACGATGGTCTTCTCCGCCTTGCGCTTGAGCATGCCGAGCATGGGGACGTTGAGGTCGACGGCCAGGCGGTAGGTGACCTTGGTGCCGCCCTTGTCCTGGACGATGGTGTAGGAGCCGTTCATGGCCTTGAGGATGGTGGCCTTGACCAGGCTCCAGGAGAGCACCCCGGTGCCGTCGTCGGCGATGTCCCACTCGTAGTCCAGGGTGTAGGTGTCCTTGAGCACGCCTGCGTCCAGGACGTATTCGACCCGGTCGGCCCAGCCCTCACCCTCTTCGGACAGCACCGTCGCCCGCTTCACCTCACCGGCCCACTCGGGGTAGGCCTCGAAGTCGGCGATGACGTCCAGGACCGTGCCGGGCGCAGCGGCGATGACGATGGAGGACTCGGTGCGATCAGCCATGCGCCCAAGGGTATATGCGTGGTTCGGCCGGTCCGACCGTCCGAGACGTGGGCTGTGACGGGCACCTCACTTCATCGGGCCAGGGCGGTCAGCTCGGCCCGCCACAGCTCGGTGAAGGTGGCCTCGCTCTCGCCCACCTGGGTGGTGAAGGCCCGGGCGAGGACGGTCGCGGGTGCGGTCGTGCGACCGTCGGCCGGGCTGCCCGCGACGTCGCGGTAGAAGGCGAGCAGCCGCTCGGGGCCGCGCTGCCGGGCGATGCGGGACACCGCGAGCCAGGAGGCCTGATAGGCGGCGGCGACGTCGCCGGACACCGGGTCGAAGTCGGCGGCCGAGGGCAGCGCGGCCGGCGGGCCGGAGACCGCGACCGTGTCGAGCAACTGACGGGCGACGGTCGTCGCGCCGGCCTCCTGGTCCTGGTAGGCGACCCACTCGGCGAAGCCCTCGGAGAGCCACATCGGCACGTCGTGGCCGGTGGTGGCCCGCATGGTCACATGGGTGAGCTCGTGGGCCAGCACGACGTGCCGACCGGTGCCGGTCAGGCGCGCGAGCCCGTCCGGGTTGACGACGACCCGGTCGGCCATGGCGGCCCGGCCCGGCGAGCGCGGCCCGTCGGTGGTCGCCGCGACCTGGCGCAGCACGCCCGCGTCGGCGTGCCCGAGCAGGTCGGCGGCATCGGCAGAGGTGCTCGGCAGCACGATGAGGGCCGGGGTCGCCGGGGCGCGCACGGCCCGGGCCACCTGCTGCTGGGCGACCTCGGCCTCGGCCGCGAGCCGGGCCAGGTTGCCGACCGGCTGGTTGCCGGCCACGACCACCGAGCCGGTGCGCGCCACCTGCATGCCCGGCAGGTCCCAGACCTCCGGCCGGTCGGCCGGGCCCAGCCAGCGGCCCAGGCGCCACTGGCCGCCGAAGTCGACGACGGTCACGGTGCGGCGGATGTGCCGCACGTCGCGGTCGACGCCGGGCACCAGATAGCCCAACTCCACCGAGCCGGTCCAGGCTGCGCGGGACGCGGTCGGCGGGACGGTCGAGCGGGTCGCCGACGGGTCGCCGCTCGAGGCGGGCGGGCTGGGCGCCGGGCCGACCGGGCCGACCTGCAGGGCGGTCACCCCCAGGGCCACGAGGGCGTCGTAGGCCTCGGCCTCGGCCAGTCCGTCGGCCGACGTGGGGTCGGCGATCGTGGCCAGCCAGGAGATCTTGTCGCGCCGGGCCAGCGCGTCCGAGCGCTGCCGCACCAGGGTGGTGACGATGGTGGCGGCGGCGGCGTCGGGGATGCCCTGCGCGTGGGAGGCACCCGGCCCGGGGTCGCCGGTGCGCGGCGGAGCCGTCGTCTGGGCGGGCGAGGCGGTGAGGGCGGGCGTCGCGTCCGTCGTGGGCCCCGAGGCCGGTGCCTGCTGCACGGTGCACCCCGCGGCGAGGACCAGCAGGCTCCCCGTGGCCAGCAGGCGCACCGCATGATTCACGGCTCCGATGCTACGCCGCGGGCGTCAGCCGACCGCGGACGCGCGGCGGGTGGGCTCGCGCTGCGCCCGCAGGCGGCCGGCGTGGGCGCGGTCGAGCAGGCCGGCCGCGACGAACGCCGCCACCGCTCGTTGCTCGGCCGGGTCCAGGGGCACCCCCGACGGCTGCGCCGGGATGACCGGCAGCCCGTGCAGCACGGTGACGACGCAGTCGTCGCACCGCTGCTCGCGCACCGGGCAGGTCGCGCACTCGATGATCATGACAGTCCCTCCGCTCCGATCGTCTCGGTCAGCAACGACGCTAGGGCAGAGCACTGACAGCCCTCTCGGGCGCGCCTCGCGACCGTTGTCAGACCCCCGCCCTACCGTCGGGATCATGCAGGCAGTCCAGGCGACCTTCGACGAGTTGGGCACCCCGCTGCGCGAGGTGACCTTCGTCGTCGTCGACCTGGAGACCACCGGGGGCAGCGCCCACGACAGCGCCATCACCGAGATCGGCGCGGTCAAGGTGTGCGGTGGCGAGGTGCTCGGCGAGTTCCAGACCCTGGTCAACCCGGGCAGCGCCATCCCGGCGTTCATCCAGGTGCTCACCGGCATCACCGACGCCATGGTCGCCGGCGCGCCCCGCATCGGCGCGGTGCTGCCCGCCTTCCTCGAGTTCGCCCGGGGGGCGGTGCTGGTGGCCCACAACGCCAGTTTCGACATCACCTTCCTCAAGGCCGCTGCCGCCCAGGCCGGCACGCCGTGGCCGGGCTTCCAGGTCATCGACACGGTGGTGCTGGCCCGCCAGTTGGTCGGCAGCGACGAGGTCGCCAACCGCCGGCTGGGCACCCTGGCCGCGCACTTCGGGGCGGCGACGACGCCCGACCACCGCGCGCTGCACGACGCCCGGGCCACGGTCGACGTGCTGCACGCGCTGATCGAGCGGGTCGGCAACGTCGGGGTCCACACCATCGAGGAGTTAGCCGGCTACTCCGCGCGGGTGGCGAGCGCCCAGCGGCGCAAGCGGCATCTGGCCGACGGGCTGCCAGCCGCGCCCGGGGTCTACGTCTTCCAGGACGGGCGGGGTCGCCCGCTCTATGTCGGCACCTCGCGCAACATCCGGGGCCGGGCGCGCAGCTACTTCACCGCCTCCGAGCAGCGCACCCGGATGGCCGAGATGGTCGGGCTGGCCGAGTCGATCCGCCCGATCGTCTGCCAGACGGTCCTGGAGGCACAGGTCCGCGAGCTGCGGCTCCTCGCCGAGCACAAGCCGCGCTACAACCGCCGCTCCACCCGACCCGAACGCTCGCTGTGGGTCAAGGTCACGGTCGAGCCCTTCCCCCGGCTCTCGGTGGTCCGTGAGGTCCGGCCCGACGGGGCGACCTACGCGGGGCCCTACGCCTCGCGCCGGTCGGCCGAGGCCGCGGTGGCGGCGCTGCACGAGGTGCTGCCCCTGCGCCAGTGCACGATCCGGCTGCCCGCCGCGCCGCGCGGCACGGCGTGCGTGCTGGCCGAGCTGGGCCGCTGCGGCGCGCCGTGCGAGGGTCGCGTCACCGCCGAGTCGTATGCCGCGCACGTCGCCGCCGCGGTCGCCGCGCTCACCGGCGACGGCCGCCCGGTGCTCGGCGCGATCCGCGAGCGGATGCGCGCCTTGGCCACCCAGCAGCGTTTCGAGGCCGCCGGCGCCCTGCGCGACCGACTGCGCCAGCTGGTCGCCGGTGCCGCGCGGGTGCAGCGGCTGGCCCCCCTGGCCGCGGCCGCCGAAGTCGTCGCGGCGCACCGCAGCGACGCCGGCGGTTGGGAGCTGGTCTGCGTCCGGCACGGCCGGCTGGCCGGCACCAGCGTGTCCCCCCGCGGAGCCGACCCGATGCCCTACATCGACACGCTGCGGGCCACCGCCGAGGTCGTCACCCCACCCGTGCCTCCCGCGCCGGCGGCCACCGCGGAGGAGACCGAGCTGGTGCTGCGCTGGCTCGGCCGCCCCGGGGTGCGCATCGTCTCGATGGAGGGCGAGTGGACCTGCCCGGTCGGCGGCGCCGAGGCCGCCCGAGCCGAGCTGGCTTAGCCGCGTCGAGCCGGTCCGGGGGCGGCCGATGACCCCCGGCCGGCCGGCTGACCGGCTCACCCGGCGACGCGCCGGCCCGACTACGCTGGCCGGGTGATCACCGCCATCGTGCTCGTCAACTGCGACGTCTCCCGGATCCCGGAGGTCGCCCAGCAGATCGCCGACCTCGACGGGGTCAGCGAGGTCTATTCGGTCGCCGGTGACGCCGACCTCATCGCGATGGTCCGAGTCCGCGAGCACGAGCACCTCGCCGACGTCATCGCGGACAAGCTGTCCAAGGTCGAGGGGGTGCTGGCGACCACCACCCACATCGCGTTCCGGGCCTATTCCCAGCACGACCTCGAGGCGGCGTTCAGCCTCGGCCTGGAGTAGCCGGCGACCCGGCGGCCGGCAGGGCCCGCGGCGCGGGTCAGCTCCGGGTGGCGGCGACCCAACGCTCGACGACCGCCGTGGCGGCGCCCGAGTCGATCGCGGCGGCGGCGCGCTCGATGCCCGCGCGGGTGAGCTCGTGCAGCGCGTCGGCGTCGGGGGTGGCCGGAGCGGCCCCCTCGCTGACCGCCAGGGCCAGGCCGGCGTTGAGCACCACGGCATCCCGCACCGGACCGGGGCGGCCGTCGAAGACCTCGCGGACCACCTGCGCGTTGTGGCGGGCGTCGCCACCCCGCAGGGCCTGCGTGGGGGCCGGCGCCAGCCCCACCCGGGTCGGGTCGAACACGAGCTCAGTGACTTCGCCGCCGCGCACCCACCAGACCGTCGAGGTGGTCGCCAGGGTCAGTTCGTCGAGCCCGTCGTCACCACGCAGCACCGCCGTGTCCCGGCCGCGCGCGGCGAACACCCCAGCCATGATCGGAGCCATCCGCGCGTCGGCGACGCCGATCGCGGCATACCGGGGCTGACCAGGGTTGGTCAGCGGGCCCAGGAAATTGAAGACCGTGGCGACACCCAGTTCACTGCGGGCGGTGGCGGCGTGCCGCATCGCCGGATGGAAGACCTGAGCGAAGCAGAAGGTGATGCCCGCCTCGTGGACCACCTGGGCGACGCGCTCGACGGGCAACGTGAGGTCGACCCCGAGGGCCTCGAGCACGTCGGCCGAGCCGGACGACGAGGATGCCGCCCGGTTGCCGTGCTTGACGATCGGCACCCCGGCGGCGGCGCAGACCAGGGCGGCCATCGTCGAGATGTTGACCGTGTGCGCGCGATCGCCGCCGGTGCCGACGATGTCCAGGCTCGGCTGCGGGGCCGAGAAGCGCAGCGCGTGAGCGAGCATCTGATCGGCCAGGCCGCGCATCTCCGCCACGGACTCGCCCTTGGCCCGCAGCGCCACCAGGAAACCGGCCGTCTGGACCGGGGTGGCCTGCCCGGACATGATCTGGTCCATCGCCCACGAGGCCTCGGCGGTGGCGAGGTCCTCGCGGCGCAGCAGGCGCGTGTAGATATCGGGCCAGGTGCGAGCCTGGTCAGCGGTGCTCATCGACGGCTCAGGCGGTGACGCCTGCCAGGGCCAGCTGCGACACGGCCCGGGACAGGATCACCGGGTCCACCGGGTGCGGCACCACGGCGTCGGCCTGCGACCAGGCAGCCAGCCAGCCGTCCTGGACCCGGCCGGTGAGCACGAGCACCGGAGGGCACTCGTAGATCTCGTTCTTGAGCTGCCGGGACAGGCCCATGCCGCCCAGGGGGGTCGCCTCCCCGTCGAGGATCAGCACGTCGAAGCGGGTCTCCTCCACGGCCTCGACCGCGGCCGCCTGGGTGGCGCACTCCCGCCACGCGGTCACCTCGACCTCACGCGAGGGTCGCCGGCCGACCGCCAGCCGCACCGCATCGCGCACCGTGATGTCGTCGCTGTAGAGCAGGATGGAGATCCGGCGGACGCCGTCGGAGCCGGACGCGGTGTCAGGTGCGCTCATGGCGCCCATCGTAGCCATGCGCCGCCGCGCACCGACCCGCCATCCCGGTCCGCCCGACGAGGGAAAACGCTGCCGGGCAAAGTTTCGGGGGGTCGGTGGCACAGTCTGGGGCGGATAGGGCAATAATGGCGCCCGTGGCGACTGCATCGGTGATCCCTGCTCACAACGCTGCCCCGGGCCACGGGCCCGCGACGCGCCCCAACATGGTCCAGGTCGGCACCATGGTGTGGCTCTCCAGCGAGCTGATGTTCTTCGCCGGGCTGTTCGCGATCTACTTCCAGCTCCGGTCCACCTCCCCGGACCTGTGGGCGGAGCAGACCGCCAAGCTCAACATCCCGTTCGCGTCGGTCAACACGGCGATCCTGGTCGTGTCGTCCGTGTGGTGCCAGATCGGGGTGATGAAGGCCGAGCGGGGCAAGCCGTTCCGCAGCGGCAAGATCACCAACATCGGCTCGTGGGGCATGCGCGAGTGGTATGTCGTGACCTCTATCTTCGGGGCCGTCTTCATCGCCGGCCAGGTGCTGGAGTACGCGCACCTGGTGGCCGACAACGTCACCCTGTCCAGCGACCGCTACGCCTCCGTGTTCTACATGGCCACCGGCTTCCACGGTCTGCACGTCACCGGTGGCCTGCTGGCCTTCCTGCTGATCATCGGGCGGACCTTCACGACCCGGCGCTACACGCACACCCAGGCGGTGGGTGCGGTGGTGACCAGCTACTACTGGCACTTCGTCGACGTCGTGTGGATCGCCCTCTTCTTCGTCATCTACATCCTCCGCTGAGCATCGCCACGCCCGTGACCATGGATCGACTCGACGACAGGACCGCACTGTGAACGCCTTGGCCGCACGTCGCCGCCATCCGGCAGCCATCGCGCTGCTGCTCTTCCTCGGCCTCGCGCTCGTTGGTGCGGCATACACGCTCGTCGCCCCCAAGCCGGCCCAGGCAGCGACCCCGACCGCGGCGACGGCGGACCAGATCGAGCAGGGCCGAGGGCTGTTCCTGGCCAACTGCGCGTCGTGCCACGGCCTGGCGGCCGAGGGCACCAAGTCCGGCATCTCGCTCATCGGCGTCGGCGCGGCGGCGGTGGACTTCCAGGTCGGCACCGGCCGGATGCCGCTGCCCGGCCCCAACGTGCAGTCGCCCCGCCAGCAGAAGATCAAGTTCACCCAGGAGCAGATCGACGCGATGGCCGCCTATGTCGCGTCGCTGGCCCCCGGCCCGGCCGTGCCGACCGAGGCCGAGCTCAACAACCCCGACGCCGACATCGCCCTCGGGGGCGACCTCTACCGGATCAACTGCGCGATGTGCCACAACGCGGCCGGCGCGGGCGGGGCGCTGACCCGGGGCAAGTACGCCCCGTCGCTGCACGGCGTCGAGGCCAAGCACATCTGGGAGGCGCTGGAGAGCGGCCCCGGGTCGATGCCGGTGTTCTCCGACGGCAGCATCGACGCCAAGGGCAAGGCCTCGATCATCAAGTACCTGCAGGCGGCCAGCACGGCCCCCAGCCCCGGCGGCATGACGCTGGGCAGCCTCGGCCCGGTGTCCGAGGGCATGTTCATCTGGGTCTTCGGACTCGGCCTCATGATCGTCTGCGCCTACTGGCTCGGCCAGAAGGCCGCCTGACCGCCCGACCGACGACAGGACCTGATCGCGATGAGTGACCAAGGCATCACGACGACCGGCCCGACCGAGTCGGGCGTCGTCCACCCCGAGGAGGGCCACGAGGCACCGGCGGTGTTCTCCAACCCGGGGCTGCCGCCGCACGTCCACCGAGCCGGCGATGACGACGATGCGGCCGCCAAGCGGTCCGAACGTCAGGTCGCCGCGCTGTTCACCCTGTCGATCATCGGCACGCTCGGCTTCATCGTCGCCTACTTCGCGGTGGGCGACCATGTCACCGTGTTCGTGCCGTTCGTCGGCACGACGATGCTGCTCAACCTGCTGCTCGGGGTGTTCCTCGGCATCGCGCTGCTGGGCATCGGCCTCGGCGCGGTGCACTGGGCCAAGACCCTGATGTCCGACGAGGAGGTCGTCGAGGAGCGGCACCCGCAGCGCTCCGACGACGAGACCCGGGCCAAGGCGCTCAAGGTCCGGTCCGACGCCGGCCAGTCCGCCCAACTGGCCCGCCGGCCGATGATCAAGGCGACGGCCGGCACCGCCCTGGGCCTGTTCGCCCTGCCCTTCCTCGTGCAACTGGCCGGCTCCATGGGCAACCCCACCAAGGCGCTGGCCGAGTCCAAGCACACCATCTGGGACCTGCCGCCCGGCGCCACCGAGGTCCGGCTGTGCCGGGACACCGGGCTGGACCCCGCAGGCCTGACCCCGATCAAGGCCTCCGACCTGCGGATCGGCACGGTCGTGCACGTCATGCCCGAGACCCTCAAGGACTCCCACCACCCGCTCGAGGACCGGGGCAAGGCGGCCGTGCTCGTCATGCGGCTGCACCCGAGCCAGTTCGCCGACAACGAGTTGGGCCGCAAGGCCCTCGCCTGGGGCTACGAGGGCATCGTGGCCTACTCCAAGATCTGCACGCACGTCGGGTGCCCGGTCGGCCTCTACGAGCAGCAGACCCACCACCTGCTGTGCCCCTGCCACCAATCGACCTTCGACGTCACGCAGGACTGCAAGGTCATCTTCGGCCCGGCCAAACGGCCGCTGCCGCAACTGAAGATCACCGTCAACGACGAGGGCTACCTCGTCGCCCGTGAGGGCTTCCACGAGCCCGTCGGACCGAGCTACTGGGAGCGCACATGGTGACCCGCACGACCAGCCAGTCGGCTGCCGGCCTGCGCGCGGACGACCCCAAGGTCACGCCGCCCCCCTCGGCGGGCACCAAGAAGGCCGGCGAGGTCGCCAACTGGGTGGACGAGCGCACCGGCATCGCCAAGGCCGGCAACTTCCTGCTCAAGAAGGTCTTCCCCGACCACTGGAGCTTCATGCTCGGTGAAGTGGCGATGTACTCGATGATCATCTGCCTGCTCACCGGGGTCTTCCTGACCTTCTGGTTCGTCCCCAGCGCCGGGCACATCGTCTACGACGGCTCCTACGTGCCGCTCAAGGGCGTGCACATGTCCGAGGCCTATGCCTCGACCCTGGACATCTCGTTCGACGTGCGCGGCGGCCTGCTGATCCGGCAGATCCACCACTGGGCCGCGCTGATGTTCTGCGTGGCCATCATCGCCCACATGTTCCGGGTGTTCTTCACCGGCGCCTTCCGTAAGCCCCGCGAGATCAACTGGGTCATCGGCACGATCCTGTCGATGCTGGCCATCGTCGAGGGCTTCGCCGGCTACTCGCTGCCCGACGACCTGCTCTCCGGCACCGGCCTGCGCGCGGCTGAGGGCTTCATCCGCTCGATCCCGGTGATCGGCTCCTACGCCTCCTACATCGTCTTCGACGGGGCCTTCCCAGGTGAGGCGATCATCCCGCGGCTCTACTCGGTGCACGTGCTGCTGCTGCCGGCCATCCTCATCGGGCTGTTCACCGCGCACCTGCTGCTGGTCTTCGTGCACAAGCACACGCAGTACCCCGGGCCGGGTCGCACCAACGAGAACGTCGTGGGCTACCCGCTCATGCCGGTCTACACGGCCAAGGCCGGCGGCTTCTTCTTCATGGTCTTCGGCGTCCTGGCGCTCATGTCGGGCCTGATCCAGATCAACTCCATCTGGGTCTACGGACCCTATGACCCGTCGGCGACCACCGCCGGGGCCCAACCCGACTGGTACATGCTGTTCGCCGACGGCGCGCTGCGGTTGCTGCCGGGCCAGTTGGAGTTCGTCGCCTTCAACACGACCTGGAGTTTCAACATCCTGCCCGGGGCGATCCTGCTCATCCCGGTCCTCTACACCATCGCCGGCGCCTATCCCTTCGTCGAGGCCTGGGTGACCGGCGACAAGCGTGAGCACCACCTGCTGGACCGCCCCCGCAACGCCCCGGTCCGCACGGCGTTCGGCATGGTCGCCCTCACCTGGTATGCCATCCTCGCCTTCGCCGCCGCCAACGACATCCTCGCGATCAAACTGGGGCTGTCGATCAACGATGTCACCAACCTGTTCCGCACCCTGATCATCTTCAGCCCACCCATCGTCTTCTGGGTGACCAAGCGGATCTGCCTGTCCCTGCAGCGCGCCGACCGCGAGAAGGTGCTGCACGGACGGGAAGCCGGCATCATCATGCGCACCGCCGAAGGCCGCTTCTACGAGGTCCACGAGGAACTCGACGAATACGAGCGTTGGAAGCTGGTCGGCTTCGAGTCGCCGGCCCCGCTCGTGCTCGAGACGGCCACCGACGAGAACGGCGTGGCCAAGAAGGGCGCCAAGAGCCTGCGGCGTCGGGCCAAGCTGTCGAACTTCTACTTCAAGGACCGGGTCGAGCCGGTCACCCCCGCCGAGCTGGCCGCGGCCCACCACCACGGCGAGCACGAGGACATCGACGGCCACGACGCGGTCGAATACCACGAGGAGAACGAGGCCATCCGCGGCGGGTCCTCCTCGGCCAAGCAGGACAAGCAGCCGGACTGAGGTCGTCGCCACGCTCGGTCCGACGATGATGCGGGTCGTCCCCGACGGGGCGGCCCGCATCGCCGTCCCCGCCCCGGCCCAGCGCCGGCGGCGTCATCGGCTGTCCAGCAGCTCCTGCAGTCGTCGGTGTCCGTCGACCGGGTCGACCTCGACCGCCACCACCTTGGTGCGGCTCACCGCACCCTGGATCAGGCGCACCTGACGGGGGCGCACGCCGAAGGCCTGCGCCACCGCCCGCAACACCGCGGTCGTGGCGGCCCCGTCGACGGCACGCTCGGTCACCGAGACCGTCAGCACCTGCGCGTCGCCGTAACGGCCTCCTACGCGCGTCCTGGCCGCCCCGGGGCGCACCCGGACGGTGACCAGCACCGCAGCAGGTGGGGCGGGCGGCATACGGGCGAGGCTATCCCGGAGCCTAGACTTCTCGCATGGCCTACCGGCTCGCGCCCGCGGAGTTCGACACGGCCGTCGAGGAGGCGCTCGACCTCATCCCCGAGCAGTTCCGCCAGACGCTGCGCCGGGTGGCGGTGTTCGTCGAGCAGGAGCCACCCGAGGGCGAGTCGGAACTGCTCGGCATCTACGAGGGCACGCCGCTGACCGAACGCGACGACTGGTTCGCCGGGGCGCTGCCGGACACGATCACGCTGTTCCAGGGGCCGCTGGAGCGGATGTGTCGGACCCGGCAGGAACTGCTCGACGAGATCGCGGTGACGGTCGTCCACGAGGTGGCCCACCACTTCGGCATCGACGACGACCGGCTGCACGAGCTGGGCTGGGGCTGACCGCACGAGCGCCGGGCCCCCACCAGCGAGCGGTGCGGGGCCCGGCGGATGCGGTCGAGCTCAGTTGGCGTGCTCACCCTTGAAGTGCTCGAAGGCCCAGCCGACCAACGCGAACGGGCCGACGAACGCCCCGATCGCCACCAGCCACCAGCCGACGGCCAGACCCGCGAAGATGATCGCCGCCGACAGGCCGAGCCACAGCGGCCACCAGGAATACGGGGTGAAGAAGCCGTAGTCACCCTCGGCGTCGGCGATCTCGCCGGCCGGGTCGTCCTCGGGCCCGAACGGGGTGTGCTTGCCGGTGTAGTGCAGGTACCAGGCGATCATGAAGCACAGCAGGGCCGACAGCAGCATGGCGACGACCCCGATCGGCTCGATGCCGGTCGACACCGTCGTGGGGTTGATGAACGCGTTCGTCCACACGGCGTAGATGATCGTCATGACGAGCATGAAGATGCCGACCCCGCCGAACATCTTGATGCTGGCCTTCATCGCTGCGTGCCCTTCCGCTGCTCGACGTCGCCCTCGGTCACGCCGACCTGGGCTGGGCCCATGACCTTGATGACGGTGTTGGGGTCGGGTCGCATGCCCTCCGGTGGTGCGGCCTCGGGGTGGTGCAGGTCGAAGGCCGGACGCTCGGAGCGGATCCGCGGCAGCGAGTTGAAGTTGTGCCGCGGCGGCGGGCACGAGGTGGCCCACTCCAGCGAGGCGCCGTAACCCCACGGGTCGTCGACGGTGACCTTGGGCGCGGTGCGCCAGGTCTTCCAGACGTTGTAGAAGAACGGCAGCATCGAGGCCCCGAGCAGGACCGAACCCGCGGTGGAGATCATGTTGCCGAGTTGGAAGCCCTCCTCGGGCAGGTAGTCGGCGTAGCGCCGGGCCATGCCCTGGATGC
>CAZYHR010000037.1:0-27448 GCA_964647395.1 uncultured Intrasporangiaceae bacterium | reverse complement strand
AGGTGGGGCCAACTCAAGCCGCCCTAGTGGGGCCAAGTCGAGTTGACATACTCATGCCGTTGGTGTGGTAGTTGATCGGGACGAAGCCGCAGGTCACGGGCCTGTTCGGAGGGAAAATGAGCGGGAGTGAGCGCAGCTCATCGCAGCTCGTGGGGGAAGTATGGGGGACGAGAAGGCGTCGAGGTTCTCGGTGCGTCCCTCGACCCCGATCCCTCTGCCGACGACTCGGGTCCTGGGGTATCCTCGTTGGGTCCTGCGGCCGTAGTGGCCCTTGGACTGGCAAGCACCACGTCGCGGTGGCTCGTCGTAGTCGGGGGGAAGTGGCGCAATTGGTAGCGCACCGCCTTTGCAAGGCGGGGGTTGCGGGTTCGAGTCCCGTCTTCTCCACCATCGAGTGACTTGGCGATGACGCGAGCCCAGCTGAGCCGGTAGCGCTGACACTGGCATTCGCGCGCCTCGCCACTGAGGACGATCTGGAGGTCCTCGCACGATGCCTCGTTGGCGGGGCGGATGACGAGGCCGCTCATGTGCCGTCCCACCACCGCAGGACGCGGAGGGCAATGAGCGTGACCCAGCGCGACGGCATACCCACGGGTTCCAGCTCGAACCAGACCCGGCCGCGGGGCTGCCACTCCTGGAGCCAGCGGCCATCGGGCTGGCGGCGCGAGCGAAGGTGCTCGATGGCATCGGCGAGCCGCGGGTCCGGTGTCACTCCCGTGAGCAGACTCGACGAGCGGAAGTAGTCGAGGCTCCGCTGGACCGTGTAGTACCAGCGATAGGGGAAGCCGAGGAGCAGGAAGTCAGGGTCGGCGACCTCGCCTGTCGAGAGCCGCCGAAAGAGCCGCCGCCCCAGAAGGAACTCCTCGCCGCCAACCCGGGCAGCCCGTGACGCCTCGGTGCCCCCCGTTGCGCGCTCGAACTCGAGCAGCCCTTCGAGGACGTCGATCGTCGAGTGGAACGAGGACCGCGTCGACCCGTTGGCACGCTCGCAGTTCCAGCCGCCGTCGGGCTGCCGCTCCCCGACGAGGCGCGCGACCAGCGGGGCCATGTCGACGCCGAAGTAGGCGCCCTCCCCGACCGTGCGACCGTTGATGCACACCTCGACCTCGCCGCCCCAGTAGGGCAGCTCGTCGTACTCCCACCGCCCGTGCTCCCCCACCAGCCGGACCGTGTCGCGGGCCCGCTGCGTCCGAGGGTCGAGACCGAATGCCCGCAGCTCGGACAGAACGTTCATGGTCGCCGTCCACGGCTGCCCCTCGGCTTCATATAGGGCCCGCGAGAAGTCGCCCGGGAAGCACGCTCCGCCGGCCCAGGTGCCCTCGGGATCCTGGCGCGAGAGCAGCGCCGCACCCCACCCCTGGTGCTCGACGCGGTCTCGCTCTGGGCGCCACTGCGACTCGGGAGCGTCGAGGAGGTCCCGCATGACCTGCCAGCGGATCGCGGGATCGCCGGCAAGCAGCCAGTCGACCGTCTCGGCGGATGCGAGGGTGTCAGTCACCATCGCCCCACCGTAGAAGCCGCCTCTGACACCGACCTGCGAAATCATGGTCCCCAACCTGTCGTATCCGCCGTCTGCCGTTCGTAGACCTAGTGACGGCCAGACCGGCCGCCCGAGGCAACCGAAGGAACCAGAGATGACCGAATACCTCATCAGCTTCAACGACGAATGGGTGCAAGAGCACACGGAGTCCGAGATCAGGGCCAAGGCCGTGGCCGCCCGCGCGGTGATCGACGAGATGACGCAAGCGGGTGTCTTCGTCTTCAGCAACGGCGCCCTCGACGCCAGCACTGTCGTATGCAACGTCGTCGCCCGCGACGGCCAGCCTGTCTTCACTGACGGCCCGTATGCCGAGTCCAAGGAGCACCTCGGCGGCTTCTGTGTCGTCGACGTCGCCGACGACGACGCCGCTCGCTACTGGGCCGGCCGTCTCGCGGTGGCTCTCGACTGGCCGCAGGAAGTCCAGCGTTTCCCCCGCCGCTTTGAGCTCGACCCCGCGAAGGAGCACTGAGATGCCCAAGTACCTGCTGTCCGTCTTCGGACCTGCCGGGCGCACGCCTTACGGCAACTACGGGTCGAAGGAGGAGATGCTCCAGGCCTTCGCCGACACCGGCGCCTTCAACGACAAGCTCCAGCAAGAGGGCTACTTCGTGTATGCCGACGGGCTGGAGGCCGCGTCGACGGCCACCACCGTCGACGGCCAGCGTGACGCCCCGAAGGTCGTCGACGGTCCCTACCTGGAGACCAAGGAGCACATCGGCGGCTTCTGGATCATCGAGGCGCCCGACCTCGATGTCGCCATCGATCTTGCGGCTCAGGGCTCCAAGGCCTGCCGCGGCGTCGTCGAGGTCCGCCCCTTCCAGACCGAGGAGTCGTTCCAGGCGCTCCTCGAGGGATGACCTGATGCGATGACGTCACCCGACGTCCAGGCTGCCATCGCCCGGGCCCACCGCGACGAGTGGGGACGGGTGGTGGCGGGCCTCGCGCGCCGATTCGCAGACCTCGACATCGCCGAGGAGGCTGCGGCTGACGCCTTCCTCGCGGCGGTCGAGCACTGGCGCGCACATGGCATACCGGCCAACCCCGGCGGCTGGCTCACGACAACGGCGACACGCAAGGCGATCGACCGGATCCGACGTGAGTCCCGCCGCGACGACCTGCACCAGGCGGCGAGCATGCTCTTGGACGACACGACCCTCGAACCCACCGGGCCGATCGAGGACGACCGTCTGCGCCTGGTCTTCACGTGCTGTCACCCGGCGCTGGCGATGGAGGCGCGGGTTGCGTTGACGTTGCGCCTGCTCGGCGGACTCACTGTCGCCGAGATCGCGCAAGCCTTCCTCGTCCAGGAGACGACGATGGCGCAACGGATCACGCGAGCCAAGACCAAGATCAAGGCCGCCCACGTGCCTTATCGGGTGCCGTCGGAAGCCGACATCCACGAGCGCGTGTCCGGAGTGCTCGGCGTCGTCTACCTCATCTTCAACGAGGGCTACCTCGCGAGTGCCGGCGAGGACGCCCTGCGGGTCGGGCTCACCGACGACGCGATCAGGCTCGGCCGAGTCCTGCACGACCTCCTGCCCGACGACGGCGAGGTGACCGGGCTGTTCGCCCTCATGATGCTCACCGACGCGCGGCGCCGGGCGCGGGTGTCGCAGACCGGCGAGCTCGTCACGCTCGACGAGCAGGACCGCAGCCTGTGGGACCGCGGCCTCATCGACGAAGGCATCGCCCTCGTCCGCGAGCGCCTCGCCGCAGTCGCGGCGGGTGGTCCGCCACCGGGTCGCTACCAGATTCTCGCTGCCATCAACGCTGTCCACACGAGCGCGCCCTCGGCGCCAGACACCGACTGGTCGCAGGTCGTCACGCTCTATGACCGCCTGCTGGCGATTGACCCGTCCCCCATCGTGCGGCTCAACCGCGCGGTCGCCGTCGCTGAGCTCGACGGGCCGCTCCTTGCCCTCGCCGAGCTCAACCGCATCGCCGAGCCCCTCGAGGGCTATCACGCGTTCCACGCCACGCGGGCCGACCTGCTCCGGCGCAGCGGTGCACGTGAGGCGGCGCTCGCGGCATACGACCGGGCGATCGAGCTCGCCGGCAACCCGGCCGAACGTGCCTACCTGACCCGCAGACGCGAGGCTATGCAACGGGCGCAGTGAGCCGCGCCCTGCGCATAGCCGAGTCTGCCTAGTCTGTCGGGATGGACGAGGCGGTGGGTCGGGTCGAGCTGTCGCCCGACGAGCTGCGCGCTGTCGCCGGGTATGCCGCGGAGTGCGCCCGTCAGGTGCTCGGCGTCTACGCGAAGGCCTGTCCGGAGGACCCTCGACCGGCACTGGCTATCGATGCCGCCCAGGCATTTGCCGACGGTGCTCGCCGGACGAACCTCCAGCGGGCGAGCGCGGTAGCCGCCAACCGGGCGGCGCGCGAGGCCCCAACCGAACCTGCCAAAGAGGCTGCGTATGCCGCGAGCTCGGCTGCCGCTGCGGCCTACCTCCACCCGTTGGCGCAGGCGACTCAGGTGCGGCACATCCTCGGCGCCGCAGCGCATGCGGCCCGGACGGCCGAGCTGGCGCGAGGTGATGACCCCGTCGTGGCGGAGTACATGGTTCACGGTGCTGCTGAGCGGATGTCGCCGCAGGTGGCGGCGGTCCTCGCGCGCTATCCGCGTGCGCCCCGGGGCCGCAGCCGCGTGGCTGTCCTCATGCAACAGCTGGACTCGCTTCTGCGTGATCCGCCGCCAGTGCCTCGGGTGGTCGACGACGAGGGCCCGTTCTTTCACGGCACGCGGGCACAGGTCGCGGTGGGCGAACTGCTCACCCCGGGATGGACGTCGAACTACGGGTCAGGCCGCAGGTCTCGGCACCTCTATCTGACGGCGGGCGAGCAGGGGGCACCGCTGGCGGCCACGCTCGCCCGAGGCGATGGCCCACCGCGGGTCTATCGCGTCGAACCGCTCGGGCGCATCGAGGACGACCCCAACGTCACCGACAAACGCTTCCCCGGCAACCCGACTCGGTCCTATCGCACGACGGAGCCATTGCGAGTCCTCGAAGTCGTGACGGACTGGGAACCCCCATCGGATGAGGTCGTGAACCGGCTGCGAGCCGCGATGGGCGGGCTCGCCGAGTTCGGCATCGAGGCGATGGACTAACCCGCGTGGCTCCCGACGTAGTCGTCAGGCAGACTCGATCGCCGGTCCGGCTGAGTGCGGATCGGCGTGCGGGGCGGGGTCAATGTCGGCCGCCGGGCGAGGGATGGTGGCACCCGAGGTCGCCGGGTGGGGTGTTGTCGAACGCTTGGTCGTAGGAGCCGGGTTCGAGGTCCCAGCTGACGTGGCCAGCGGCCGGGTCGACCCGCCCGTGGAGTCGTCGCCGGTGCACCACGGTGTGGTGCCGAGGCGGAACATCTGCACCGACCCGCTGTCGGGCGAGATGAGGACGGGCTCCTGCCCCGCCTCCTCCACGGCGTCCCAGGGTTGGACCAGTTCGTCCTGCTCGATGCCTTCAGCGGCGGTGAGGAAGGCGATCTTCTTCGTCGTCATGGGGGACCTCCTGGTCCTCTCGTCGGCGGTGTCGCATGCCGGGAGACGCGGCTCCCGAACCGCTGGGACTGTCGACACTAGCCGCGGCCCCGCTCCCGCGGCTCACCCCTGAGGTGGGTGCCGACGAGGGCCGTCGATCTTCGCTGCTCCCCGCGACCCGGACGGCTGGAGACGTCCAACCGTGGCTGACGCGCCGAGGTATCAGCAGCTGGGGTGGCCGCTTCCTCGACGTAGGGTGCGGTCCGCGTGCCTTGACGACGGTGGCGATCGCCCGGCTCGGGACGGACGCGGTCAGTGCGGTCGACCCGGCACCCGGTGTCGTCGAGGCCTGCCGGACCCGCTGTCCCGGGCTCACGGTGCGGCAGGGGCCGATGGAGGCTCTCCCTTTCGAGGACGACGAGTTCTCTTCTGCGGCAGCGCAGCTCGTCTTTCACTTCGTCACCGATCCGCGCAAGGGGGCGCAGGAGATGCGGCGTGTCGTCCGGCCCGGCGGCGTCGTGGCCGCGGCGGTGTGGGACTTCGCCGAGGGGATGGAGATGCTGCGCGCCTTCTGGGACGCAGCCCTGTCCGTCGATCCCGATGCCCCGGATGAGGCACGGGTGCTGCGGTTCGGGCGCCCTGGCGAGCTCGCCGAGCTCTTCACGGCCGCCGGCCTCGTCGACGTCGAGGAGTCGCCGCTGACAGTGCGCTCGGGCTACGAGAGCTTTGACGAGCTGTGGTCGACCTTCCTTGCCGGCATCGGTCCCGCCGGTGGGTATGCCGTGGGCCTGCCTCCCGAGCGCCGGCAGGCGCTGCGGGCCGCGCTCCATGACGGGCTCGGCCGTCCGGCGGGGCCCTTCGAGCTCAGTGCGACCGCGAGGGTAGCCCGCGGCGAAGTGCCCGCAGGGCGCTAACCGACCCGGTCTTTCGACACGTCACAGGGCTCAGCGGCCGAGGCGGTGCCACCGGCCCGCCCGAGCGCGGGTCGGTTTGGGGCGGGGTCAGTCTCGGTCGTCGGGCGGGCTGTTGACGGGCGGATCGTCGTTGTGGGTCATGTTTCCGGGTGCTCGGTCGTAGGAGCCGGGTGCTCGGTCGTAGGAGCCGGGGGCGAGGTCCCAGCGAACGTGGCCGGTGTCGGGTTCGATGCGTCCGAGGAGTCGTCGTCGATGGACAACGGTGTGATGCCTGCCGCACAGCATGGCGGCGTTGGACAGGTCGGTCCGGCCGCCGTGGAGCCAATGCTTCAGGTGGTGCGCATCGGTCCAGGTCGCCGGCACGGTGCAGCCGGGGAAGGAGCAGTGCCGGTCGCGAAGCATCAGCGCCTTGCGCTGCGCGGCCGAGAACAGCCGCTGCGCGTGCCCCAGCTCCAGCACCTCACCATGAACCCCGAGCACCGTCGGGACCAGGGCCGCGTCACACGCCACCCGGCTCACCACGCTCGCCGGCAGCATCACCCCGGCCGCGGTCGACCCGAGGACCTCAGCGAACCCGCGCCCCTCCGCGAGGTCGGCCGCGGTGACCGTCAAGAACAGCTGCGCCTTGACCGAGCCCGCCCGAGCTGCCCCTGCACCAGCCGCGCCGGCGGCGACGGCCCCGCGGATCAGCTCGACCAGACCCTGGCCGCGCCGTTGCGCCGCGGACCTCAGATCCGGCGAACCGTCCAGACCGGGCACCGGAGCCGACACCGGCCCGATCGCGGCTTCCAGGACCGCGTGGCTCTCGGCGTCCAGGCTGAGCCGGTAGTCGTACACCAGGCCGTCGCGCACCCCCGCCGACAAGGCGGTCGCGCGTTTGGCCGCGTCCAGGTCACGCTCGTTGTCCTCATCACGGCCGTAGCGCGCCAACATCGCGGGGCGCAGGTCCTGCAGGTCGGAGGCGACCCACTGCTGAGCCAAAGTGGCATACGCCGTCCACACCGCCTCCGCGGCACGCTCGACCAGCCGCGGCGCCAGGCGACCCATCTCCCGGATCGCGACCCACGCCTTCCGCCGAGACACCAGCCCGGCATCGACCGCGTCACGGAACCCGGCAGCGTCCGGTCCCTGCAGGCCGGTGGCGACCTCGACCAGCTCAGCCACCATCGCCGGCTCCGGCGGCGCGACCGAAGCAGCAGCCAACCGGTCCCGCAGCCACGCCTTCGCGGCCGACTTGGCGATCGGCCCCGTCGACGGCCCACCGGTCTGGCCCCGGCGGATCGCCTCACGCAGCACCGCAACCTGGCGGGCCTCGATCGCGATCCGGTCCACCTCCAGAAGCGTCATGTACTCATCCAGCTCTTCGCCGGACAGCCGCGCCAGGTCCACAGGGGCAGAGGCAGCGAAGGAAGCACGCGGCATACCGCTAAAATCACTGTCCCAGAACGGGTTTGGTTGCGCGCTCACCGCCACCTCCTTCACTACCCACCACGCTACAAGCGACCACCGACAGCCCGGTCTTCGAGCGCCTCGATGGCTCCCCGCTGCGGTCCGTCGAGCAGCCGTTGCACGATGAGGAGAGCCCACCGCGGCCCGACGATATCGAGCGTCGCCGCCGACGGGCCGGCCGAACCGGCCGGTGCGTAGGCCCGGTCCATGATGCCCAACTCGTCCTCGTCGGGGCCGAGCCGGAACTCGACGTAGGCCCCCTGGTGAACGCCTCACCAGCGCGAACGGTCCGGCCGGGCGGGCCGCTCGGGCGGCAGGCCGACGCCGCGGGCCAGCGGGCCGAGCCCGAGGGTGGGCCGGGAGAACCGGCGCAGCGCCCGTCGCACGTCGGTCTCGGACGCGTCGAGCGCCTGGGCGACGGCGGCGATCGTCGCGGGCTCCGGGTCGGCGAGCCCCTCATGCTCCCAGCGGCTGACCGTCGAGGCGGCCACCCCGATCGCCGCGGCGAGTTCCGGGACGCCGAGCCCACCGGCATACCGCAACCAGCGCAGGCCGGGACCGCCCGGCGGGCGCTGCAGCAGCCGGGCGGGCTTGGTGCGCACGGCCTCGCCGAGGGCCCGCAGCAGGTGCGGACTGCCCGGGCTGGCGGCGCCGCGCTCCCACTGCGAGACGGTGGCGCTGTTGGACAGCCCGATCCGACGGGCGAGCTCGGCCTGCGAGATGCCGACCCGCAGCCGCGCTCGGCGCAGCCGCTCGCCGTCCAGTCGCACGGAGGTGTCCATCGAGCCGCAGTCTAGGGGTGTGCCGCGGCTCCGGCCGGGGGTCCGTGCGGCCCCGCGGGAACCGGGCGTCGGTGCTGGTCAAGAGTCGGTATGCCGCTCGTGCGTCGGTATGCCGCGTGGCCCGGTCGTGGCGGCCGTCCCGCGAACGTTCCAGGCAACCGTTTTCACCGGGGGTGGTTGGTCGGCGAACGTTCCAGGCAACCGTTTTCACCGGGGGTGGTTGGCCGGCGAACGTTCCAGGCAACCGTTTTCACCCGGGGTTCGGGTGGGCGAGCGGGGTGGGCCGGGGGGCCGGCTCGGCTCAGCCGTCGTGCGACTCGCTCTCGCCACCGGAGGCGGCGACGGCGAGGCTGGCCAGCCAGGCGTCGTTGTCGTCGGCGGCGCGCCACTGCTGGGCGTTGTAGGCCTCCGGCGCGTTCATGACCCACTCGTGCACGGCCTCGCGGGTCAGCTCCGGGCGCTCGCGCCGGACCGGGCGACCCCAGACCAGCCAAGCGACCGCACCGATGACCGGCAGCGACAGGATGACCAGGACCCAGCCGGGGCGGGGCATGCCCCGGACCAGCTCGCGGTTGGCGGTCAGGGACTCGGCCAACGCGAAGGCCAGCAGCGTGACGGCGATGATGAGGGTGAGGGTGTCGGCCATGACGGGCCCCTTCGGGTGCTGCGGTGGGAGGACTACCACGACGGTAAGTTCGCCCGCCACCGCGACACATCAGGCATTCGGTCGACGCCGTTCACCCGCTCAGCCGGGTCGCCCGATGCGCGGGTGTCGATTCGCGCCGGGCCGGTTCGTCGTCATGATGTCCAGCAGAACCGTGACCGCGAAAGGACCGACCATGGCGCAATACCTGCTCAGCCTCATCGACGACGAGAGCTGGCACGACTCCCCCGACGCCGACTTCGAGGCCGAGATGCACCTGCACGCCGACTTCAGCGCGGCGGTCGAGGCCGCCGGCTGCCAGATCACCGGCGGCGCGGCCCTGGAGCGGCAGTCGACCGCGACGACCGTGCACCGAGACGGCGACCGGATCCGGGTGACCGACGGGCCGTTCGTCGAGGCCAAGGAGGTCATCGGCGGCTTCTACCTCATCGAGGCCCCCGATCTGGACACGGTGCTGGCGCTGGCCAAGATCTGCCCGTCGGCGCACGTCGAGGTGCGCCCGGTCATGGACACGTCCGACTACGAGTGACCCTCGACGAGGCCCACCGGCGCTGCTGGCCCGAGGTGCTGGCAGCGACGGTGCGGCTGACCCGGGACCTCGACCTGGCCGAGGACTGCGTCCAGGACGCCTACCTGCGGGCCCTGACGGCCTGGCGGGATGAGCCGCCGCGCAACCCGGCGGCCTGGCTGACGACGACGGCCCGCCGGCTGGCCATCGACCGGCTCCGCCGCGAGCGCACCTGGCGAGCCAAACTGCCGCTGCTCGTCATGCAGGACGACGCCGACGACCCGGACCCCGGAGTCGACCTGCTGCGCCTGGTCTTCGTCTGCTGCCACCCGGCGTTCGCGCTCGACGCGCAGGTGCCCTTGACGTTGCGCCTGCTCGGCGGCATGACGGTCGTCGAGATCGCCGCGGGGCTGCTGCAGCGCGAGGCCACCGTCGCGGCCCGGATCACCCGCGCCAAGAAGAAGATCGCCGCCGCCGGCATCCCCTTCCGGGTGCCGTCGGACGACGAGCTGCCCGAGCGGCTCGAGGCCGTCCTCGAGGTCGTCCACCAGCTGCACACCGCCGGTCACACGGCGGTCGACGGCGCCGCCCTGACCCGACCCGACCTGGCTCGCACCGCGCGCGAGCTGGCCGGCCGACTGGCCGAGCTGCTCCCCGCGGCCAGCGAGGTGCACGGGCTGCACGCGCTGTGCCTGCTCGACGACGCGCGGGCCGCGTCGCGGGTCGGCACGACCGGTGAGCTCGTCCTGCTGGCCGACCAGGACCGCGCGACGTGGGACCGGACCCTGGTCGAGGCCGGGCTCAGCGCCGCCACCCGGGCGCTGCGCGGCGGCACCGGACGGTTCGCCCTGCAGGCGGCGATCGCCGGCCTGCACGCCCAGGCCCCGGACAGCGCGCACACTGACTGGGCGCGCATCGTCACCATGTACGACGGGCTGCTGGCCCGCTGGCCCAACCCGGTCGTCGCGCTCAACCGGCTCGTCGCGGTGAGCCAACAGCCCGGCGCCGACCTCGCCGTGCTGCTCACCGAGCTCGACCGGCTCGCGCTCGACCCGGCCCTGGACCGCTACCGCTACCTGCCGGCGGTGCGCGCCGACCTGCTGCGTCGCCTCGGCCGCCCCGGCGAGGCCGCCCGGTCGTATGCCGCGGCGCTGGCCCTGACCCGCAACGGCGCCGAGGCGGCCTTCCTGCGCGCCCGGCTGCGCGAGTGCTCCGGGTCGCAGTAGGTGAGCGCCGCCCAGGCCGCGATCGCGGCATACCGGGTGCGGCCGGCCCGCATCGGCGAGGATGTCGTCATGAGCAACCGTGCGACCGAAGCCGACACCCCCGCCCTCGAACCGGTGCCGGACGAGGTGCTCGAACTGGCTCGGGCGGCGCGCCGGGTCACCGTGCTCACCGGGGCGGGGATGTCGCAGGAGTCCGGGGTGGCGACCTTCCGGGACGCGCAGACCGGGCTGTGGTCCCAGTTCGACCCGACCGAGCTCGCGACGCCGCAGGCCTGGCGCCGGGACAAGGCGTTCGTCAACGCGTGGTACGTCTGGCGGGTCCGGCTGATCCGGCAGGCCCAGCCCAACCCGGGGCATCGGGCGCTCGCCGAGTGGGCCGCGCTGCCCGGGCGGGACCTGCGCATCGTCACCCAGAACATCGACGACCTGCACGAGCGGGCCGGGTCGACGGTGCTGGCCCACCTGCACGGCAGCATGTTCGCCTGGCGGTGCGACGCGTGCGGGCTGCCGGCGGACACGCCCGAGCCGCCCGAGCAGCCGCTGGAGCGGATCGAGCCCGCGCTGTGCGCCGGGCCGGGCTGTCCCGGTGCCGTGCGCCCGGGGGTCGTGTGGTTCAACGAGTACCTGCCCGAGCAGGCCTTCGAGGACGCCGTCGAGGCGGTCCGCGACACCGACCTCGTGCTCGTCGTCGGCACCTCCGGGATCGTCCAGCCCGCGGCGAGCCTGCCGCACCTGGCCGGCGCCAGCGGCATACCGGTGCTGGAGATCGACCCGGACCTCACCGAGCTGACCGAGGCCGCCGACGTCAGTTGGCGGACCACCGCGGGGCGTGGGCTGCCGGCGTTGGTCGCCGCGCTGCGCGGGTAGCCGCGCTCGGGGTGACGGTGAGTCGTCTCCACAGTCCGTCCACAACCGTCCACAGCGTCCTGTGGACAGCCGGGGGCCTGCCGACGGCGCGACACCTGCCGGCGGGGCGAGCGCTCAGACGTCGTAACGGCGCAGCAGCAGCGCGTGCGTGACCTCGGGCAGACCCACCTGCTCGGCACCGCCACCGAGGATCTGCGCGAGCAACTCGGGCGGCTTGGGGAAGTCGTCGGGGAGGTTGGTGTTGTAGAGGTGGTGCGCCTGCAGCGACGCGACCGCCGCGTCGAAGTGGCCGGTGACGTCGACGTAGTGGGTCGGCTCCGGCCCGGCGACCGACAGCACGGCGCGCACCCCGCCCCAGGGCTCCAGCCCCTCCTGCTCCAGCAGATCCCGGTGGATCCACCGGTTGCCGGCGTCGCGGACGGCGTCGATGACGGCCAGCCCGACGGCGCGGTGGTCGGCCTGGTTGAGCCGGCCCCGCCCGACGAACTCGTCGTGGGTCAGCGTGACGACCAGGTCGGGGCGCCGGTGCCGCACGACTCGGGCGATGTCGCGGCGCAGTTGCGTCGAGTAGGTCACGGTGCCGTCGTCGTAGTCGAGGAACTCGACGATCTGCACGCCGACCTCGGCCGCGCTGTCCCGCTCCTCCTGGGCCCGCAGCGGCCCCGCCTCATCCGGCTCGATGGTGTCGATGCCGGCCTCGCCGCGGGTGGCCAGCAGGTAGGTCACGGTGACCCCGGCCTGGGTCCACTTGTCGACCGCCGCGGCGGTGCCGTACTCCAGGTCGTCGGGGTGCGCCACGACGCACAGCACCCGCTCCACCTGCTCGTCGAAGCGCTGCAGGGACGTCGGGGCCGGCTCGAGCTCGTTGGTCATGTCGTCGAGCCTAGTTCGGCGGCCGCCGAAACCCCGACGAGGGTATGCCGCCGCGCCGCGGCGAGTAGGGTCGGCGGGTGGCGCGACCCGTGTCAGTGATGAGCCACCCGCTGCGGGCGATCCCGGTCATGTTCCTCACCGTGCTGAGCCTGGGCACGCTGCTGCTGTCGCTGCCGGTCGCCCGCGCCGACCCGGACGAGCCGCTCAACCTGCTCACCGCGGCCTTCACGGCGGTGTCGGCGACCTGCATCACCGGCCTGACCGTCGTGGACACCGCCACCTATTGGAGCAGCTTCGGGCACGTGGTCATCATGGCGCTGCTGCAGGTCGGTGGCTTCGGCATCATGTCGCTGGCCACCGTGCTGGCCCTCATCGTTGGCGGCCGGATGGGACTGACCCGCACCCTGGCCGTGCAGTCCGAGTCGCACACCCGCCAGCTGGGCGACGTGCGCGGCATTCTCACGACGGTCGCCGTGTCGGTCGTCGGCCTCGAGCTGGTCATCGTCGTGCTGCTCACCGCGCGCTTCTGGGCGGTCTACGACCACGAGGTCGGCGCGGCCCTCTGGCACGGTGTCTTCCACGCGGTGTCGGCGTTCAACAACGGCGGCTTCACGCTCTACCCGGACAACCTCATGGGCTTCGCCGGCGACCCCTACATCCTCGGCCCGATCTTCTTCGGCGTCGTCGCCGGCGGGCTGGGCTTCCCGGTGTACTACGAGCTGCGCAAGCGCTGGCGCGACCCGTCGACCTGGTCGGTGCACGCCCGGGTCACCCTGATCGGCTACATCACGCTGTTCTTCCTGGGCTGCTTCGGCTTCGGCATCCTGGAGTGGACCAACCCGGACACCCTGGGCCCGATGTCGACCTGGGACAAGCTGGTCAACTCGGTCGCCGGTGGCGTCACGCCGCGGACCGCGGGCTTCAACACGGTCGACAACGCGCTCATGCAGCACGAGACCTGGTTCCTCTACGACATCCTCATGTTCATCGGCGGCGGGTCGGCCGGCACCTCCGGCGGCATCAAGGTCGGCACCTTCGCGCTGCTCGCCTTCGTGCTGTGGGCCGAGGTGCGCGGCGAGCCGGACGTCATCGTCGGCCATCGGATGGTCCCCCAGGCGGTCCAGCGCGAGGCCCTGACCGTCGCGCTGCTCGGCATCGCCATCATCGTCTTCGGCACGACCGGACTGCTGCTGCTCACCGACTTCCCCCTGGACCGAGTGCTCTTCGAGGCCTGCTCGGCCTTCGGGACCACCGGCGCCTCGACCGGCATCACCTCGGCCCTGCCCGGCGCCGCCCAACTGCTGCTCATGGCCATGATGTTCATCGGCCGGGTCGGCACGATCACCGTCGCCTCGGCGATCGCCCTCAACACCCGGCACCGGCACTACACCCTGCCGGAGGAGCGGCCGATCATCGGCTGAGCACCCCCGGCCGGTATGCCGCGAGCCGGCTGCGCGGCATACCCTCACCTTGGTCACACGAGACTCGGAGGACCCATGGCCCTGTTCAGGCGGACCAGCCCGGCGCTGCGCCGCGACGGCGACACGACCGCGGTGCTCGTCGTCGGCCTCGGGCGCTTCGGCTACTCGGTGGCGCAGTCGCTGGTGGCGATGGGTCAGGAGGTGCTGGCCATCGAGGCCGACCCGGTCGTCGCCCAACGGTGGGCCGACGAGTTGACCCACGTCGTTGTCGCCGACCCGCGCGACCCGGAGGCGCTGGCCCAGATCGGCGTGGAGGTCTTCAAGAAGGCGGTCATCTCGGTCGCCTCCGACGTCGAGGCCAGCGTGCTCACCGCGATCACCCTCGTCGAGGCCGGCATCCCGGACATCTGGGCCAAGGCCAGCAGCAGCGAGCACGGCCGGATCCTGCAGCGGATCGGCGTGCACCACGTCGTCTACCCCGAGCGGCAGGCCGGTGAGGCGGTGGCCCACATGATCGTCGGCGGGATGAGCCAGTATCTGGAGTTCGAGGACGACTTCGCCATCGCCCGCACCATGGCCCCGCAGTTCCAGTGGAACAAGACCTTCGCCGAGACCGGGCTGCGGGCGACCTATGGCATCACCGTCGTGGGCGTCAAGCGCATCGGCGAGGACTTCGTCTACGCGGTTCCCGAGACGCTGGTCAACCCGCACGACGAGATGGTCGTCAGCGGGCCGACCCGCAAGGTCGAGACCTTCTGCGCGCTGTCCAAGCCGACGCTGACCAACAGTCACTGAGCGGTCGCCGCCGCCGATCCGCACCGGGCTGGCGTGGGCCGGGCCGGCGCGGCGGTATGAGGTCGGCCACGTGCGGGCCGGCAGACCCTGGTGTGTTCACCCGGCCCGCGTACCCTGGAAGCGCCCTGGCATGCCGCAGGGCGCGTGGCGGGCGCAAAGGAGCGACAACACCATGACCGGGCGGGCCGACGAGATGTCCACCGAGGAATGCTGGGAGCTGCTCGGGCGGCTGGAGCTCGGACGGCTGGCGTATCAGCTGGACGGGCGGGTGCACATCGCCCCGGTCAACTACGCGGTCGACCCCACCACCGGCCGGCGCCGGCTGGTGTTCCGCACGGCCGAGGGGTCCAAGTTACGTGGGGTGCTGCGTCACCCGCGGTGCGCCTTCGAGGTCGACGAGGTCAGCGGTGCGGTGGCGCAGAGCGTGGTCGTCGAGGGCGTCGCCCGGGAGCTGACCGGCGACGAGGCGCTCATGGTCGATCAGCTGCGGCTGCGGCCGTGGTCCGCCGGCGCGAAGGAGCACGTCCTGGCGATCGAGGTCGAGAGCCTGTCCGGCCGGTTCTTCCACCTGTCCAAGCCGTGGGAGCACCTGCTGCACGACTGGCTGCCGGTGGGCGTCTCGCCGGGCCTGGCCGCCGGGCTCGCGGCGGCCCGGGAGCGCCGATGACCGGGCGGGTCTACGACCTGAGCGAGGACGACTGCTGGTCGGTGCTCGGCCGGCTGGAGCTCGGCCGGCTGGCCTATCAGCTGGACGGGCGGGTCCACGTCGCCCCGATCAACTACGCGGTCGACCCGACCCACGGCACCCGCCGGCTGATCTTCCGCACCGCCGACGGCTCCAAGCTCAGCGGCATCCTGCACTTCCCGCAGTGCGCCCTCGAGGTCGACGAGATGACCGACGAGGCCGCCCAGACGGTCATCGTCGAGGGCCGGGCCGTCGAGTTGACCGGCGACGAGGCGCTCATGGTCGATCAGCTGCGGCTGCGCCCCTGGGTCAAGACGATCAAGAACCACGTCATCGCCATCGAGGTCGACTCGGTGTCGGGCCGGTTCTTCTATCTGTCCAAGCCCTGGGTGCACATGCTGCCCCACTGACGGCCCGCCTCGGCGGGCGTGATCGGGGAGGGCGAGTGCCCGGTCGGGCGTGATCGGGGTGGATGACCGACGTCCTGGGGTGGGTCATCGTCCCCGATCAGGTGTGAGGGGCCCGGCCGGGCGTGATCGGGGTGGAACACCGACGTCCTGGGGTGGGTGATCGTCCCCGATCGGTGGTGAGGGGCCCGGTCGCGCGTGATCGGGGTGGGTGACCGACGTCCTGGGGTGGGTGATCGTCCCCGATCAGTGGTGAGGGGCCCGGTCGCGCGTGATCGGGGTGGAACACCGACGTCCTGGGGTGGGTCATCGCCCCCGATCCTGGACCCTGTGGATAACTTCTCCGCCGATCGGCGATCTGCGCCACAGTTCTGCCATGAACGCCCTCCCGCTCCCCGGCCCGGACCTGGCCGACGACCTCGACCCGGCCCTCGGCCGGCCCTTCTGGCAGCCGGACCGCACGATCACGCCGGAGCGGCTGGCCCAACTCGTCGCGGAGCAGTCCGGCCTGGTCACCCGAGCCCAGGCCCGCTCGGCGGGGCTGTCCGAGCGAGCCGTCGACTGGCGGCTGCGCCGGGGGCGCTGGGTGCGGGTGCACCCGGGCGTCTACCAGACCGTGCCGGGCCGGACGGACTGGCACACCCGAGTGGTCGCAGCCCAGCTCGCGGCCGGACCCGGGGCGGCGCTGGTGCTGGCCGGGGCGGCATACCAGTGGGGGTTGATCCGCCAGCAGCCGCGCCTGGTGACCCTCGGGGTGCCGCACTCGCGCAAGCCCGCCCGCCTCGACGGGGTCCAGCTGGTCCGGATGCGCCACCTGGACGAGCACGTCGACGAGCTGGTCTGGCCGTTCGTGACGACGGTGGACCACACCCTGCTCGACCTGGCCGACCGGCAGCGCATCGACGACGCCGTGGCGACCATCGCCCGCGCCGTCGCCGACGAGCGCACCACGCCAGGCCTGCTGGCCGCCCGGCTGCAGGAGCGCAGTCGCCACCGGCACCGGGTGCAGCTGCTCGACCTGCTCGGGATCGTCGCGGGCGGGGCCGAGAGCATCCTCGAGGTCCGCTACGTCCGTGACGTCGAACGAGCCCACCGCCTGCCGGTCAGCGTCGGCCAGCAGCCGGGCGAGGGCATCGACGCCCGGCACGATCGCGCCTATCGCGGCCAGCGGCTGCTCGTCGAGCTCGACGGTCGGCTCGGCCACGAGGGCTGGGGCCGATCCCGCGACGCCGGCCGCGACCGCCGGGCGGCCGGCCACGGCTGGCTCACGGCACGCGCCGGCTGGTGGGACGTCACCGTCACCCCGTGCCAACTCGCGGGCGAGCTCGGCGAGATCCTGCGCGACCGGGGCTGGCGCGGCTGGCCCAGGGGGTGCCGGCGCCGGGCCTGCGGGCTGCGCTGACGACCAAGGGCCGGTATGCCGCGCCCGCGGCATACCGGCCCCCGTCGGGTTGCCGGGACGGTCAGCTGAGCTTGTCCTTGCCGTCCTGGGCCGCGTCCTGCACGGCCTCGACGGAGGTGTCCCACGTCGACCGGGCCTGGTCGCCGGCCTCCTGCACGGCCTCGGCCGCGGCATCCGCGGCGTCGGCAGCCGCATCCGAGGCGGCGTCGGCGGCATCGGTCACCGCCTCCGCTGCGGCGTCGGCGGCGTCGGCAGCCGCGTCGGTGGCCTCGGCCGCGGCGTCCTCGACCTCGTCGGCGGCCTGGGTCAGCGCGTCCTTGCCGTCGTCGGCGGCGTGCGAGACCTTGTCCTTGGCGGCCTCGACGACCTCGCCGGCCTTGTCCTTGGCGGCCCCGGCGGCCCCGGCGACCGACGCCTTGACCTCGGCGGCCTTGTCCTTGAGCGTGTCGACGGTGGAGCCGCGGCCCGACGACGGCGGGACATAGGACGTGTCGCCCAGGGGCGCGGCCCACGGGTCGTCCTTGGGCTTGCGCCCGACGAACGCGGCCGCCGCGGCCGCCGCCGCCGCGCCCAGCCCGAAGAGGATGAGCAGCCCGCCCTTCTTGCGCCGGGGCTTGGCGACCGCCTCGCCCTTCATGACCGCCATGGCGCCCGGGGTACGGCCGGCGACCTCGGTGGCCTGGTCCTTGGCCGACACGGTGGCGGCGGTCAGCGCGGCGACGGCCGCGGACAGCTTGGGCAGCAGGTCGTCGACGAGGGTGTCGCGGGCGTGGTCGACCCGGGGGCCCAGGTCGTCGATGGCGTGCTGCACCTTGGGCGCGGCGGCCTCGACATAGGGCGCGGCCTTCTCCTTGCCCTGCTCGAGCAGCGGCTTGGCGCGCTCGATGCCGGCCTCGACGTAGGGGGTCGCGGCCTCCTTGGCCCGCTCGGCGGCGTCCTTGACGACCGGGGCGGCCTTGTCGCGCGCGTGGCCGGCCTTCTCCTTGGCGATCGGGCCGTAGGTGCGGGCGGCCTCGGCCGCAGCACTCGCCGCGGCGGTCGCCATCTCCTTGGCCACGGGGGCATAGGTCTTGGCGGTCTCCTTGCCCTTGGACGCTGCCGGGGCGATCGCCGCGCGCAGCGCCGCGAGCCGCTCGGCTGCCGACGTGCCGTCGTTCTTCTTAGCCATGCGGGGTGTCCCTCCTGTGTCACGACCGACCCCGGGTCAGGGCGTCGTTGCTGCCTCACATCCTGCCCTGTTTACCCGCGGGTCACACACCCGGGGGAGCGGCGGATTGGCCGAGGGTCGCCGGAAATCCCGGCCCGTCGGGCCACCCGACTCGGCGCGGCCCCCCCGAGCGCCCGGCGCCCTGCGCCGATCACCGGAAGACGTCCGGCACGCCGAGCAGCTTGGCCACCATGGCGCCCACGACGAGGAGGCCGACGGCCACCAGCCCGACCCACTGCCAGCCGCGCTGCTCGCGGCCGCGCAGCCGCGTGAAGATCGCGGCGATGAGCGCCCCGGTGAGCAGCCCGCCGAGGTGACCCTGCCAGGAGATCCCCGGCCAGGTCAGGCTGAGGACGACGTTTAGCGCCAGCGTCAACCACAGCGCGCCGGTGGTGCGGCCCAGGTGCCGTTGCAGCACGATGAGCGCGGCGAACAGCCCGAAGACCGCCCCGGACGCGCCGACCACGCCGGTGTTCCAGGCCGACTGCGGGTCGAGGCCGACGATGCTGGCCGGCGGCGTCGCGAGCAACAGCACCATGGCGTGCCCGCCGATCGCGGACAGCAGGTACATGGCCGCGAAGCGGGCGTGCCCGAGCAGTTGCTCCAGATAGGGCCCGATCTGCCAGAGGAACCACATGTTGAGCAGCAGGTGCACCGGCAGGAAGCCGGCATAGAGCGACGGCGAGTGCAGGAACGCGCCGGTGATCGCCCGCCACGGCTCGTCCCAGGCCCGCATCGGCCAGAACAGCAGGTCGGTGGTCAGCGACGGCCGGGCGAGTTGGGCGGCATACACCAGGCAGTTGACGACGATGAGCGCCAAGGTGACGGTGGCGCGCCCCCCGATGGCCCGACCGCCCAGCACCGACACGGTCTGGCGCTGCGCGGCCTGCTGGGCCGCGACGCACCCGACGCACTGCACGCCGACCGCCGCGGGGCGCTGGCACTCCGGGCAGACCGGCTGCCGGCAACGCTGGCAGGTCACATAGCTGACCCGGTCGCGGTGGCGCGGGCACACCGGCTCGGTCATCTGGTCGTCCATCGTGCTCCGGTATGCCGGCCGCTCACCCCAACTCGTCGAAAACGCTTGTCGGTCAGTCCTCTTCGACCGTGACCCGCTCGATGACGACGTCCTCGAGGGGCCGGTCGTCGCGGTTGGTGGCGACGTTGCTCAGCTTGTCGACGACCTCGCGGCTGGGGCCGTCGGCGACCTCGCCGAAGATCGTGTGCTTGCCGTTGAGATAGGTCGGGGTCGACACGGTGATGAAGAACTGCGAGCCGTTGGTGCCCGCTCCGGCGCGCTTGCCGGCGTTGGCCATGGCCAGCAGATAGGGCCGGTCGAACTGCTTGTCCGGGTGCGGCTCGTCGTCGAAGGTGTAGCCCGGGCCGCCGTAGCCCTGACCGAGCGGGCAGCCTCCCTGGATCATGAAGCCGGCGATGATCCGGTGGAAGATCAGCCCGTCGTAGAACGGGATCGGGTTACGCCGGCCGGCCTCGTCCTGGTATTCGCGCTCACCCGTGGCGAGGCCGACGAAGTTGGCCACGGTCTTGGGTGCCTCGTTGGGGAACAGCGTGACGTTGATGTCCCCATGGTTCGTGTGCAGAGTTGCCTTCATGCCCGCCATCCTTGCACGGGAACCTGACCGCCCCGCGCGGCGTTGACCCCGTGTGCGAGCGCGTCAGCCGTCCCGTGAAGTGCCGGAGGAGAGCCGGTATGCCGCGTGGCTGACCACGCTCGCCGGCCCGCCGCACCGTGTCGTGGCGCTGGTGTCGGTGGTCGTGCTGGCGTTGGCCCTGCCGGTCCTGTTCTCGCAGGCAGGCTCGGGGGCCGCGCCGGCCTCGATCGCCATCGGGGTGCTGACCGCCCTGGCCGTCGGCTTGGTCGCCACCCGCCGACTGGCCGGGGCTCAGCCCCCCATCGCTCCGCTGCGTGTGCGCGCGCACGCCCGCCAGGCTTATCGGCTGGTGCCGCATCCGGCCGACCCCGATCGTCCGGGTGTGGCCCGTCCCAGGGCCCCCGGTCGGCAGTGCCGTTGACCTGCCGCTGAAGTGACCTGCCGCTGAGCCACCGGCCGCTGGAGTGACTGCGGCTGAGGTGTCTGGCGGCCCAGTCGCCCGCCGCTGAGTTGCCCGCCGGCGTCATCGGGGGCGAATACCGACACGCTGACGTGGGTTTTCGTCCCCGTTCCGGCGCTTGCGCTCGGGCCGGCGTCATCGGGGGCGATGACCGACACGCTGACGTGGGTTTTCGTCCCCGCTCCGGCGCTTGCGCGCCCGACCCCAACCGATCCCGCGGCCGATCGCCCCTCGATCCGCGCCGCTGCCCTGCACCCGACCGCCAGCGCACCCGCCTGCGCCCGCCGATCCCGGAGCCCACCATGTTCGACGCCCTGCTGACCCTGCTGCGCCCCCTAGAAGCCGCCATCTCCTGGCCCCTGGCGACGACCCACGACCTACTCGCCACCGCCGGCCTGGCAGCCGGCCCCGCGTGGCTGCTGGCCATCGTCGCGCTCGTCGTCTGCGTGCGCGGCGCCCTGCTGCCGCTCGTCGTGCGCCAGGTGCGCCTGGCCCACGCGGCCGCCCGGGCCCGGCCGGCGCTGGCCGACATCGCCCGCCGCTACGCCGGCCGGCGCGACCCCGAATCGGTCCGCGCCCAACTGGCCCAGACCCGCGCCGTGCGGGCCGAGCACGGGGCATCGCTCGGCTGCCTGCCCGCGCTGGTCACCGGGCTGACCCTGTTCACGCTCTACCGCCTGCTCGCCGACGTCGCCGCCGGCCACCCGGTCGGCGCGATGACCGCCGACCTGGTCGCCAGCGCCCGCACCGCCGACGTCCTGGGCGTCACTCTGCCCGCCACCCTGGGCCATCTCGGCCTGACCGGCCCCGGCATGCTCGTCATCGCCCTGGCCGCCGTCGCCGCCGGCGTCGGCTACGCCAGCACCCGCTGGCTCACCCTGCCCAACCTGCCCGCCATTGAATCCGCCTCTCCGGCAGGCACTCCCGAGGCGATGACCGCCGACCTGCAACGTCGCACCTATGCCGCCCTGCCGCTGCTCACCGCCGCCGGCCTGCTCGTCTCGGCCCCGGTCGTCCCGGCCGGGCTGGTCGCCTACTGGGCCGCGTCGAGCCTGTGGACCGCGGCACAGCAGGGCGCGATCGTGCGGTGGGCCCCGACGCCGGGCACGGCGGCATACCGTCGGCGGGAGCAGCGCCGGGCCGGCGGCGCGCCGTGACCGCGCACCTTGTCCACAGGCCTATCCACAGCTGGGGAGAACTACAGCGATGTAAGTCGGGCGCTACTTCCAGCGCATCGTCATCATGAACCCGGCCAGCATGAGCGCGAAGCCGATGACGAGGTTCCAGTAGCCGAAGGCCAGCACCGGCCACAGGCCCTGGGTGATGTAGAAGACGACGATCCACAGCAGCCCGACGATCATCAGCGTGACGAAGACCGGCACCCACCAGGTCGGGTTGGGCGCCGCGGCCTTCTGGGCCCGGCGGCGTTCCTCGGCAGCCTTGGCGGCCCGCTCGGCGGCGGCCTTGGCGGCCGGGGGCACCGGCTTGTCCTTGGGCGCGGGGTTGTCCTTGGCCTCGGGCACTTGGGGGAACTCCTCACATGCGTGGTGTGCCTTAGCGTAGTTGGTATGCCGCCCGCGCCAGACCCGTCCGCGGCGGACCCGAGCGTGGGTTCCGCCACGGCCGGACCGGCCCGCGGTGCGGACGACCGGTCGGGTCCGGCGGCCGCCACCGGACCGGCCGACGGGTCGGGCCGCCGCCGGCCGGGAGCGCTCTGGCGGGTCGGTGCGCCGGTGGTCTTCGCGCTGGCCGGGGTGCTGTTCGCGACCAGTTTCCAAGCGGCCAGCGGCACCGATCTGCGCAGCGACCGGGACCTGCCGGCGCTGGTCGCCGACGCCAACCAGGCGGTGGCGAGCAAGGCCGAGCGGGTCAAGACGCTGCAGGCCGAGATCGACGAGCTCACCGTGCGCACCGCCCCGGGCGACCAGCGGCTCACCTCGCTGACCGGGACCATCGGCGTGCTCGGCCCGGTGACCGGCACCCGGGCGGTCGCCGGGCCGGTGCTCACCGTGGTGCTCGACGACTCGGCGCTCCCGCTGGCGCAGCTGCCGCCGACGGTGCGGGCCGACGACCTGGTCGTGCACCAGCAGGACGTCCAGGCCGTCGTCAACGCGCTGTGGCGCGGCGGCGCCGAGGCGATGATGATCATGGACCAACGGGTCATCGCCACGTCGGCGGTGCGCTGCGTGGGCAACACCCTCATCCTGCAGGGCAGGGTGTATTCGCCGCCGTTCGTCATCCGGGCGATGGGCCGGCTCGACGACCTGCGCGCGGCGCTCGACGCCGACCCGCAGATCGCCGTCTACAAGCAGTGGGTCGACGCCGTCGGGCTGGGCTATCAGGTCAGCGAGAGCACCGGCCGGGACGAGTTCCCCGGCTTCTCCGGGGCCCTGGGCGTGCAGCTGGCGACGGTGCCCCGGTGACCGCGATGCGCCGGGTGAGCCTGCGCGGCGTGGTTGGGGTGGTCGGCGAACTGCTCGTCACCGCCGGGCTGGTCGTGCTGCTGTTCGTCGTCTGGCAGATCGGCTATGTCGGGCTGGTCGAGACCCGCGCCCAGGCCGCGACGGTGGGCAGCATCGAGCAGGCCTTCGCGCAGGGCCACTCGCTGGACGACCTGGCGATCGGCCCGGGCGCCGACCCGACCGTCGCCGCGGACCCCCACAGCGGTGACCCCAACAGCGGTGACCCCCACAGCGGTGACCCCAGCAGCGGTGCCGCGGGGCCCGGGTCCCCGGCCGGGCCGGTCATCGAGGGCCAGGTCCTGGCCATCCTGCGCATCCCCCGGCTGGACCCCGACTGGGCCCGGCCGGTCTACGAGGGGGTCGGCGCCCCGGTGCTGGCTCGCGGCATCGGCCACTATCCGGGCACCGCGCTGGCCGGGGAGATCGGCAACCTCGGCCTGGCCGGTCACCGCGCCGGCAGCGGGAACCCGCTGCTGCACATCGACCGCCTGGTGGCCGGCGACGCCATCGTCATCGAGACCCGGCAGGCCTACGCCGTCTATCGCGTCCGGCGACACGACATCGTGCCACCCACCGCGGTCGAGGTCATCGCACCCGTCCCCGGCCGGCCCGGCGTCGCGCCCACCGAGGCCTGGCTCACCCTGACCTCCTGCGACCCGCCGTTCTCCGCGGCCCGCCGCTACATCGTCTTCGCCCAGCTCGAGGGCACCTATCCGCGCGCCGCCGGCCTGCCCCCCGGCACCCTCGACGGCCGCGCCGCGCCGAGCCGGCCGGGCGGCATACCGGAGCGTGGTTGACGTGTATGCCGCGCTCTGGCGCCGGCTGCCCGGCGGCCGGCTCGCCAAGTCGGCCCAGTGCGCGCTGCTGGCGGCGCTCGTGGTGGCGGCGCTGTTCGCGTGGGTGTTCCCGGTGGTGCAGGGCTGGCTGCCACTGGACGAGGTGACCGTGCCGACGCCGACGCCGACGCCCACGGCTACGCTGACGCGGTGACCCGGATCCTCGTCGTCGACAACTACGACTCGTTCGTCTTCACCATCGTCGGCTATCTGGAGCAGCTCGGCGCCGAGTGCACGGTGCTGCGCAACGACGCGGTGACGCCGCAGCAGGGCGCGGGCTTCGACGGGGTGCTCGTCTCGCCCGGGCCGGGCACGCCCGAGGGGGCCGGCGTGTCGATCGAGATGATCCGGGCGTGCGCCCAGCGCGGCCAGCCGATGCTCGGGGTGTGCCTCGGCCACCAGGCGCTCGGCGTGCTCATCGGCGCGACCGTCGGCCGGGCGCCCGAATTGCTGCACGGCAAGACCTCGCAGGTCGAGCACGACGGCACCGGGGTGCTCGCCGGGCTGCCCGAGCCGTTCACCGCCACCCGCTATCACTCGCTGGCCATCGACCCCGCGACGCTCCCGGCCGAACTCGTCGTCAACGGCCGCACCGCCAGCGGCATCGTCATGGCCGTGCGGCACGCCGACCTGCCGCTGCACGGGGTGCAGTTCCATCCGGAGAGCGTGCTCACCGAGGGCGGCCACCGTCTGCTGGCCAACTGGCTGGCCAGCTGCGGCGACGCCGGTGCCGTCGAGCGCTCCGCCGGGCTCAGCCCGCTCGTGCACCGCTGAGGCCGCGCGGCGCGGAGTTCGCTCGCCCGCCGAGCCGCCCGCCGGCACGCACCCCCGGCGGCAAGGCACGGCCGACGCCCTCGTCACGGACGGCGCGTCGTGGGCTGGCCGGTGCCGGTGGGCTGGGCGGTGGTCGGCGCGATGGTCGGCGGCGGCGGAGGCGTGGCGGTGGTGGTCACGGTGGCGGTGGTGGTCACGGTGGCGGTGGGTGGTGGGGGCTTGACGGCGACCCGCACGACGACCTCGGTGCCGACGTCGACGACGGAGTCGGCCGGGGGCAGTTGTTCGACGACGGTGCCCTCCAGGACGTCGGCCCGCTCGACCCGCTCCTCCTTGACGACCAGCTTGGCGGTGGCGATCAGCGTGCGCGCGGTGGTCGCGTGCTGACCGACGACGCCGGGGACCTTGACCTTGCCGCTGGCCACGTTGATCGTCACCTGCTTGGTCAGCGGCACCGAGACCCCCTCGGCGGGGTCGCTGGAGACGACGATGTCCTTGGCCTGCGCCGGGTCGTCGACCATGACGACGATCGGCGTCGGCAGCCCGACCGTCTTGAGCGCGGCGGCGGCGGCGTCCTTGGTCAGCCCGACCAGCCGCGGCACCGGGGTCGCGCCCGGCCCGCTGGACACCTTGACCCGCACCGTCGACTGGATATCGACGAGGCTGCCCTGCTGCGGTGACTGCTCGATGACCCGGCCCTGCTCGACGGTGGCGTCCTGCACGTACTCGGCGGCCAGATAGAGCCGCGCCTGCTCGACGGTGCGCCGCGCCTCGGCCTCGGTCTTGGTCACGACGTAGGGCACGGCGACCTGCTCGGTGCGCGGCGCGGCCAGCAGGTCCCGTCCGAAGTACACCAGCGCCCCGAGCACGAGCACGGCCGCGAGCACGAGGCCCAGCCAGGCCAGCCCGCGCCGCCGCTCGGGCTCGTCGTCGTCGTGGCGCAGCACGAGGGGCAGGTCGTCGGTGTCGTCGCGGCGCCCCCGCCGGCTGGGCAGCGGCACGGGCGTGGTCGGCAGCACCGTGGTCGCCGGCGCGGTCGTGCGGGCGATCGCCCCGGCCGCCTCCGCCGAGATCGGCCGTCCCTCCCGCGCGCAGATCAGGTCGGCCCGGAAGTCGTTGGCGTTCTGATAGCGCCCCTCGCGGTCCTTGGTCATCGCGTGCAGGACGATCGCGTCGTATGCCGCGGGCACGCCACTGCGCAGCGTGGACGGCGGCTGCGGGGACTCCCCGACGTGCTGGTAGGCGATCGAGACCGGGGTGTCCCCGACGAACGGGGTCCGCCCGGTGAGCAACTCGAAGAGCATGCACCCGGTCGAGTACAGGTCGGACCGCGCGTCGACCGGCTTACCCTGGGCCTGCTCGGGCGAGAGGTACTGCGCGGTGCCGACGACCGACTGGGTCTGGGTCATCGTCGCGTGCGTGTCGGCGATGGCCCGGGCGATGCCGAAGTCCATGACCTTGATGTCGCCGGACTCGGTGATCATGACGTTGGCGGGCTTGATGTCGCGGTGCACGATGCCCATCCGGTGGCTGTAGGCCAGCGCCGCGAGCACCCCCTCGCTGATCCGGCCGGCCTCGTCGGGCGGCAGCGGGCCATGCGTCTGCAGGCGCTCGCGCAGGGTCTGCCCCTGGACCACCTCCATGACGATGTAGGGCGAGTGGACCGGCTCGCCGCGGTCGTCGAGGTGCACCTCCTCGCCGGAGTCGAAGATGGCGACGATCGCCGGGTGGTTGAGCCCGGCCGCGGACTGCGCCTCGCGCTTGAAGCGGGTGAGGAAGTTGGCGTCGCGGGCCAGGTCGGAGCGCAGGATCTTGATCGCCACCTGGCGCGAGAGACGGGTGTCGAAACCCAGGTGCACGTCGGCCATCCCGCCCCGCCCGATGACCTCACCGATCTCGTAGCGTCCGCCCAGCAGGCGCCGCGCGCTCATGGTCCGTCCCCCTTGTCAGCCACCGTCGGCTCCGGTGGTCGCCATGCCCCGGCCCGTGCTGCCCGAGCCACTGTTGTTATCGCCACTGCTGCTACTGCCGCTGTTGTGATGGCCGCTGTTGCCGTTGCCACTGTTGCCGGTGTTGCCGCCGCCGTTGTTGCCACCGCCGTTGTTGCCACCGCCGTCGTCCTTGCCCTTGCCGTTGGACACGGTGAGCAGGATCGACTCGGTCACGGGGACGTTGCCGGTGGGGCTCACGCCGATGACGGTGCCGGCCGGCTCGGCGGAGTCGACCTCGCGGGTGTCGATGTTCGTGAAGCCGAGCGTCGTCAGGTCGGCCCGGACGATGCCCACCGTCTGCCCGGTGTAGTCGCGTTCCCGCAGCGTCACCCGGCGCGGCTGCGCGGTCGTCGGGGTGCTGGTCGTCATGGTGCTGGTCGTCATGGTGCTGGTCGTCATGGTGCTGGTCGTCATGGTGGTCGTCGCCGTGGTGGCCGGCGCGGTCGTGCGGGTCGCCGGCCCGGTCGGCGAGGTCGGCGCGGGGTTCGCGCCCCGCCCGACCGACTGCCACAGCAGGAACCCGCCGACGAGCAGCGCGACGAGCACCGGCACGAGCCACCACACCCCGGCGCTGCGCCGCCGCGGCTCCGCCGGCCCCGGGTGCCCGGGTGCCGGGTAGCCGGGTGCCGGGTGGCCGGGTGCCGGGTGCCCGGGTGCCGGGCCCGCCACCCCGGGCGGGCCGGCGGCATACCCCTGAGGGAGCACCGCGGTGGAGCCGGGCGGACCGACGACCTGCGTGGGCGGGGCGCCCGGGTGGGTGGTCGGCAGGTCGGTGACCGGGATGATCGAGGTGGCCGGCGCGGCGGTGGCGACGCCGGCGACCGGCATCCCGAGCAGTGCGGCCAGGGCGGCGGCGCTGGCCGGCCGGTCGGCGGGATCCTTGAGCAGGCAGGTCTCGATCGCCGAGCGCAGCGGCTCGCCGATCTCGGGCGGCAGCGGCGGCGGGTCGTCGTTGATGTGCGCCAGCGCGGTCGGCACCGGCGCGCCCCGGTCGAAGGGCCGCTGCCCGGTGAGCGTCTCGAAGCCGACGACCCCGAGCGTGTAGATATCGGTGGCCGCGGTATCATTAAAACCCATGGCCTGCCCCGGCGCGC
>CAZYHR010000036.1:0-27467 GCA_964647395.1 uncultured Intrasporangiaceae bacterium | reverse complement strand
GCGGAACGGCTTGAGCGGCAGGGTCTGCGTCGCGAGGACGTGCTCGACCTCGGAGGTGCCGATGCCGAAGGCCAGCGCCCCGAAGGCGCCGTGGGTCGAGGTGTGGCTGTCACCGCAGACGATGGTCAGACCCGGCTGGGTCAGGCCCAGTTGCGGTCCGACGACGTGCACGATGCCCTGCTCGGCGTCGCCCATCGGATAGATCGGCACCCCGAACTCGGCGCAGTTGCGCCGCAGCGTCTCCACCTGGGTGCGGCTGACCGGGTCGGTGATCGGGCCGGGCGTGGTCGGGACGTTGTGGTCCTCGGTGGCCAGGGTGAGGTCGGGCCGGCGCACCTGGCGACCCTCGAGCCGCAGCCCGTCGAAGGCCTGCGGGCTGGTGACCTCGTGCAGCAGGTGCAGGTCGATGTAGAGCAGATCCGGCTCGCCCGCGGCCCGGCGCACGACGTGCGACTCCCACACCTTCTCGGCCAGCGTCCCCGCCATGATCCCACCTTTCGCGGCATACTTGTCGTGGCGCCGCGGCGACGTCACGAGCCCGGTTCCCCTCAGGATCTGTCAGATCCCGCGCCCCGGGAGTTGCGTCTCATGCGCTGAGACGGCAATATCAGTGCATGGACAACTCTAGCGGTGTGGGCGTCCTGGACAAGGCCGCCACGGTTCTCAGCGCACTCGAGGCCGGTCCGGCCACCCTCGCTCAGCTCGTCGGGGCCACCGGGCTGGCCCGTCCCACCGCGCACCGGCTGGCGGTCGCCCTGGAGCACCACCGCCTGGTCGCCCGCGACATGCAGGGCCGGTTCGTCCTGGGCCCGCGGCTGGCCGAGCTGGCCTCCGCCGCCGGCGAGGACCGCCTGCTCGCCGCCGCCGGGCCGGTCCTGGGGGCGCTGCGCGACCACACCAACGAGAGCGCCCAGCTGTTCCGCCGCCAGGGCGACCAGCGCATCTGCGTCGCCGCCGCGGAGCGGCCCATGGGGCTGCGCGACACCATCCCGGTCGGCGCCAGCCTGACCATGCACGCCGGCTCCGCCGCGCAGGTGCTGCTGGCCTGGGAGGAGCCGGACCGCCTGCACCGCGGCCTGCAGGGAGCCCGGTTCAACGCCACCGCGCTGTCAGCGGTGCGCCGGCGCGGGTGGGCGCAGAGCGTGGGCGAGCGCGAGCCCGGCGTCGCCTCGGTGTCCGCGCCGGTGCGCGGCCCGTCGGGCCGGGTCGTGGCGGCGGTCTCGATCTCGGGCCCGATCGAGCGGCTCTCCCGCCAGCCCGGCCGACTGCACGCGGCGACGGTGGTCGCCGGCGCCAACAAGCTCACCGAGGTGCTGCGCCGCGCCCACCAGGCCCAACAGCAGCAGCTCTGACCCACTGACCCGAGCAACCCGTCGGCCACCTCAGACGTCCAACACGTGTCCGGCCGGCCGAACGTGTGAGGCGTCACCGACCGCGCGGCCCTAACATCGTCTTCCGTATGCCGCAGCGCGGCGTCCGGGCCGACCTCCAGGAAGTGCATCGTGAGTCTCCGCAACAGCCGCGTCCTCGTCGTTGCCGTCGCCGGCCTGGTGCTCGCCGGCTGCTCGGCGACGCCCTCCGACGCCGGTGTGAGCAAGCTCACGCCGACCTCGGTGTCCACCCCGGCCGGCACCGCAGCGCCCGCCACCGGCGAGCCGTCCACCGCAGCGCCCTCCACCGCAGCGCCGTCGACCACAGGGCCCTCCACCAGCGGGCCCTCCACCAGCGGGCCCGCCACCAGCGGGCCCGCCACCGCAGGACCCTCGGCCACCGCGGCGCCGGCCCCGACCGCCGCGCCCGCTCCGACCGCCCAGCCGGTCGCCGCCCCGGCCCAGCCGACCCCGACCCCGACCGCCCCGCAGGCCGGCCCGGCACTGCTCAAGGTGGGCTCCTCCGGGGCCCGGGTGCGGGAGTTGCAGGCCCGGCTCAAGCAACTCAAGTGGTTCTCCGGCAACGTCTCCGACTACTACGGCCAGACGACCGCCACCGCCGTCAAGGGCTACCAGGGCCGACGCGGGCTGCCCACCACCGGCGAGGTCGACCAGCGCACCCTGGACCGCATCTGGGCCGCCACCCGCAAGCCGACCTCCGACGAGCTCGACAACGTCGTCAAGCCACCCCAGCAGCCGGTCACCGCCACCGGCCTGGACCCGCGCTGCCTGACCGGCCGGGTGCTGTGCGCCTCGAAGTCGGCCCGCAAGCTGTGGTGGGTCGTCGACGGCCAGATCCAGCTCACCCTGGACGCGCGGTTCGGCACCAAGCAGTTCCCCAGCGACAACGGCACCTTCGCGGTGTTCCTCAAGAAGCGCATGCACTACTCGACGCTCTACGACAACGCGCCGATGCCGTTCTCGATGTTCTACAACGGCGGCGAGGCGGTGCACTACTCCTCGACGTTCGCCGCGCAGGGCTGGGGCACCGCGAACAACCCCAAGGGCTCGCACGGCTGCACGAACACCCGCGACTACGCCAAGACCGCCTGGCTGTTCGACCAGGTCCGCATCGGCGACAAGGTCGTCGTCTACTGAGGCTCCGGCCACCGGTCCGGACGCTCCGGTCCGCGACCGGCCACCGCCGCACGGCGGGCCCGCCGGCCGCCCGCCTGGGGGCAGGATGGAGCCATGCGCATCGGATACAAGGCATCGGCCGAGCAGTTCGGGCCCCGTGAGCTGGTCGAGCTCGCCGTCCTGGCCGAGCAGGTGGGCCTGGACAGCGTCTGGGTGAGCGACCACATCCAGCCCTGGCGGCACGAGGGCGGGCACGCACCCTTCTCGCTGGCCTGGCTCGCGGCCGCGGGCGAGCGCACCGAACGGGTGCAGCTGGGCACCTCGGTGCTCACCCCGACCTTCCGCTACAACCCCGCGGTGCTCGCGCAGGCGTTCGCGACCCTCGGCTGCCTCTATCCGGGGCGGGTCACCCTCGGCGTCGGCAGCGGCGAGGCCCTCAACGAGATCGTCGTCGGCTCCGTGCGGCAGTGGCCGGACTTCAAGGAGCGCTTCGCGCGGCTGCGCGAGGCGGTCGGGCTGATCCGCCGGCTGTGGACCGAGGACCGGGTCACCCACGAGGGCGAGTTCTACCGCACCGTCGACGCGACGATCTACGACCGGCCGCAGACACCGGTGCCCGTCTACATCGCCGCGGGCGGCCCGATGATGGCCCGGTATGCCGGCCGCGCCGGCGACGGCTTCATCTGCACCTCTGGCAAGGGCGCCGAGCTCTACCGCGACGAGCTGCTCCCGGCGGTCGCCGAGGGCCGCGCCAGGAGCGGACGCGGCGACGCGGCATACGACCGGATGATCGAGCTGAAGCTCTCCTGGGACCCCGATCGGGAGCAGGCCCTGGCCAACTGCCGCTTCTGGGCACCCCTGTCGCTCACCGCCGAGCAGAAGCACGGCACGAGCGACCCGGTCGCGCTGCAGCGGCTGGCCGACGAGCTGCCGATCGAGCAGGTCGGCAAGCGGTGGATCGTCACCGACGACCCGGAGCAGGTCATCGAGCTGGTGCGGCCCTATGTCGACTGGGGCTTCGACCACCTGGTCGTTCACGGTCCGGGCGGCGACCAGGAGCGGTTCCTGCGCACGTTCGCCGGGCAGGTGCTCCCGCGGCTGCGCGAGCTGGGCTGAGCCGCAGCCGACCCGGCGGGTGTCGGTGCGGCGCCCTAGGGTTGGACCGACATGGCGATCCACCTGCACCGCGCTGCGCGCACCGACCTGCTCGCCGACGGCTTGGCCGGGGTGCTCGCGACGCCGCCCGATGACCCGTTCGCCCTCGACGTCGTCGCCGTGCCGGCCAAGGGCGTCGAGCGGTGGCTGTCCCAACGGCTCTCCCATCGGCTGGGGGTCGGCGCCGGGACACCGGGGCACCGGCCCGAGGACGGGGTCTGCGCGGCCGTCGACTTCCGCACCCCGGCGTCGCTGGTCGCCGAGATCGCCGGCACCCGCGACAACGACCCCTGGTCGCCCGACGCGCTGGCCTGGCCGGTCCTCGCCGGCATCGACGCCGGTCTGGACGAGCCATGGGCGCTCACCCTGGCCCGGCACCTCGGCCACGAACCCGACCCGGTCGCCGACCCCGACGGGCTGCGTCGCGGGCGCCGCTTCGCCGTCGCCCGCCGCCTCGCCGGTCTGTTCGCCTCGTATGCCGCGCAGCGCCCCGCGCTGCTCGCCGCCTGGGAGGCCGGCGACGACAGCGACGGTCTCGGCGCCGCGCTGCCGGACGACCTGCGCTGGCAGGCCGAGCTGTGGCGCCGGGTCACCGCCGCGGTCCAGGCACCCACCCCGGGGCAGCGGCATACGGAGGTCCTCGCCGCCCTGCGCAGCCGGCCGGCGACGGTCGAGTTGCCGGCCCGGCTCTCGCTGTTCGGACACACCCGGCTCTCGACCACCGATGTCGAACTGCTCGACGCGCTCGCCGAGCATCGCGATGTGCACCTGTGGCTGCCGCATCCGTCGGACCGGCTGTGGCAGACCCTGGCCGCAGCGGGCGCCGACCGACCGCTGGCCCGCCGGCTCGACGACAGCCACCTGCACGTGGGGCACCGACTGCTGGCCAGCCTCGGCCGCGACGTCCGCGAACTGCAACGCACGCTGCACGGGCTCACCCCGGCCACCGACGAGGTCGTCGCCGCGCCCACCCCCGCCCCCGACACCCTGCTGCACTGGCTCCAGCACGATCTGCACGAGGCGCGCCGGCCCACCCCCGCCGAGCGCGGTCAGCGAGTGCTCGACCCCGCGGACCGCAGCGTCCAGGTGCACGCGTGTCACGGCCCGGCCCGGCAGGTCGAGGTGCTGCGCGAGGTGCTGCTCGGCCTGCTGGCCGACGACCCCACCCTCGAGCCGCGCGACATCCTCGTCATGTGCCCCGACATCGACACCTTCGCTCCGCTCGTGCAGGCCGGCTTCGGTCTCGGCGAGGTCGTCGGCGACCGCGGCCACCCGGCCCACCGGCTGCGGGTGCGGCTGGCCGACCGGGCGCTGCACCAGACCAACCCGCTGCTCGCCGTGCTCGACACCCTGCTCGACCTGGCCGGCGGTCGGGTGACGGCCAGCGAAGTGCTCGACCTCGCCCAGGCCGGGCCGGTGCGGCGTCGCTTCCGCTTCGGCGACGACGACCTGGACCAGCTGACGTCCTGGGTGCAGGAGTCCGGGGTGCGCTGGGGTTTCGACGCCCAGCACCGTCGCCCGTTCGGGCTGGAGACCCTCGTGCAGAACACCTGGCGTTTCGGCGTCGACCGCATCCTGGCCGGCGTCGCGATGAGCGACGACTCCCGCTCGTGGCTCGACACGACCCTGCCCCTGGACGACGTCGGCAGCAGCCAGCTCGAGTTGGCCGGGCAGGTGGCCGAGCTGCTCGACCGGCTGGTCATCGCCGCAGACCGGCTGACCGGCCCGCAGACCCTCGACGCGTGGGTCCAGGCCCTCGGCGACGCCCTCGCCTCGATCACCGCGGTCGCCCCCGCGGACGCCTGGCAGGTCGGCCAGGCCGAGCGCGAGCTCGCCCGGCTGCGCCAGGCCGCCGAGCCGAGCGGGTTGGCATCGACCTCGTTGCGGCTCAGTGATATTCGTGCGCTGCTGTCGGGCCGTCTCGCCGGCCGGCCGACGCGCGCCAACTTCCGCACCGGCACCCTCACGGTGTGCACCATGGTGCCGATGCGCTCGGTGCCGCACCGCGTCGTGGCGTTGCTCGGCCTCGACGACGGCGTCTTCCCCCGGGTCGGGGTGGCCGACGGGGACGACGTGCTGGCCCGGGACCCGGTCACCGGCGAGCGCGACCCGCGCAGCGAGGACCGGCAGTTGTTCCTCGACGCGGTGCTGGCCGCCGGCGAGGCCCTCGTCGTCACCTACACCGGCGCCGATCCGCACACCGGACAGCCCCGTCCGCCGGCCGTGCCGCTCGGCGAGTTGCTCGATGCGCTCGACGAGACCGCCGTCGGGCCCGGCAGCGGTGCCGGCACCGCCGCGACGGGGGCGGCCCAGGTGCCCCCGGTCCCGGTCGGCGAGATCGTCACGACCCGGCACCCGCTGCAGCCCTTCGACCCGCGCAACTTCACCTCGCGAGCCGCCGGCGGCGGGCTGCTGGAGGGTGGGCCCTTCTCCTTCGACCGCGACGCGCTCGCCAGCGCCGCAGCCGCGACCGGCGTCCGGGACGCGCCACCGCCGTTCCTCGCCGAGCCGCTGCCCGCCCCGGCCGTGGGCGATGTCGCGCTCGACGACCTGCTCGCCTTCGTCAAGCACCCCGTCCGGCACCTGCTGGCCCGGGGCCGGCTCGACATCGCCCTGCCCTTCGACCCCGATCCGGTCAGCGACGCGGTGCCGGTCAAACTCGACGCGCTCGTCCAGTGGGGCGTCGCCGAGCGCGTCCTGGCCGACCTGCTCGCCGGCATCGAGCCCGGCGCGGCGATGCAGCGCGAGTGGCGCCGAGGGGTGGTGCCACCTCGTCGGCTCGGCTGGCGCGCCCTCGGGACCATCGTCGACGAGGTCCGCGCCCTGGCCGACACCGCCCGCGCCCTACGCACCGGTGACCCGTCGGCGGTCGACGTCGACCTCGACCTCGGCGACGGCCGCCGGCTGCGCGGCACGGTCCCCGGCCTGTATGCCGGCCGGCTCGTGCCGGTCTCGTACTCCCGGTTGGCCGGATCGCACCGGCTCGCGTCGTGGGTGCGCCTGCTCGCGCTCACCGCGCACCACCCGGACGGTGCCTGGCAGGCCCACACCATCGGCCGCCGGGCCTCGGGCAGCGGGGTCGACGTGTCGGTCATCGGCCCGCTCGACGACTCGGCCCGGGGCCACCTCCGCGACCTCGTCGCGCTGCGCGACCTGGGCGTCTGCGAGCCGCTGCCGCTGCCGGTCAAGGCCTCGTTCAGCTACGCCAACCAACGACTCCACGGCCGCGACGTGTCGGCGGCGATCGCGCAGGCCCACCGCGCGTGGGACGACACGGACGCCTTCCCCGGTGAGGGGTCCGACTCTGCCCTGCTGCGCGTGTGGGGCCGCGGCGGCCTACCCGGACTGGACCGACCCCCTCCGCCAGGTTTCGAGTTTCCCGGCGAGACAACGATGTTCGGCGCGCTGGCGATGCGACTCTGGCATCCCCTGCTCACCGCCGAGGCACAGGCGGAGAGGACGCTGCGATGAGGCGCGAGCCATGAGCCGGCCCACCGGGATCCTCGGGTCGTTCGACCTGCCCGCCTTCGACATCCGCGGGTCGCTGCCGAGCGGCGCGACGACCACCCTGCTCGAGGCCAGCGCCGGCACCGGCAAGACCTACACCGTCGCCGCCATCGTCGTGCGGCTGGTCGCCGAGGGCGCGGCCCGGCTCGACGAGATGCTCGTCATCACCTTCGGCCGGGCCGCCAGCCAGGAACTGCGCGAGCGGGTGCGCACCGCGCTGGTCAGCGCCGAGCGAGCGCTGGCCGACGACGACCTCGACGACGACCTCGACGACGGCGGCGGCCAGCCCGGCGACGAACGCTCGCCCGACGCGCTGCTCGAGCACCTGCGGCGACTGCCCGACCGGGCCGCCGCCCGGCGCCGCCTGCGCGACGCCCTGGCCTCCTTCGACGCGGCGACCATCGCGACGACGCACCAGTTCTGTCAGCTCGTGCTGCGCTCGCTCGGCGTGGCCGGCGACTCCGACCCGGACGTCGAGCTCGTCGACGACCTCGACGACCTCGTCGTGCAGGTCGTCGACGACCTCTACCTGCGCCACTTCGCGGAGGTCGAGCGGCCCTCGGTGACCTACGACCAGGCGCTGGCCATCGGGCGCGAGGCCGTCGGCGACCCGCAGGCCGCGCTGGTGCCCGACGGCCTCGACCCCGACTCGACCCCGGGCCTTCGGGTCGCCTTCGCCCGGGCCTGCCGCGCCGAGGTCGACCGGCGCAAGCGCCGGCTGCACATCCTCGGCTACGACGACCTGCTCTCGCGCCTGGCGGACGCCCTGGCCGAGGCCGGCGCGCCGGCGCGGGACCGGATGCGAGGTCGGTGGCGCTTCGTCCTGGTCGACGAGTTCCAGGACACCGACCCGGTGCAGTGGGACGTCGTCGAGCGGGCCTTCCACGGCGCCGCCACGGTCGTGCTCATCGGCGACCCGAAACAGTCGATCTATGCCTTCCGGGGCGGCGACATCGTCTCCTACCTCGCGGCGCGCACCCGGGCCACCGACGAGGCGACCCTGTCGCACAACCACCGCAGCGACGCCGACCTAGTACGAGCCCTGGGCGTGCTGCTCGAGGGTGCCGAGCTGGGCGACCCCCGCATCCCGGTGCGGCACGTCGAGCCGGTGCTGCCGCCCAGCCGGCTCGCCGGTGCCCCGGCGCCCGCGCCGGTGCGCCTCCGGGTGGTCGCGCGCGACACCCCGGGCCTGCGCCTGCTCAAGTCCAACGACATCCAGGTCAGCTCGGCGCGCGAGCACATCGCTCGCGACTGCGCCGCCGACATCGTCCGACTGCTCACCTCCGGGGCCACCTGGTGCGACCGGCCGCTGCGGGCGGGTGACGTCGCCGTGCTCGTCCACGTGCGCGCCCACGGCGAGCTGGTCCGCGGCGAGCTGGCCGCCCGCGACATCCCCGCCGTGCTCAGCGGCGGCGGCCATGTCGTCAACAGCGCCGCCGGCCAGGCCTGGCTCGCGCTGCTCGAGGCGCTCGAACAACCGCACCGGTCCGCCACGGTCCGGGCGGCCGCGCTCACCCCCTTCGTCGGCGAGACGGCCGCGAGCATCGACGCCGGCGGCGACGAGGTCACCGACCGGGTCGCCGACCTGCTGCGGGGCTGGGCGCTGCTGGCCCGGTCGGCCGGGGTGTCGGCGGTGCTCGAAGCCGCCGACGAGCGCGGGCTGGGCTCCCGGGTGCTGCGGGTCGCCGGCGGTGAGCGACTGCTCACCGACCTGCGGCACGTCGGCCAACTGCTGCACGAGACCGCGGTGCAGCGACGGCTCGGCATCGCGGGTCTGCTCGCCTGGCTGCGCGACCAGCGGCTGCGCGACCGACCCGTCACCGAGCGCACCCGCCGGCTGGAGAGCGACGCCGCCGCGGTGCAGATCGTCACGATCCACGCGAGCAAGGGCCTGCAGTACCCCGTCGTCTACCTCCCCTTCGAGTACGACGGCCGGTCCACCGACCGGGACCAGCTGCTGCGCTTCCACGACGAGACGGGGCGCCGGTCCCTCGACGTCAGCGGTGGCGGGCCGGGTTGGGCCGAGCGCAAGGAGCGCCACGACCGTGAAGACGCCGCTGAGACGCTGCGCACCTGCTACGTGGCCCTCACCCGAGCCCAGTCCCAGGTCGTCGCCTGGTGGGCGCCCACCCACAACACCAAGGCCGGTGGGCTGCACCGGCTGCTGTTCGGCCGCACCCCCGAGATCGGCCCGGTGCCCGACGTCGTGCCACTGCGCGACGACGGCTACGTCGCCCAGGTGCTGCGCGCGTGGGAGGAACTCGGCGCGCTGCGCTACGAGGTCTCCGCCGTCGACCGGCCCAGCATGGTGCCCGCCCCGCCCGCCGGGCCGACCCTGACGGCGCGCAGCTTCGAGCGCCGGGTCGACGCCGACTGGCGGCGCACCTCCTACTCGGGACTGATCCGGGTCGAGGACGACCAGCCGCCGGGGGTGTCGAGCGAACCCGAGGTCCGCGCCGTCACCGACGAGCAGGCTGACTCGTATGCCGCCCCGCCCCCGCTCGTCTCCGCCCTGCTCGTCCCGGGGGCACTGCCGCTCGAGCCGGCGCCCAAGCCGGCCGGCATCCCCTCGCCGATGGCGCAACTGCCCGCCGGGGCCGGGTTCGGCAGCCTGGTCCACGCGGTGCTCGAGCACGCCGACCCCACGGCCGCCGACCCCCGGGCCGAGCTGCGCGGACACGTCGTCGAGCAGCTTCGCTGGTGGCCGGTGCCGGTCGGCGCCGACGAGCTCGCTGCGGCCCTCGTGCCGATGCAGCACACCCCGCTCGGCCCGCTGGCCCCGGGTGTGACGCTCGCCGACGTGCCGCTCGGCGACCGGCTGCGCGAGCTCGACTTCGAACTGCCGCTCGCCGGCGGCGACCGCCGCGGCCCGCCCGCCGGCGGGTCGAGCGGCGGCCCGGCCGAGCCGCGGCTGCGCGACGTCGCCCCACTGCTGCGGGCCCGGCTGCCGGCCGACGACCCGCTGCGCCCCTACGCCGCCCGGCTCGAGACGCCGGCGCTGGGTGACCAGCCGCTACGGGGCTACCTGGCCGGCTCGATCGACGCGGTGCTGCGGGTGCCCGACGCGACGCTGCCGGGCGGACACCGCTACCTTGTCGTCGACTACAAGACCAACCTGCTCGGCGACCCCGACCGGCCGGTGACGACGGCCGACTACGGTCCGGCCGAGCTCACCGAGGCGATGCTGCACTCGCACTACCCGCTGCAGGCGCTGCTCTACTGCGTCGTCGTGCACCGTTTCCTGCGCTGGCGGCTGGCCGGCTACGCCCCGGGCCGCCACCTGGCCGGCGTGCTCTACCTGTTCGTCCGCGGCATGTGCGGGCCCGAGACGCCGCTGGTCGACGGGCACCCGGCCGGAGTCTTCTCCTGGCGCCCCAGCGCCGAACTCGTCGTCGCGCTGTCCGACCTGCTCGACGGGAGGGGCCGATGAACGGGGTGCCCACCGGTGCCGTCCCGGACCCCGGCGCCGTCGTCCCAGCCTGGCTGCACCTGTTCCTCGACGTGCCGGCCCGGCACTGGGCCGCGGCCACGCGGTTCTGGGCCGCGGCCACCGGCGGCACGATCTCGGCGGCGCGTGGCGCGACCGGCCAGTTCGTCACGCTCCTGCCGGCGCACGGCGATCCGTGGGTCAAGCTGCAGCGCATCGATGTCCCACCCACCGGGGGCGACGCACCCGGCGCGCCGCCGCCGCGCACCCACCTCGACCTCGACGGCACCGACCGGACGACCGCCGTCGCGCACGCGACGGCGCTGGGCGCGACGGCGGCCTGGCGCTACGAGGGAGTCGTCGTCATGCGCTCACCGGGCGGGCTGCTGTTGTGCAACACCCTGGTGACCGGGCGGCCCGCCCTGGGCCGCGACGCGGACCTCGTCCTCGACCAGGTCTGCATCGACATCCCGGCATCGTCGTGGCACCGCGAATCCCGGTTCTGGCAGGCCCTGCTCGGTGGCGACCTGGTCGCCGGCCCGCGACCCGAGTTCGCGGTCCTGCCCGGCCCGCCCACGCGCCCCCGGGTGCTGCTGCACCGGCTCGGTGAGCCGGCCGGACCGGTGCGCGCCCACCCCGACCTGGCCTGCGCGGACCGGGCCGCGGCGACCGCTCGGCATACCGGCCTCGGGGCCGAACTCGTCGCGACCCACGAGCGCTGGACCGTGCTGCGCGCGCCGGGCGGCCACCTCTACTGCCTCACCGACCGTGACCCACGCACCGGGCGGCTGCCCGGGCCCGACGAGGAGGTGGCCGGGTGAGCCGGCCGGCGACCAGCGGTCACGAGGCCGGCCCCGGGGGCCCGTCGACCGCCGACCCGCACGACCGACGGCGGTCCGTGCGCGCCCGGGGGGCGCTGCGGGTGCTGACCGACCTCGGCGTCCTGGAGACCCCCGACGTGCAGGTCGCCGACCGGCTCAGCGCCCTGGGCCAGGAGTCCGACGAGCGGGTCAGCCTCGCGGTGGCGCTCGCGGTGCGGGCCCTGCGCGGCGGGTCGGTGTGCCTGGACCTGTCCGGGGTCGCAGCGGCGACCCCCGAGGCGACCGGCTTCGACTGGCCCGACCCGGCCGGCTGGCTGGCGGCCGTGCAGGCCAGCCCGCTGGCCGGCGCGGCGGTGCTGCGCGTCGACGCCGGCCTGCTCTACCTCGACCGCTACTGGCGGGAGGAGACCCTCATCGCCGACCTGCTGCGCGAGCGGGCCCGGCGGCCGGGGCCCCAGGTCGACGAGGCGCTGCTGGCCGCCGGGGCCGACCGGGTCTTCCCGCCCGGATTCGACGAGCAGCGCACCGCCTCGACGGCGGCAGCCCGACGCTGGACCGCGCTGGTCACCGGTGGCCCGGGCACCGGCAAGACCACCGCCGTCGCGGGGCTCGTCGCCCTGCTCGCCGAGCAGCAGGAGGCGGCGGGCCGGCGGCCCTTGCGGGTGGCGCTCACCGCACCGACCGGCAAGGCCGCCGCCCGGTTGCAGGAGGCGGTGGCCGGGGCGACCGCCCGGTTGCCCGGCGGCGACCGGGCCCGGATGGGCGAGCTCACCGCGCTTACCCTGCACCGGCTGCTCGGGTGGCGGCCCGGCACCCGCACCCGCTTCCGTCACGACCGCGACAACCGGCTGCCCCACGACCTCGTCGTCGTCGACGAGACCTCGATGGTGTCGCTGACGATGATGGCCCGGCTGCTGGAGGCGTTGCGCCCGGACGCCCGGCTGGTGCTGGTCGGCGACCCCGACCAACTGTCCTCGGTCGAGGCGGGCGCGGTGCTCGCCGACCTCGTCGGCGGCTATGCCGCCCTCGATCCCGGGGCGGTCGGGGCGCTGCAGACGTCGCATCGCTTCGGCGCGCAGATCGGCCTGCTGGCCAGGGCGATTCGTGACGGTGACGCCGACGGGGCGGTCGCCGTGCTGCGGTCCGGTGGCGGCCAGGTGGCCTGGCTCGACCCCGGTGACCCGGCCGCCCTCGGCGAGGTCCGGGCCGTCGCGCTCGCGGCGGCCAAGGACCTGCGTCGGGCGGCGGAGGCCGGCGATGTCGCCGGCGCGCTGCAGATCCTCGACCGGCACCGGCTGCTGTGCGCACACCGAGAGGGGCCGTTCGGCGCGGGGCACTGGAATCGTCAGGTCGAGCGCTGGCTCACCGAGGACTCCGGGCTGCCCGTCGGTACGGGCTGGGGGCGCGAGTGGTATGCCGGGCGGCCACTGCTCGTCACCGCCAACGACTACGGGCTGGGGCTCTTCAACGGCGACACCGGGGTCACGGTGGCAGCGGCGGCCGCCGAGCGGCGGGGGCGGGGCGGCGACGGCCGCCCCGGCCGGCCGGGGGGCGGCCGACACGCATCGGCTGCCCACGCACCGCTGCGCGCGGCCATCGCGAGCCCGGGACAGGCCACCGTGCTGGCCACCTCGCGGCTGGCCGACGTCGAGACCATGCACGCCCTGACGATCCACAAGAGCCAGGGCAGCCAGGCCGCCGAGGTCACCGTCGTGCTGCCCGACGACGAGTCGCGGCTGCTGACTCGCGAGTTGCTCTACACGGCGGTGACCCGAGCCACCGACCGGGTGCGGGTGGTCGGCACCGAGGAGGCGTTGCGCCGAGCCATCGCCCGCCCGGCGCAGCGGGCGTCCGGCCTGCGCGATCGCCTCGCCCGACCCTGACCAGGACACCGGCCGGTCCGACGGGATCGGCCGATCAGCCGGTTCCCGAGCCCCAGCGGCCGGCGGCGTCGAGCACGGCGACCTCGTCGCCGAGGCTCCAGCCCGCGACCAACGGCAGCGCGTCGCCGCTCCAGAAGCGACCCGGGTCGTACCAGCTGTCCGGAGCGTGCGCCTCGAGCAGGCCCATGGCCTCGTAGGTCGTCGCGACGACCTCGGCGCAGAAGGCCACCTCGGGCCGGATCCCCTTGCGCCGGGCCTGGCGGCCCGACAGATAGCCGCCGCGGGACCGCAACCAGCGCCAGGCGAGCCGCCCGGTCGTCGGGAAGGGCACCCCGTCGAGCCGGGCGACGGTGCGCAGCAGGGCGTCCTCCTGCTCGCGGCTCACCTGAGGGTGCAGCTGCCGCAGCCAGGCCCGCTGGTGATAGTCGTCCTGCCAGCGGGTCACCGCTGCCCGCAGGTCGTGCAGCTGCACGCCGCGGTGCCGGCCGCCGGTCCACACGTCGGTCAGCGACCGGCCGAGCTCGGCGTGCCACAGCAGCGGCGGCAGGTCGTCGAGCACGACGGCCATCCCGACGTGGTTGACCGGGGCGTTGGTCAGGCCCTGGATCGCCCGGTCGGCCCAGGTCCGCCCGCGGAAGATCCACACGTCGCCGGTGCGGGTCGCCTCGACCGCGGTGTCGAGCGGGATGGCAGCAGCGGGTCGGGCCACCCGCCACAGCATAGGATTCCCGCGTGCGCAGGCCGCGGACCTCGGTGTGGAAGTTGCTCGGCGTCGCCGGGCTGGTCGGCATCGCCGCGGGCGGCGCTCTGGTGGCCCGCCAGGAGCGCCGGCGGCGCGCCTACACCCCCGAGCAGGTCCGCACCCGCCTGCACGAGCGGTATGCCGCCGCGCAGCGCGACACCCGCTGACCGGCCACCGGCACGACCGAGCCCCCCGACCGATGGCCGGGGGGCTCGTGGCTGTGGTAGCCCCGACGGGATTCGAACCCGCGCTACCGCCTTGAGAGGGCGGCGTGCTAGGCCGCTACACAACGGGGCCCTAGCGGCGCTCGTTCGACCCTGGGGCCGCACGCGCGCAGGTGGAGACTTTACCGGTTCACCGGGGTTTCCACCGAATCGGCCGGCGCGCTGCCGACCTGGCTGGGGTACCAGGACTCGAACCTAGAATGACGGAACCAGAATCCGTAGTGTTGCCAATTACACCATACCCCAATGGGTATCACCCCGTCGCGCGCCCGGAGCCGGGACCGCGGAGGCGAACCAAGGGTCGATCATAGCGGCCCCGGCCACCGGCCCTCAAACCGGATGGCCGGCCCTCAGAGCTGGTCGCGCAGCGCCCGCAGCCGGGCCAGCGTGGCGGTCTTGCCGAGGATCTGCATCGACTCGAACAGCGGCGGCGAGATCCGCTGCCCGGACACGGCCACCCGCAGCGGGGTGAACGCGACCTTGGGCTTGGCGCCCAGGCCGTCGACGATCGCCGCGCGCAGCGCCGCCTCGATGGCCGCGGCATGCCACGCGGGCTGCGAGCCGAGCAGCCCGCCGGCGTGGTCGTCGAGGTCGCTCAACGCGCGCAGCGCCGCATCGAGCACCTCGCCGGCCCGCTCGTCGAGTTGGCCGCGCGCATCGTCGGCGATCTCCACGGCGTCGTCCCCGACGAAGAACGGCCGGACCAGGGCGGTCGCCTCGGTGAGCCGGGCGATGCGGGTCTGGATCAGGGCGGTGATCTCCTTGAGCCGGCCGAGCTCGCCCAGCGACGGGTTGCCGGACAGCACGCCGTCGGCCTCGAGATGGGGCAGCAGCCGCGAGGCCAGGTCGCCGACCGCGAGCCGCCTGATGTAGACGCCGTTGAGCCAGTTGAGCTTGTCGAGGTTGACGATCGGGCCGACCGGGTTGACCTTGCGCCAGTCGAAGTCGCGCATGAAGTCGACGAAGTCGAAGACCTCGACGTCCTCACCCTCCTGTCCGTGCGCGGGCGGATAGGCAAGCAGCGCAAGGAAGTTGCAGATCGCCTCCGGCAGATAGCCGTTCTCGCGGAACCACAGCAGCCGGGCGGCGGGGTTCTTGCGCTTGGAGATCTTGGACTTGTCGGTGTTGCGCAGCAGCGGCATGTGCGCGAACTGCGGCTCGGGCAGCCCGAGCCACCGGTAGAGCAGCAGGTGCTTGGGCGTCGAGGAGATCCACTCCTCGCCGCGCACGACGTGGGTGATGCCCATGAGGTGGTCGTCGACGACGACGGCCAGGTGATAGGTCGGGTAGCCGTCGGCCTTGAGGATGACCTGGTCGTCGGGCATCGGCGCGTTGACCTTGCCGCGGATCAGGTCGTCGAAGACCGTCGGTGCGTCGTCGGGCACGAGCATCCGCACCACCGGGGTGTCGGCGAAGCCGGGCAGTTGCGCGCGCTCGTCGCGCGACTTGCCGTAGCACAGCCGGTCGTAGCCGGTCGGCACCTTCTCGCGCTGCTGGCGCTCGCGCATCTCAGCCAGGCGCTCGGGCGAGCACCAGCAGTTGTAGGCCAGGCCCGCCTCGAGCAACCGCTCGACATAGGGCTGATAGGTCGCCAGCCGCTCGGACTGCCGATAGGGCGCGCACGGCCCCCCGACGTCCGGTCCCTCGTCCCACGAGAGCCCGAGCCAGTGCAGCGTGTCGAAGATCTGCGCCTCGCTGTCCGCCCGGAAGCGCGCCCGGTCGGTGTCCTCGATGCGCAGGACGAACCGGCCGCCCTGCTGGCGCACGAAGGCGAGGTTGAACAACGACATGTAGGCCGTGCCGACGTGCGGGTCGCCGGTCGGCGAGGGCGCGACCCGGAGGCGCACGGCGCCGGGCAGATCCTGGGGCTCAGTCATGGTGAGGCCCAGCGTAGTCGCCGAGCCGGCCGTCCCCGGCCGGCGGCGTGCTGGCGAAAGCCACCGGCGGCGGCCGGTACCCCTACCGCCGGACGAAGGGGTTGTCGAGCGTGCCGATGCCCTCGATCTCGACACTGACCCGCTGGCCCGGCCGGACCGGCCCGACCCCGGACGGCGTGCCGGTGAGGATGACGTCGCCGGGCAGCAGGGTGAAGAACGTCGAGCACCACGAGACCAGCGCCGCGACGTCGTGGATCATGTCGGCGGTGTTGCCCTGCTGGACGACCGCACCGTCCCGGCGGGTCGTGATCGCCAGCGCCGACGGGTCCAGGTCGGTGACCACCCACGGGCCGAGCGGGCAGGACGTGTCGAAGCCCTTGGCCCGCGACCACTGGCCGTCGCCGCGCTGCCAGGTGCGCTCGCTGACGTCGTTGCCGCAGGTGTAGCCCCAGACGCACTCGAGGGCCTGCTCGACCCGCACGTCCTTGCCGATCTTGCCGATGACGACGGCGAGCTCGCCCTCGTAGTCGACGGTCTCGCTCCCGCGCGGGATGACGACCGGGTCGCCGGGGCCGACGACGGCGGTGTTGGGCACGAGGAACATCAACGGCTCCAGGGGTGCCTCGCCGCCCATCTCGCGGGCGTGGTCGGCGTAGTTCTTGCCGATGCCGATGACCTTGCTGCGCGGGATCACCGGGGCGAGCAGCCGCACGTCCTGCAGCGGCACCGGGTCGCCGCCGGCGGGCCGCACGCCGACGTAGAGCGGGTCGCCCCGCAGCGGCAGCACCACCTGCGCACCCGGCTCACCCTCGACCACTCCGTAGGCCGGGTCCGCGCCCGTGGTGTATCTCGCGATCCGCACCCGCTCACTCTATGGTCGGGACCGCCGTCCGCAGCGCCGGACCGGCCTATCGTGGCAGCGTGGAGGTCTTGGCCGGGCAGTGGTGGCGGGCCCGGGAGCAGGCGCACGCCGCCCGGGTCGACACGCTCACCGCCGGGCACCGCGAGCGGCGGGCCGCCGGTCAGGCGCATCCGGTCGAGGACTTCCTGTTCACCTACTACCGCTTCTCCCCCGCCGCGGTGCGCCGCTGGCACCCGGGCCCGCACGTCCGGCTGGCCGACGCGGCCGGCACCGCACGGGCCGGCTGGCCGCTGCACCGGGTCGTCGGGGACGGGGTCGAGCTCGACCTCGCGGCCTACCTGGCCAAGCGGGGCGAGACCGTGCGCTTCGTCCACGAGTTGCTGTCCCGCACCGCGGCGCGGCCGGCCCAGCTGGGCTGCCTCGGGCTGCACGAGTGGGCGATGGTCTATCGCCTGCCGCAACGGCAGCTCCGGCACCCCGGGTGGCCACTGCGCCTCGGGCCCGCCGGCACCGACGCGGTCGTCGAGGCGAACACGTTGCGCTGCACCCACTTCGACGCCTTCCGGTTCTTCACCGAGCCGGCCCGGCCGCGCAACACGCTGACCCCGACCCGCGCCACCCAGCCCGACCTGGACCAGCCGGGCTGCCTGCACGCGACGATGGACCTCTACAAGTGGGCGATGAAACTCGCCCCCGCCGTGCCCGGCGAACTCGTCGCCGACTGCCTCGAGTTGGCCCGGGCCGTGCGCGAACTCGACATGCGCGCCTCGCCCTACGACCTGCGCGCGCTCGGCTACCAGCCGGTGCCGATCGAGACGCCCGAGGGCCGGGCGGCCTACGTCAGCGAGCAACGGACGTATGCCGCTCGCGGCCAGATGCTGCGCTCGCACCTCGTCGCGCTGTGCGCGGACCTGCTGGCGACCTCCCGGCCCGGATCGCCGGGGTGATCAGCGCCAGTAGGAGGCGTGGAAGCGACCGCCGCCGCCGGCGCCCCGCTGGGGCAGCGCGACCTCGAGCAGCGGGAGCGACCGGCCCGGGATCGACCCGCTGAGCCGCTCCCCGACCGGGACCGCGCCGAGCCGGCAGTAGAAGCCCACCGCGTGCGGGTCGGACGCGATCAGCAGATGCGTCCAGCCCCGTTGCGCCCCAGCGGTCTTGGCGTCCTCAAAGAGCAGCCGGCCGACGCCGGCCCCGATGAACTCCGGGTCGGTGAAGAGCATCGAGATCTCGCCGCGGCCCGGGCCGGCCGCGCGCTGCGGCTCGCCGAGCAGGTGGAACCCGGCGAGCTGGTCGCCGAAGCGCATGAGGACGCACCGCTGCGCCTGCTCGGTGTCCAGGGTCAGTTCGTCGCGGCAGGCCGCGAGGAAGGACGCCGAGTAGCCCCACCAGCCCTTGCTGCGCAGGGCGAGGTCGGACAGGGCGGCTGCGTCGTCCGGGCAGCCGGGCCGCAGCGTCAACGCTGCCTCGGCCCGGGGATGGGCGGTCGTGGTCGTCATCGTGCGGTCACTCCTTGTCGCTGTAGTCCGTAGGTGATCCCGTCGACGAGGGCTCGCCAGGAGGCCTCGACGATGTTGGGTGCTACGCCTACGGTCTGCCAGGTCGTGGTGCCGTCCGACGTCTCGATGAGAACGCGGGTGGTTGCGTCAGTGCCGTGCGAAGCGTCCAAGATGCGGACGCGGAAGTCGACGAGCTCCATGCTCGCCAGCTCGGGATAGGTGCCCTCCAGCGCCTGCCGGAGCGCGTGGTCGAGGGCGTTGACCGGCCCGTTGCCCTCGCCCGTGGCCACCCGCCGCCGCCCGCCGGCGGCCAGCTTGACGGTGGCCTCCGACGTGGCCTCGTCGTCCTCGCGGGCATCGGTGATGACCCGCCACGACTCGACCTGGAAGTAGCTGAGCGCCTCGCCGAGGTGGCGACGCAGCAGCAGCTCGAAGGACGCGTCGGCGGCGTCGAAGGTCCAGCCCTTGAGCTCGAGGTCCTTGACCTCGGCCAGCACCCGGGCCACCAGCTCGGACGAGGCGCTGAGGTCCAGGCCCATCTCCTTGGCCTTGAGCTCGATGCTCGCCCGGCCGGCCATGTCCGAGACCAGGGTGCGCATCTCGTTGCCGACGACCGAGGGGTCGGTGTGCTGGTAGAGGTCGGGGTCGACCTTGAGCGCGCTGGCGTGCAGGCCGGCCTTGTGCGCGAAGGCGCTGGAGCCGACATAGGGCTGCCGGCTGTACGGCGGCACGTTGGTGACCTCGCTGATCGCGTGCGAGATGCGGGTCGCCTCGCGCAGCTGGTCGGGGCTGACCAGCGAGAAGCCGCGCTTGACCTGCAGGTTGGACACGACGGTGAGGATGTTGGCGTTGCCGGTGCGCTCGCCGTAGCCGTTGACCGTGCCCTGCACATGGGTCGCCCCGGCGTCGACCGCGGCCATCGAGTTGGCGACCGCGCAGCCGGTGTCGTTGTGGCAGTGGATGCCGAGGCGGGCGTGCGACGCGTCGAGCACGTCGCGCACCACCTCGGCCACCTGGGCCGGCAGCATGCCGCCGTTGGTGTCGCACAGCGCGATGACCTCGGCGCCGGACTCGGCGGCGGCCCGCACGCACTCGATCGCGTAGTCGCGGTCGAGGCGGTAGCCGTCGAAGAAGTGCTCCGCGTCCACGAACACCCGCCGGCCCTCCTCGCGCAGGAAGGTCACCGTGTCGCGGATCATCGCGAGGTTCTCCTCGAGCGTGGTCCGCAGCGCCTGCTCGACGTGGCGGGTGTGCGACTTGGCCACCAGCGTGACGACCGGGGCCCCGGAGTCGAGCAGCGCCCGCACCAGGGCGTCATCCGCGGCCCGGGACCCGGCCCGGCGGGTGGCACCGAAGGCGGCCAGGGTGGCGTGGCGCAGTTGCAGCTCACTCTGCGCGCGGGCGAAGAACTCGGTGTCCTTGGGGTTGGCGCCGGGCCAGCCGCCCTCGATGAACCCCACGCCGAGCTCGTCGAGCTGGCGTGCAATGGCGAGCTTGTCCACGACCGAGAGGTTGAGACCCTCCTGCTGCGCGCCGTCGCGCAGGGTGGTGTCGTAGACGTGCAGGTCGAGCGTGGGGGAGGTCATCGCTGGCTCTCGATCGGTGCGGTGCGGATGGGGGAAACGTCTGGGGTGCAGGTGCTGCGGCCTCGTCTCCCGGTCGCGCTGCCGGCTCGGGCGGGGTGTGCCCGGACCAACAAAAAGACCCCCCGGATCGGGAGGTCTGCGCGACGAGGGAAGGAGCTCGTCGCGCTCAGGTAATAACGAGGACGGTGACGGTGGTCACGCTGGTCGCAGTCTGCACGGGACTCAGGATGCCAGACGCCCGGCCGGATCGCGAAGTTCTGGGGTCCGGGATACGGACCGGCGTGTCGGATCCGTGCGGGCGCCGGCGACCGAGCGGCCCGGAAATGGCCGAACGACCGACCGGGGCGCGGCCCGTTCGATGCCCGGTCTGTTCGATGCCCGGTCTGTTCGATGCCGGTCTGTTCGATGCCCGGTTTCCGGGCGGTGCCGGGTCAGGACGTCCCGGACCGGCGCCGCCCGGTCAGCGGAGCCAGCACCCGGGCGACCCCGTCGTCGTCGTTGGCGCGGCATACCTCGTCGGCGCCGGCCAGGACGCTCGGGTGCGCGTTCGCGACGGCGAAGCCGCGACCGGCCCAGTTGAGCATGGGCAGGTCGTTGGGCATGTCCCCGAAGGCCCAGACGTGCTCGGCGGTGATGCCCAGCTCCGCGCACCAGGTCTGCAGCGCGCTCGCCTTGGACACCCCGAGCGGGTTGATCTCGGCCAGGCCGTGCGCCCCGGAGTAGGCCAGGTGGCCCCGGTCCGCGACCACCTGCTCGACGACGGCCAGCAGTTCCTCCGTCGGCAGGCCGGGGGCGATGGCCAGCAGCTTGCCGACCGGCTCGTCGGCGATCTGCGCGCCGGTGCCGCGCACCGCTGCCGGGACCCCGGCGTCGCGGTGCGGGTCGGGGTAGCCGTGCTCGACATAGGGCCCGCTGGCCCGCTCGGCGGCCAGCCGCACCCCCGGCACGGCCGCCCGCAGGTCCGCGGCGAGCCGCAGGACGACCTCCCGCTCGAAGCAGTGCGTCTCGAGCAGCCGCCGGCTGGCCACCTCGTAGACGAAGGCCCCGTTGCCGCACAGCGCGATCCCGCGCGGCCCGACGACGTGCTCGAGGTCGTGCAGCCAACGCGGCGGGCGGGCGGTGACCAGCACGGTCTCGATGCCGGCCCGCGGCAGCGCCCGCCACACCCGCTCGGTGCGGGCCGAGACCGAGCCGTCGGTGCGCAGGAAGGTCCCGTCCAGGTCGGTCGCCACCAGCCGCGGCCGGGGTGGGCCGCCCGACCGCGGCCTGCGCTGCGGCCGCTCGGCAGCGTCGGTCGTCGGCGGCGCGCCCACCGGCCGGCCGGGCATCGGCCCGGTCACCGCAGCCGCACCCGGGTGCGCGGGCCGAGTGAGGCCAGCCGGTCGTGACCCATCGAGTGCGCCGCCCGGGTGCTGGCCACCACGGCCGGGTCCAGGTCGGCGACGACCACCCCGGCCTGCTCGCCCAGCCGGGCCAGCGGCCGGCCCTCCGGGTCGTAGATCGCCGACCCGCCGCTGAACTCCTGCGACCCGCACCGGCCGGTGAGCCCGGCCAGCACGACGTAGCAGCCGTTGTCCAGCGCCCGCGCGGCGTAGTAGAGATCGCGGCGGTGCTCGCTGCCGCGCAGGTAGGCCGCGCCGCACAGGTAGCCGATCGCCCCGGCGTCGCTGGCCGCCCGGGCGTGCTCGGGGAAACACCCGTCGTAGCAGACCGCCAGGCCCAACTCGACCGCGTCGACGACCAGCGAGGCACCGTGGTCACCGGGGCTCAGGTGCTCGCGCTCGGCGCCGACCAGGTGCTGCTTGTCGTAGGGCACCTCGATCGTGCCGTCCCGGCCGACGACGAGGCTGGACAGCGTGCGCCGTCCGTCGCGCTGCAGGACGATCCCGGCGACGACACCGAGTTGGGTTTCGATCGCCTTGTCCCGCAACGGATCCAGCCAGTCCCACCGGCCGTCGACCGGCAGCGGCCCGGCGAACACCGCCGGATCGTAGCCGGTGAGGAAGGCCTCCGGCAGCACGACGAGCGCGGCGCCCTGCTCAGCCGCCTCGCTGACCAGTCGGCCCGCGGTGGCGACGTTGGCCGCCAGGTCACCGGCGACGGAGGCGGCCTGGGCGGCGGCCACGCGCAGCGGCATGCGGGTCCTTGTCGGCCTCAGACCAGCCGGGTCAGCCAGCCGTGGGTGTCCTCGGCGCGGCCGTACTGGATGTCGAGCAGCCGCTCGCGGATCGACCGGGTGACCTCGCCGCCGGACTCGCCCGCCGTCGACGGGGCGGTGCCGCCCTCCCACCGCAGCTCGCCGACCGGGGTGACGACCGCGGCGGTGCCGCAGGCGAAGATCTCGACGATGTCGCCCGAGGCCACCCCCTCCTGCCACTCCTCGATGGTGATGCGGCGCTCCTGCGGCTCGAGGTCGAGGTCCTTGGCCAGTTCGAGGATCGACGCGCGGGTGATGCCCTCGAGGATCGTGCCGGTGAGCTCCGGGGTGACCAGCTTGCCGTCCTCGGTGACGAAGAACAGGTTCATGCCACCGAGCTCCTCGATATACGTGTGCGTCGAGGAGTCCAGGAAAACCGCCTGGTCGCAACCGTGCTCGATGCCCTCGAGCTGGCCGGCCAGGCTGCTGGCGTAGTTGCCGCCGCACTTGGCGGCGCCGGTGCCTCCCTCGCCGGCCCGGGCGAAGGCCGTCGACACCCAGAGGGTGACCGGCTTGACCCCGCCGGCGAAGTAGGCCCCCGCGGGGGGGGCGATGGCGCTGTAGGTGACCTCGGCGGCCGGCCGCGCGCCGAGGAAGGCCTCGGGGGCGAGCATGGACGGCCGCAGATAGAGGCTCTTCTCCCCCGCGTCGTGGGCCGGCACCCAGTCCTGGTCGACCTCGAGCAGGGCGCGCAGCGATCCGACGAACTCGTCGGTGCTCAGCGCGGGCAGCGCCAGTCGCTTCGCGGAGCGCTGCAGGCGCTCGGCGTTGGCCTCCGGCCGGAAACTCCAGATCGACCCGTCGGGGTGCCGATAGGCCTTGAGGCCCTCGAAGATCTCTTGGGCGTAGTGCAGCACGGCCGCCGACGGCATGATCTGCAGCGGCCCGTAGGCCGTGACCTGGCCGTCATGCCAGCCCTGGTCCGTCGTCCAGGTGGCCAGCACCATGTGATCGGTGAACGACTTGCCGAAGCCCGGGTCGGCCAGGATCGCCGCCCGCTCGGCGTCGCTGCGGATCTGGTCGCTGCGCCGCACCCGGAAGGTCAGGCCCACGTCGGTGCTCATCGTGCTCTCTCCGTCCTCGAAGGCGGGACGCCGTTCGGGCCCGATTCTAGACGCTCACAGGCGCGCCGCGATCGCCTCGCCGATCTGCCTGGTGCTGCGCGCGGCCGAGCCGCGCTGGGCCAGGTCGTCGGAGACGGCCTGCTCGACCCGCCGGGCGGCCGGCGCCAGCCCGACGTGCTCGAGCAGCAGGGCGACCGAGAGGATGGCTGCGGTCGGGTCGGCCTTGCCCTGACCGGCGATGTCGGGAGCCGAGCCGTGCACCGGCTCGAACATGCTCGGCGTCGTGCGGGCCGGGTTGATGTTGCCGCTGGCCGCCAGGCCGATGCCTCCGGCGATCGCCGCCGCGATGTCGGTGATGATGTCGCCGAACAGGTTGTCGGTGACGACGACGTCGAAGCGGCCGGGGTCGGTCGCCAGGAAGATCGTCGCGGCGTCCACGTGCTGGTATGCCGTCCGCACGTCCGGGAACTCCGCCCCCACCTCCTCGACGGCGCGCCGCCACAGGTGGCCGGCGAAGGTCAGCACGTTGTGCTTGTGCACGAGGGTCAGGTGCCGGCGGGGCCGGGCCTGGGCCCGGGCGAAGGCGTCGCGGACCACCCGCTCGACGCCGAAGCGGGTGTTGACGCTGACCTCGGTGGCGACCTCGTGCGGGGTGCCGGCGCGCAGCGTGCCGCCGTTGCCGACGTAGGGACCCTCGGTGCCCTCGCGGACCACGACGAAGTCGATGCCGTCCGGGGCCACCCGGGCCACGTCAAGGGGGCTGGCCACCCCGGGATAGAGCTTGGCCGGGCGCAGGTTGACGAAATGGTCCAGGGCGAAGCGGATCGGCAGCAGCACGCCGCGCTCGAGGACGCCGGACGGCACGGTCGGGTCGCCGATCGCCCCGAGCAGGATGGCGTCGTGACCGCGCAACTCGGCCAGCACGGTATCCGGCAGGGTCTCGCCCGTGGCGTGCCAGCGCCGGGCGCCGAGGTCGTAGTCGGTGGTGCTGACGCTCACGGTGCCGGCGGTGGCCGCGCGCAGGACCTGCAGTCCCTCGGCGACCACCTCGGGTCCGATCCCGTCCCCGCCGATGACCGCGAGACTGAGGCTGGTGGGTGCGTCCGTCATGCTCCCAGGTTAAATCTGCGCCCAACATGCGGGACGGGCGTCTCACGAAGAGAACGCCCGCCCACGGTCAGTCATCGGTGCCGGCAAGGACGACTTCCTCGCCACTTGCTCCGCTGCGTGGCGTCGTCAGTCGTCGGTGTTGGGAAAGGACGACTTCCTCGCCACTTGCTCCGCTGCGTGGCGTCGTCAGTCGTCGGTATGCCGCTGGTCCCGCAGGTCCATCGATTCCTGCAGCGCCTGGCGAGCCTGCTGCTCTTCTTCGGTCATGGTCGTGCTTCTCTCAGGTGATGCGTGGGTGAGTTGGGAGAGAGGCTGCTTGTGGCAGCACGCCCATGGTTACTAGGACGTCCTTCTATGTGAAGTGCACTTCTCACATCCTGGACGCGCTCGGCCGGTGACCTGCGCGACCCCCGGTCCCGCGTCCGCGTCAGAGGTTGACCACCGCGAAGTGCTCGGCGTTGATCGCCTCGCCGATCCGCGCCGCGACCTCGTGCGCCAGCTCGGAGTCCACCGTCATGACCATGAGCGCCACGTCGCGCCGTTCGCTGCGCGCCACCTGCATGCTGCCTACGTTGATCTCGGCGTCGCCGAGCAGACCGCCGACCGTGCCGATGATCCCGGGCCGGTCGGCATACGTGAAGACCGCCAGGTGGTCGGTGAGTGGCACCTCGATGTCGAACCCGTTGATGCCGACGATCTTCTCCAGCATCCGCGGGCCGGTGAGAGTGCCGGAGACCGAGACCTCGGTGCCGTCCTTGAGCGATCCCGACAGCGTCGTGATGTTGCGGAAGTCACCACTGGTCGGGTCGGTCGTCAGGCTCACCCCGACGCCGCGCGCCTCGGCGATCGCCGGCGCGTTGACATAGGACACCTGGCCCTCGACGACGTCCATGAACAGGCCCTTGAGCGCCGAGATCTTCCAGATGCTCACGTCGTGCTCGGTGATCTCGCCGCAGACGTCGAGGTCGAGGTGCAGCGGCACCCCGCCGGCCACCGCGGTGAAGATCCGGCCCAGCTTCTCGACCAGCGCGATGCCCGGGCGGACCTCCTCGACGATCGAGCCGCCGGAGACGTTGACCGCGTCCGGCACGATGTCGCCGGCCAGCGCCAGGCGCACCGACCTGGCGACCGAGATCCCGGCCTTCTCCTGGGCCTCGTCGGTGGACGCGCCCAGGTGCGGGGTGACGACGACGTTCTCGAACTCGAACAGCGGCGACTCGGTGCACGGCTCCTTGGCGAAGACGTCGAGCCCGGCGGCGCCGACCCGCCCGTCGTGCAGGGCCTCGGCGAGCGCCTGCTCGTCGACGATGCCGCCGCGCGCCGCGTTGACCACGACGACCCCGGGCTTGACCTTGGCCAGCGCCTCCTTGCCGATCAGCCCCATCGTCTCGGCGGTCTTGGGCAGGTGCACGGTGATGAAGTCGGCGGTCGCCAGCAGCTCGTCGAGCTCGACCAGCCGCGCGCCCAGCTGCGCCGCCTTGGTCGGCGTCGTGTAGGGGTCGTAGGCGATGATCTCCATACCGAAGCCCTTGAGCCGCTCGGCCACCAGCGCGCCGATGCGCCCGAGACCGACGACACCGACCGTCTTGTCCAGCAGCTCGACACCGCCGAATCGGCTGCGCTGCCAGGCGCCGCCCTTGAGCGCCTGGCTGGCCGGCGCGATGTTGCGGGCGGCGGCCAGCAGCAGGCCGACCGCCAGCTCGGCGGCCGAGGTGATGTTGGAGGTCGGCGCGTTGACGACCATGACGCCGGCCTCGGTCGCGCGCGGCACGTCGACGTTGTCCAGGCCCACCCCGGCCCGCGCGATGACCTTGAGCCGAGGGGCGGCACCGATGGCCTCGGCGTCCAGTTGGGTGGCCGAGCGGATCAGCACCGCGTCGGCGTCGGCCAGGGCCGGCAGCAGCTGCTCGCGGGACGCGCCGTCGCAGTAGCGGATGTCGAAGTCCGGGCCCAGCGCGTCGATGGTGGCCGGGCTGAGCTCTTCTGCGATGAGGACGACGGGCTTGGTCACGAAGATCGCTTTCCTTAGGGAAGGGCGGCCCCGCAGCGGGGCCGGGATCGGGCAGCGGCACCCCGCTGTGCCTCACCCGAGTCTAGAAGGGCCCGGGCCCCCGCCCGTCCGCGGTCCGGGCCCGGGCGGCGTGACGTGTGACTCACCGACCGGCGCCGCACCCCGCCGTCTCGGATCCCGTATGCCGCGTCTCACTCCTCGGTCGCGACCTCGGCTGCCGGCGGGGTGCGGTCCAGTCGGTGACGCAGCCACGAGGTGGCGCCCCAGACGACCGCGACACCCGCCACCGCCAGCAGCCAGGCCCACCACGGGGCGGCACCCACCCAGGCCTCCAGCACCGCGAAGCCCACGGTCGTGTAGAGCAGCGCCCACAGCAGGGCGCCGAAGAAGAGCCCGATCTGATAGCGCCACACCGGCATCCGCAGCAACCCCGCGGCGAAGTTGATCGCCGTCTGGATCCCCACGGTGAGGAAAGACAGCGTCACGGCGGGCACGCCGAAGCGGGCCACCAGGGTCTCGGCGCGACGCACCATCGGACGGCCCAGCAGTTCGCGCGCCCGGGTGCTCTCGCCGCCCCGGCGCGCCCCCCGGCCGAGCCAGTAGGTGGCGTTGCCGCGCAGCACGGCACCGACGAACAGCAGCGCGTACACGGCCCCCACCGGCCACCCGTCGAACACCCGGCAACTCTAGTTTCCGTGGGCCGGTGAACGGACCCGGCTGGGTCAGCGCGCCGCCGACCCCTCGGTGTAGTCGCTGTCGGTGTCCTTGATCCACGCCATGAGCTTGCGCAGTTCGCGACCGGTGCCCTCGATGGGGTGCCGGGCGCCCCGGTCGCGCAACGCTTTGAACTCCGGGCCGCCGGCGTCCTGGTCGTCGATGAAGCGCTTGGCGAAGGAGCCGTTGCGCACGTCTTCGAGGACGGCCTTCATGTTCTCCTTGACGTGCGGGTCGATGCCCCGCGGGCCGGAGACATAGTCGCCGTACTCCGCGGTGTCGGA